>CAJFUP010000001.1 GCA_904420225.1 uncultured Lachnospiraceae bacterium
ACTATCTGGTCATGCAGACGGATATGTGTGCCGCATCCGCACACATATCCATCGAATCCAATATTGCGCACGTAATCAGGGATATTGAAATACGTTCTTCCAGTGTTGATGAAAGTGAGATGGCCCTTCTGTCGAGCGTTCTGTAGCGCCCTGCGTGCACTGTCTGGAAGGATATGGCTGCCCTCTGTGATGAGGGTGCCATCGATATCAAAAAATAACAAACACTTATCTTCTGCTGCCATGGCGGAATCCTTTCTTTTATTCTTCTTTCTGCTATTCTCATGATTGATTACAACTCTGTTGGGTTGCTGCGTGCCTGGGCGAAGGAAAAGTATGTCAAAAAAGTATCATCTTCTCCCTGAAATCACGCATCTCACCATGGGTATTATACAAAAAACACAGAAGAAAATCCACAGAAATCTTTTTTTGCTGAGAGGTATCGCACATTTTTGAATGTTAAAAAGATATCAATCTTATCATATATTATGCACAAATAATTGGGGAATAAAAGAGAAAATACTGTACAATTATACAGAAATGTGGTATTATACTCTTGTAATAATATCAGGGATAAACAGTCGAAAATCTGATGCAGGCTTGCCAGCATGGGGATTTTCGGCTGCTGGCAGAGTGCAAACATCCCCGGCGGTTTGTCAGGCGCCGACCAACGCCGGTGGTGAAGAAAATGGAGGTAGTAATATGAGCAGTCGTGAACTCATTGCTGAAAGCGCGTACAAAAAGATATATAGAGAAGGTGACAAGGTCATTAAAGTATTTGCCGAGGGCTTTCCCAAGTCAGAAGTCCTAAATGAAGCGCTCAATACAGCCCGGGTGGAAGAGGTTGGACTCAACGTGGGAAAGATCCTGGAGGTTTCCGTGGTGGAAGGAAAATGGGCCATTACCAAGGAATATATCCAGGGCCAGACGCTGGCAGAGAGGATCAAAGAAGAGCCGGATAAGGCGGAGCAGTACATTGACCGGATGGTGGACCTGCACATTCAAATCAATTCCCATTCCTGTCCCCTGCTGAATCGAATGAAAGAGAAGATGACAAGGCAGATTCAGGAACTGGATGTCATTGACGAGGGGATTCGCTACGAGCTGATGACCCGGCTGGACGGGATGCCGCGGCATTTAAAGCTCTGCCATGGAGATTTTGAACCATCCAATATCATTGTTCAGGGTGACCAGATGTATGTCATTGACTGGGTACATGCCACACAGGGCAATGCCAGTGCGGATGTGGCCAGGACGTATCTGCTGTTATGTCTTGATAACCCGCTGTTGGCCGACATGTATATGGATAAATTCTGTCAGAAGACAGATACACAGAAGCGTTATGTGCAGCAGTGGCTTCCCATTGTGGCAGCAGCCCAGCTGACCAAGAAGCGTCCCCAGGAGAAGGAACTATTGATGAAATGGGTGGATGTGTGCGAATATCAATGATGTGAAAAATATCGCGAAGGGCGATGCTGTCTCTCAGGGGATGTCTTCTAGACTTTTCCCTGGAAAGAGACGGCATCGCCCTTCCCGGCTGAATATTAATTTCCAAAGGGGCGCATTATCTTTGAATATCGTATGTTTGATTCATGAGACGCAGAATGCTTTCTTTATCTGTAATATTTGTATCGCCGCGGATGGAATGCTTCATTACGGAGGAAGCTACGGCAAAGTTCACGGTATCTTCCGGTGACATGCCGTCCATCAGTGCGTAGATCAGACCGGAGGAGAACGCATCGCCGCCGCCCACCCGATCCAGGATTTGGAAGCGGAACAGATCGCTCTCGTATGTTTTTCCATTATAATACAGATAGGCCTTCAGAGAATTCTCACTTCCGGAGTGGACATAGCGGACATGGCGTCCAATGGCCTTAAAGTGATAGCGGCGGGCCAGTTCCTGGAAGATCCGATCCTGTTCCTCCAATGTGGGCTGCATGGACATGCCATCCTTTAAATCGTGACCATTTTCGTCGGTCAGATGGATGGGTTCAATACCAATGAGAATATCCACATAGGGCAGATAACGGCTTAGGATATCTCGTGCCTCGCCAAAACTCCACAGTTTGCTCCTGAAGTTGCAGTCAAAGCTCACAGTCATGCCCAATTTTTTGGCAGCGTAGAGAGCCTGTTCCATGAGGATTTCGCAGTTGTTGGATAGGGCGGGTGTAATGCCGCTTAAATGGAGCCAGTCATAGCCCTCCAGAATTTTGGGAATATCCAGAGTTGTATAATCGAATTCTGCGAAAGCGGAGTGTTTTCGGTCATAGATTACCTGGGATGCCCGCACCGAAATTCCCTCTTCCAGGTAATAAGTCCCCATGCGCTCTCCGGCAAGAATGATGGGGGAAGTATGTACATCGTTGGCTTTCAGATAACGGATGGCCGATTTACCGATATCATTGTTGGGAATAACAGTAAATACACTGGTATCCACACCCAGGTTGGCCAGGGATATGGCCACATTGGCCTCTGCGCCGCCAAAATTGATAATGAAGGAATTGGTGGTGCAGATCCGTTCATAATTGGGCGGAGAGAGACGCATCAGAAGTTCTCCCATGGTTATAAATCTCATATTGTTTCCTCCTTTGTCCCGGATAAAGACAGAGTTATCCAAACCAATGGACGAGGCTATGTCTTATGATAAGTATAACAAATCTATATGAAAAAACAATAGAAATATCAGAAAAAACAATCCATAAAACATATCCAATATTCAATTGTCCCTTTGGACGGGAAATGGTAAAATAGTATTATCAGCTGAAAGCAGCGAAAAATGGAAGGAGGCGTTGGATTCTTATGGGAGAAACCATGTGGAATGAGAGACAGCAGCAGTGGCTGGAGGAGGTGTATGAAAAGCTGACAGTAAAGATGGCAGCAGAATGTGAGAGGGCGAAAGACAAGATTCCATATATTGCCAGGAACGGGGTATTTGACGATCACAGCGGCAAAGACCAGCTGAATTTCTGGACCAATGGATTTTGGGGTGGTATTCTGTGGCAAATGTATCATGCCACAGAGCAGGAATGTTATAAGGAAGCGGCCCGGCGGTTGGAGGCGAAGTTTGACTATTTGCTGGATGAATACATTCGGCTTCATCATGATGTGGGATTCATGTGGCTGCATACGGCAGTGGCGGATTACCGGCTCACTGGCGATGAGACGGCCAGGAAACGAGGCCTCCACGCGGCTGCCCTGCTGGCAGGGCGGTTTAATCCGGCTGGCAGGTTTATACCGGCTTGGAATGGAGAAGACCGTATTGGTTGGATTATCATTGACAGTATGATGAATATCCCTCTGCTGTACTGGGCGACCGATGAAACCGGGGATCCTCGATTTGCCATGATTGCCAGGGAACAGGCGGACAAAGAACTGGCCATGGCGGTGCGTCCCGATGGATCCTGCAATCATATCTGCTGCTTGGATCCCATGACAGGGGAAATGCTTGATAACCCAGCCGGACAAGGGTATGAGTCAGGATCTTCCTGGAGCAGAGGACAGGCCTGGGCCCTGTATGGCTTTGCCCTGAGTTATCGCCATACGGGAGAACAGAAGTATCTGGACGCTGCCAAGAGGGTGGCGCACTATTTCATCTCCAGTGTGGTTCGCACAGATTTTCTGCCGCTGTGTGATTTCCGCCAGCCGTCAGATCCGGTGTACTATGACTCCACAGCGGGTGCCTGCGCGGCTTGTGGTCTTCTGGAGATTGCAGAGCATGTGCCGATGCTGGAGAAGACGTTCTATGTTGATGCGGCGCTTCGAATTTTACAGGCCATGGAAAGCAATTGGTGCGATTGGGATCCCGACAGAGATTCTGTTCTGCAGATGGGAAATGCCGCCTATCATGACCGACCGGATCAGCGTCATGTGCCCATTATTTATGGGGATTATTTTTTCATTGAAGCGATTCTGCGGCTTTTGAAAAAGGATTTTCTCATCTGGTAGGTCAGCGGCGGCTCCCGTTCCTTAAATGGAAACAGAGGAAGCACAATTTACCAAAAAAGGAGACGATCGTCCATGTTTATTTTTGGAATAAATGATATAATAAACATGAATTTTGCCCCAATGGGATCCGTTGACTGATGGGTGGGTCAACGGAAAGCCCAGCGCGCAGACGCGTCTTACCAAAATACAGTGAAAAACGGAGGTTTATAGTATGAATTACGCCATCGGAAACGAAAACGAAAAATGGGTCAGAGAGATCTATGAGAAGATCAAGACAAAGATGTCCGCAGAGTGTGACCGGACAGGGGACAAGATCCCATATACCACAGTGGACGGCAAGTTTGATGATAAGTCTGTCAACGATCTGGATTGGTGGACCAATGGATTTTGGCCTGGAATTTTGTGGCAGATGTATCACGCTACGGGAGAAGAGAAGTATATGACAGCTGCCCGGGGTGTGGAAGAGAAGTTGGACAAATGTCTGGAAGATTTTACGGGTTTGCATCATGATGTGGGCTTCATGTGGCTGCACTCGGCAGTGGCTGATTACCGCCTGACTGGAAATGAAAAGTCCAGGGTCAGAGGACTGCACGCCGCCAGTACACTGGCCGGACGTTTTAACCCTGCAGGAAAATTCATACCGGCCTGGAATGGGGAGGACCGCATTGGCTGGATCATCATTGACTGCATGATGAATATTCCCATCCTGTACTGGGCGTCCGATGAGCTGAAGGATCCCCGTTTTGCCATGATTGCCAGGGCTCAGGCAGATAAGGAGTTGGAGATGTCCATCCGTCCCGACGGCTCTTCCAATCACATTTGCTGTTTGGATCCCATGACAGGAGAAATGCTGGATAATCCCGGCGGACAGGGATATGAGTCGGGATCGTCCTGGAGCAGAGGCCAGGCCTGGGCTCTGTATGGATTCGCCCTCAGCTATCGCCATACGGGGGATCAGAAGTATCTGGATGCCGCCAAAAGGGTGGCGCACTATTTCATCGCCAATCTGGTGCGCTCTGATTTCCTGCCTTTGTGTGATTTCCGTCAGCCATCGGAGCCGGTGTACTATGATTCCACGGCCGGCGCCTGCGCGGCCTGCGGATTCTTGGAGATTGCGGAACATGTGGGCGAGCTGGAAAAGCCGCTTTATGTGGACGCGGCCATGCGTGTGCTGAAGGCCATGGAAGAAAAATGGTGCGATTGGGATCCGGAAAGAGATTCCATCCTGCAGATGGGAAATGAGGCGTACCATAGAGAAGAAGGTCGGCATATTTCCATCATTTATGGGGATTATTTCTTTATTGAAGCAATTTTGAGACTTGTGGAAAAAGATTTCCTGATCTGGTAATAGAAAGGGAGGAAGAGTATGCTGTTTGTCCATTATCCCAAGTGCAGTACTTGCCGGAATGCCAAGAAATGGTTGGATGAACATGGAATCGCGTATGAGAGCCGTGATATCCGTGAAGAGAATCCCAAGGCAGAGGAGCTGAAAACCTGGCATGAAAAAAGCGGCCTGCCCTTGAAGCGCTTGTTCAATACCAGCGGAATGGTGTATAAAAGCTTAAATCTGAAGGATAGGCTGACAGAGATGGGGGAAGAAGAACAGTATGAACTGCTGGCTTCCGACGGAATGCTGGTGAAGCGGCCGATTTTGGTGGGGGACACCTTTGTGCTGATCGGATTCCGTCCCAAAGAGTGGCAAGAAGTTCTGCTTTCATAAAGAAATCTCAATGGTAATGTAAAATTGGCACCTTGTGTGAGCCGAATGGCTCTCAAAGGTGCCAATTTCTGCGCGCTGTTTTTTGCCCCGCCATTTTGCCATAGGCTCTTTTGGGAAACTTTATAAAATCCCGCTGCGGCCAAATAAACGTTACTTGGAATCGGAAATATTAAGAAACTTCTTTGTCGCGTCCGGAGAGGACAGCAGCTGGCCTGGATTGCAGTGAAGCGCTCTGGCAATGTCAAACAGCGTTTCCAAAGAGCAGGGCTTGATATTTCCGGGAGATTCAATGGCTGCAAGAAATGATTTGCTGATCCCAGCCCTTTCGGCCAGTTCATTTTGCGTCATTTTGAGATGTTTTCGGTAAAGCATCGTGTTCAGTGCAATGTTTTGGTAGAGTGGTTTGTTGACATCCTTAATTAATTTTGACTTTGACATAATCAACTATCTCGCTTTCGTATACAAGTTCTATCCTTTTAGTTGCAAGACCGTTCTGTTAAGAAATATCATCAAGGCATTGAAAACCATATATAAATTCACGCGGCATTTCAAGTCCCGTGCAGTTTACGAAAAAGATACTGCATATTCTGTTATTGTGTCATCATTTTACAATGATTTTGTATATTTGTCTACCCTGTATGCTGAAAAAATGTTATATTTGGTAAAATATAGAAAAAAATAGTTATAATGAAAATACTACAAAATTTACCATATATCGCAAAATAGTGCGAGGCCGATACCGGGCGCAGAAGGGAGGCTGCTCTGTGCAAAGACGGCGGAGGATTTGACCCTATCCAAAGAGGAATTCTTGTGCTATACTAAACATAATGACGTCGGTGTTCAAAAAATTTTGATCGCCGGATACTCAGAACGGCCTTCTCTTTTTGCGGCAATTACCGTATGGGCCGACATAATTCTGGAAATATTGGAAAACTGTTAACGAAATCTGACTGGAAAGGATTGGTGTTTTGTATGGATGAGCAGAAAATGATGAATCAGGAGAATGGAGATCCCACTGTTTTGGAGCCTGCCGTTGACGCCGCAGAGGAGATCCCGGCAGCCAGGCAGGAAAGCATGGAAGATTATAAAGAAGAGCTGGAAGCGTCCTATCGCAGAATTCTTCCCGGGGATATGGTGACGGGAACCGTCATTGATGTCACAGAGACAGATGTTATGATTGATTTTAACTACTATGCCCCCGGTAGGATCCCGGTTGAGGAGATGAGCAGTGACCCGGATTTCAAAGTCATGGAGCAGGTGAAGGTGGGAGATACCCTGACAGCTTCAGTCATTAAGACAGATGATGGAGCTGGAAATATGCTGCTCTCCCGCAAGGAAGCCAATGACCAGTTGGTTTGGGATAAGCTGAAAGAGATGATGGAACAAAAAACAATCGTTCACGGAAAAATCGGCGGTGTGGTCAACGCCGGTGTGATTATGTACGTAGAGGGAATCCGCGGCTTTATACCGGCCTCAAAATTGGATCTTCATTATGTGGAAAACACAGAAGAATATCTGGGCAGGGAAGTGGACGCCTTGATCATTGATGTCAATGAAGAGGGCAAAAAGCTGGTGCTGTCAGTGAAAGATGTGCTGAGACAGAAGGCTTTGGAGGAAAGAAAAGACAAAATTAACCGCATATCGGTGGGAGCTGTGGTGGAAGGCACGGTGGAACAGCTGAAGGACTATGGCGCGTTTGTGGATATCGGAGATGGTATTTCTGGTCTTCTCCACATCTCACAAATCAGTGACCGCAGGTTGAAACATCCCAAACAGGTTCTTGCTGTGGGGGATAAGATAAAAGTAAAGATCACAAAAGTGGCTGATGGAAAGGTGAGTCTGAGTATGAAAGAAGCCAATGAAGTGATCAATAAGGACATGGATGAGGAAGTGTTTGATTATAAGGAAGAAGGGCAGGCTGTCACAGGGTTGGGCGCGCTCTTTAAGAACATTAAGCTGAATCCGTGACCAAAAGAAAGGCGTGACGCGTGATGGAAGAAAAAAACAGAGCCAGAGAGCAGCTGAAGACATGGATTAGAGAGTCAAATGCCATTGTGTTTTTTGGAGGGGCCGGGGTTTCCACGGAGAGCAATATTCCGGATTTCAGGAGTGAGGATGGCCTGTATAGACAGCAATATGCCTACCCTCCGGAGGTGATCCTGAGCCATACCTTTTATAGGCAGCATCCAGAGGAATTTTTCCGCTTCTATAGAAATAAGATGGTATATCCCGATGCTCAGCCCAATTCCGCCCACATGGCACTGGCGGCACTGGAAAGGCAGGGAAAGCTGCGATCAGTCATCACGCAAAATATCGACGGCCTGCATCAGAAGGCTGGAAGCAGGCGGGTTCTGGAGCTGCACGGCTCGATTTTGCGCAATTACTGTGAAGAATGTAAAAAAGAGTATGGACTGTCCCATATGATGGAGACAGACGGCATACCGCGCTGCAGTTGCGGCGGAATTATAAAGCCGGATGTGGTGCTGTATGAAGAGAGTCTGAACCAAGATATCTTGAGACAGGCCGTCATGGATGTCAGTGAGGCAGATCTGCTGATTGTGGGGGGAACGTCTCTCTCCGTTTATCCGGCAGCCGGTCTCATTGATTATTACAGAGGCAGTAGGCTGGTGTTGATCAACCGGGATGCCACGCCGAGGGATCGGGAGGCGGACCTGCTGATTCGGGATCGAATCGGAGAAGTGCTGGCCAGCTGCGTGGATGAGGAATTATGAAACGATGGTTTAAAATACTGGCCGCCTGTCTGGTCCTCTTGGGAGTTGGGCTCCTGGGGGGCTGCACCAGACAGGCGCAAGTGACCTGCGAGATGACAGTGGAGGCGGATGAATCCGGCCAGCGCGTCATCCAGGTGGAGCTGCCAGAGAGCATTGTCCGGCGGGCTTTCACAGGCAGTGAGAGAACAGTGGAACGGTTTATGCAGGAGTACTGTCCCAGACAGCTGGATTGGGATGTGGAGCGGGAAAATCGCCAGTATCGGCTAACGTTGACGCTGTCTTTTCATTCTTTGGAAGAATATTGTGAGAAAGCCCAGGCGCTGACGGGAAAAAATATGGTTCAGCTGAACCGGACAGGCGCAGGGATGCGAGTGGAATTTTCTTTGAAAGAGTATGTGACAGCCAAAGATTTTCTGCAGTGGCTTTCCGATGCCCTGGTGGAGGAGGGATATGTCCGAAGGACAGAGGTCAATGAGCTGTTTCAGTTGGGACAGACCTATTTCTCTTATGATGGAAAGCGCCAGAGTGTTTCCGGAGGAAGGATAGAATACGCGGCCAGTAAGGATTACGATGCCCAGGCAATGGTGATGGTGACTGAACCACAGCTGGAGGGAGCGTGGAGACGGACGGTGTATCTGATTTTCCCTGGGGACTTGATGGAAAAGGCGCCCGGCCAGGTACAGACTTTGGTGGAGGAAAGAACTCCCCAGGGGAGCCAGGCGGAATGGATCACAGATACTTGTGTGGAGCTGATCTTTCCCGATGGAGATGTGGAGAGCATTGGTCAGTCCATGAGCCATGTATTGGGGCAAGGCGCCTCGCAGCTGAAGGAAGAGGTGGAGATGCTATCTCCATTTCAGTTTGACCATACGTATAGAGAATTTGTCAATGTCCAAGCGTTTGCGGCGGATACAGGAAGGGTGCCTGTGTACTATTATGTGAAAGAGCAGACAGGCGATGGGGAAGCAGTCACATCCAGCGGCTTACAAGAGACCCCGGATTGGATGACAAATTTGGATGCCACGGAAAAAGAACGGATTCAAAGCCGGATGGCGGATGGGAACTATCTGCTGCTGTTGGACCAGGAGATGGATCAGGAGGAGGTTCTTTTCCACATGGAGGCGGGATATACGGCGTCATCCATCCAGGTATCCAGTGTGGTGCGTGATCGAAATACCATAAGCCGTGATATCACTGTGGCATATGCCCGCCCGCCTTTGAAGGCGCATCAGGAAGCCATTGAGCAGTATTTTCAGAACAAAACACAGCAGCATGGCCGGACAGAAACGGCCACCATAGAGGAAAATTTCTGTGTGCAGGTTTCCATGGAGGGGGGATGGGAGCAGGTATCTGCAGATTTTGAACATATTTTTTCCGGTACGGACACAGTATCTTATAAACGGGACAAGACGACAGTCTTGACGCCTTCCGCCAATGGATATATGGAAGAAAAATTGGATTTCACCGGTTTTCTGCCAAAGGACAATGTCCCGTCTCTGACGTATTATTTTCAGTTTGACAGCGGTGATACGATTTTGAAAGATACGCTGGATTCCACCGCAAAAAAGGAAAATCAAGAGGAAACGGTGAAAGCTACAAAATACACGGCCACAGTGGGAAACAGTTCTTTTCATATTAAATTCACCACCCAGGTCAAGAATTTGATTTCCCTGCCTGTCATGGCGCTTATTGCCTTTATGGCAGCGGCAGCAGTGATTTGGTATCTACACGGCGAGCGCTGGAATCGGATTATGGAGCGGGTGGCTCCGGCGCTGAATGCCGCCTCCCAAAAAGGTGAAAACTGGTGGCAAACGCATACGCAGAAGCCCAGGGAGCGATGGCATGCTGGAAAGTGTGCAGTGAAACAGCAATGTAAGAAAACTTGGGAATCCGTGAAACAGAAACTGTCCAGCAGGAAGTCAGAAGCAGCATCTGATTTGGAAGAAGATCAGAAAAAGATGTGAGAAGTGGTGCGCCAGACGGCACACCACTTTTTAAGGTTTACGCAGACCGCGTGTGTTCTTTTCCACTAATTTGCGGCTAACCATGATTTGGTGGCCGCATCCAAGACATTTGAGACGAAAATCCATCCCGACCCGCAGAATTTCCCATTCTTGGCTGCCGCAGGGATGCTTTTTCTTCAATTTGACGATATCGCCGACTTCATAGTTCATGGATACGTTCCCCCTTCATGTGTTTGATCCGGGCCTTCTCATGTTCCAGTCCCTTAATGTATTGGCTTCATTATAGCACAAGCCTGCGGTTGGAGTCAAAGGAAAGTGGCACGGATGAAAAAAGTGCTTGCTTTTTGAAAAATCCTGTGTTACAATGCCGTATTGTGATATATTATCATTTCCTTGCTCCCAGAGATCGGGGGCCAGAGACCAAAAGGAGGTACGAGACTGATGAACAAATATGAATTAGCAGTTATACTGAGTGCAAAGCTTGAGGATGAGGAAAGAGCCGCAGCCATCGAGAAAGTCCAGGGTTACATCACACGTTTCGGCGGTACTGTGACAAACGTGGACGAGTGGGGCAAGAAGAGACTGGCCTATGAAATCCAGAAGATGAGAGAAGGATTCTACTACTTCATCCAGTTCGAAGGCGATGCAGACTGCCCCAACGAAGTGGAAAGCCATGTTCGCATCATGGAGCCTGTTATCAGATATCTCTGTGTAAAACAGGAAGCATAAGATAACTGCTGTTGGAAGACGATAGAGCACATTCACTCTTAAGTTGGCGTATGTTGAACGAACATACAGATAGGAGCAGATTATGAATAAAGTTATATTAATGGGAAGACTGACCAGAGATCCGGATATCCGTTATACCCAGGGTGAACGCCAGATGGCCATTGCCCGCTATACTCTCGCAGTGGACCGCAGGGGCCGCGGTTCCGGCAATGGGGAGTCGACAGCTGACTTTATTCAGTGTGTGGCGTTTGACCGTTCTGCAGAGTTTGCGGAGAAATACCTGCACCAGGGAACAAAAATCGTGGTGACAGGCCGCATCCAGACGGGAAGCTATACGAATAAGGATGGACAAAGAGTCTACACCACGGATGTGGTGGTGGAAGACCAGGAGTTTGCTGAGAGTAAGGCTGCGTCCAGCGCCAACTCCGGCAATTTTGGCAACTATCAGCAGCCATCTTCCAGACCGACACCCAGCAGTGCCGTCAGCGATGGTTTCATGAATATTCCGGACGGAGTCGAGGACGAGGGACTTCCGTTCAATTGATCATAGGCGGTGGATTCCGCAATTACAGGAAAGGAGCGCAATTCAAATGGCATACAATAAAGCTGAAAGACCGGATTCTCCCATGAAGAGAAGGGGCGGACGCAGAAGAAAGAAAGTTTGTGTATTTTGTGGCGAAAACAATGGAGTAATCGATTACAAGGATGCTGCTAAGCTGAAGAAATACATCTCTGAGAGGGGAAAAATCCTTCCCAGAAGAATCACAGGCAACTGCGCAAAGCATCAGAGAGCCCTGACCGTAGCAATCAAGAGAGCTCGTCATATTGCTCTGCTGCCGTATACAGTGGATTAATTTCCACATGAGTCCGGGAATCCGGCAATAAAAGAGAGCTGTCACAAAGCGGTGTCATCATTGATGACTGCCATTTTGCGGCAGCTCTCTTTTAAAGTTCAATAACGCGAGAGATAATTGGCTTGCCGTCAGTTCGTTCTGGCCTTGGGACGGCGCAGAACGCTGTATCGGTAATAGTACAGTACAAACGCGACGGAAGTGATCAACCAGGTCAGAGGATAGCAGAAAGCAATCCAGCGGATTTCCGCATAAAAAGGTGCGATGAAAAGAACCCAGAGAATACGCAGAATGCAGACTCCCACACAGGTAATGATCATGGGAATCCAGCAGTCGCCGACGCCTCTGAGGGAGCCGGACAAAATCTCAATGGGAATATACAGAATAAAAGCAGGAACCATAAAATGCAGAAGCTTTACGCCTGTTTCCAAAACCACCCCATCGGAAGTAAAAAGACGGAAGATGTAAATGCCTGTAAAGTAAAGAAGCAGGGACATGACAATGGTCATGACGGCAGATTGGATCATACAGGTTCGGATCCCGTCACGGACACGCTGGCTTTTTCCGGCCCCATAATTCTGTCCCACAAAGGTGGTAACGGAGATGCCCATGGCTCCCAGCATCATCCAAAACAGGCCGTCAATTTTTCCGTAGGTGGCCCAGGCAGCCACCACATCGGTGCCCAGACGGTTCACGCCCACTTGGACAATGATATTGGAGATGGAATACATGACAGATTGGAGACCGGCCGGTATGCCGATTTTGACGATTCTCCCCAGCATCTTGGGAACGATCCGGATTTTTCCCAGTTCCACGCGGTACACATCGTCGGTGCGCAGAAGCCGATTCATTACCAATACAGCACTGATCAGCTGGGAGATCACGGTGCCAAGACCAACACCCAAAACGCCCAGGTTAAATCCCAGGACAAAAACAAAATCCAGCACAATGTTGGTCATACAGGATATGATCAGATAGTAAAGCGGGCGTTTGGAGTCTCCGATGGCCCGCAGTATCCCAGCCCCCATGTTGTAGAGCAGATTGGGAATCATGCCCACAAAATAAACGCGTATGTAAGTAATGGCATAATCCATCACATCAGCCGGGGTGTCCATGGCTGCCAATGCCCATGGAGCCAGGAGGATACCAACGATCATCAGCGCGGCCCCTCCGGCCACAGAAAAGGCCACTGCGGTATGGACAGCAGTGGAAAGACGATCCAGGTGACGCGCTCCGTAGAATTGGGAAATGATAACCGTGGCGCCGCTGGAAAGTCCCACGAAAAATCCCACCAAGAGGTTGATGAGAGTTCCCGTAGTTCCGCCCACGGCGGAAAGTGCCTGTTTTCCCACATATTGGCCAACCACCATGGCGTCGGCGGTGTTGTAGAGCTGCTGAAAAAAAGTCCCCAAGAGAATGGGGAAAAAGAATAGAAGAAGCTGTTTCCATATAATTCCTTCTGTGATAGGGTTGGCAAATTCCTGCTTTTTCATATGTAAGGTACCTCACTGGATAAAATTTCTATTGTTTAGTGTAGTATATGTACGGCAACAGCGCAATACTATTTTTCCAATTTTCTCTTCCTATTCCCGCAAAAAAATGGTATACTAGCAATATGTATCACGCTTAGAATCCGGATGCCTGTGCGCTAAGGCAAGGGGCTCGGTTCTGAAAAATGGAGGCTTTGTATGAAACATGATATTAAAATGAACAGTGGCCTGCGGGTCTATCTGCGATGGCCTGCCATTCTGGGAGCACTTCTCATCGTCATGAATATTGTGTCTTATACATTCCATGTGGCATGTGGAATTGTGGTAAGCATTTTTGTTGTACTGTATTTTATTATCACTTTTCTGCTGTATCAGCGATATAGAAAGAATATTGTCCGTGACTTGATTCTGTTTGGTAGCGGGTATGCCCAAATCCAAAAACAGCTTCTCCAGGAGATGCTGGTGCCTTACGGCGTCATTGATGACACCGGGAGGATCCTGTGGATGAATGACCAATTTCAGGAAATCGTGGGACAGGATGGAAGAAAGCATAAGCATCTGGCCTCTGTGTTTGGGGAAATTACCCAGGACAAGCTTCGCTTCAAAGAGGAGTCGGCTTTGTTCCACTCGGTATTTCAGGAGAGAAATTATCGTGTGTCCATTATTCGCGTCACCCTCAATGACATTGTAGACAGTCTGTTCATTGGAGAAAAGGCCGATCAGAAGGTGAGCATGTTTGCAGTGTATCTGTTCGATGAAACAGAAGAGCTGCGCTATCAGAGGGAAGTGGAGGATGAGAGACTGGTGGCGGGCCTGATCTATTTGGACAATTATGAGGAGGCGCTGGACAGCATCGAAGAGGTCAGGAGATCGCTGCTTTTGGCGCTCATTGACAGAAAAGTCAATAAATACATTTCCAGCTATGACGGCATTCTGAAAAAAATTGAAAAAGATAAGTATTTCATCGTACTCAAGCAAAGACATCTAGCAGATATGCAGAAAAATCATTTTTCTTTACTGGAGGATGTGAAGACAGTAAATATCGGAAATCAGATGGCAGTTACCCTAAGCATAGGTTTGGGTGCCCAAGGGGATTCTTATATCCGCAATTATGAGTATGCCCGCACAGCCATAGACATGGCTTTGGGCAGAGGCGGAGATCAGGCGGTTCTAAAGGCCGGGGAGAATATTACCTATTATGGGGGCAAGACCCACACCCTGGAGAAGAATACTCGGGTCAAGGCTAGAGTTAAGGCCCATGCCCTGCGTGAACTGATTGAATCCAAGGAAAAGGTAATCATTATGGGGCATCAAATCAGCGATGTGGACTGCATTGGCGCTGCCATTGGCGTTTACCGCGCGGCCAAGACCTCTGGGAGACGCGCCAATATTGTGGCCAACAGTGTCAGCAGCAGCGTAAAGCCTTTGATGGAACGGTTTTATAGCAATCCCGATTATGAAGAGGACCTTTTTATCAATAATGAGCAGGCGTTGGAGAGGATGGATTCCAACACGCTGTTGGTGGTGGTGGACACCAATCGGCCCAGTTATACAGAGTGCCCGGAACTTTTGCGCAAGGCGCGGAATGTGGTGGTATTGGATCATCACCGCCAGACCAGAGATGTCATTGACAACGCTGTTCTTTCCTATGTGGAGCCCTATGCATCTTCTGCCTGTGAGATGGTGGCGGAGATTCTCCAGTATTATTCCGACGATCTGAAGATTAAATCCATCGATGCCGATGCCATTTATGCCGGTATTGTCATAGATACCAATAATTTCATGAATAAAACAGGAGTGCGGACATTCGAGGCCGCCGCGTTTCTGCGGCGCAACGGAGCGGATGTCACCAGAGTGCGCAAGTTGTTCCGGGATGACATGATGGATTATAAGGCCAAGGCGGAAGCTGTGAAAAACGCCGAGGTCTTTGAAACCCATTACGCCATCAGTGTCTGCCCCAGTGAGACCAGCGATAATCCCACGGTCATCGGCGCCCAGACTGCCAATGAACTACTGGGGATCCGGGGGATCAAGGCATCGTTTGTACTGACGGATTTCAATGGAAAGATCTATATCAGCGCTCGTTCCATTGACGAGGTGAATGTCCAGGTGATCATGGAGCGACTGGGAGGAGGCGGCCATATGAGCGTGGCCGGTGCGCAGCTGCCTGATATGGGAGTGGAAGAGGCCAAGAAGAAGCTCAAGGACACCATTGTTGAAATGATGGATAAAAAGGATATTTAACAAAATGTCCCCCATTGGCATGAGTTCAAGACAATTTAGAAAAGAGGTATTCATACATGGAAGTTATTTTATTGCAGGATGTGAAAGCACTGGGGAAAAAGGGACAAAAGGTGAAAGTCAGCGATGGCTATGCGCGCAATTTCATTTTGCCCAAAAAGCTGGGTGTGGAAGCAACGGCTAAAAATATGAATGATTTGAAACTGCAGAAACAGCATGAAGATAAACTGGCGGAGCAGAGATTGGAAGAGGCCAAGGCTCTGGCGGAAAAGATTGCCGAAAAACCTGTGGTGGTGAAGATTCGCGCCGGAGAGGGCGGGAGAGTATTTGGCAGTGTTTCGGCCAAGGAAATAGCCGCAGCCTGCACGGAGCAGCTGGGCTTTGAGGTGGATAAAAAGAAGATGCAGTTGTCGGAACCCATTCGCGCGCTGGGAACAACCATGGTTCCTGTGAAGCTGCATAAAGACGTGACAGCGCAGCTTTCCGTCAAAGTGGTGGAAGCGTAAGAGAGAAGGCTGCCAGCATGGGGAGCCAAGGAAGCAGGGGACTGCCAAAGCTTTGTTTTTTGCTGGAAGGGAAATACAATGGAAGAAAATTTGATTAAGCGGGTTCTTCCGCACAGTATAGAGGCGGAGCAGTCTGTCATCGGTTCCATGCTGATGGAAAAAGAGGCAATTGTGGTGGCCATGGAAATGCTCCATGCCGATGATTTTTATCAGAACCAGTATGGCATCATGTTTGATGCCATACTGCAGTTATTCAACGAGGGAAAACCGACGGATCTGGTGACGCTACAGGAGTTGTTGAAGACGAAGGATGTGCCGCCAGAGATTTGCGGCATTGACTTTTTGAGGGATTTGCTGAACGCGGTTCCCACATCAGCCAATATTCGCTATTATGCGGAGATCGTGGCAGAGAAATCTCTGCTGCGCAGAATGATTAAAGTGACAGAGGAGATTGCCGACAGCTGTTACGCGGGAAAGGAAAAAGTGGAAGATCTGATGGAGCAGACGGAGAAAAAGATCTTTCATTTGCTGCAGAAGCGGAATACCGGTGATTTTGTGCCCATCCGCGATGTGGTGATCAATGTGGTGAATAAGATTGAGCTGGCTTCCAAGAGCAAAAGTACAGTGACGGGAATCCCCACAGGATTCACGGATCTGGACTATCGGACATCAGGGATGCAGCCGTCAGATTTGGTACTTTTGGCAGCCCGCCCTTCCATGGGTAAGACTGCTTTTGTTTTGAATTTGGCTGAGAATTTTGCCATTAAGCAGAATTACACCACGGCTATTTTCAGTTTGGAAATGTCCAAGGAGCAGCTGGTAAATCGTATACTGAGCATGGAATCACGGGTGGACAGTCAGACTCTGAGGACAGGGAATCTCTCAGACAATGACTGGGATCAGGTGGTGGAGAGTTCCGGCATCATTGCCAATTCGCATCTGATCATTGACGATACCCCCGGCATTTCCATCGGGGAGTTGCGCTCCAAATGCCGCCGCTACAAGCTGGAATATGACTTAAAGGTGGTCATCATTGATTATCTGCAGCTGATGTCAGGCAGCGGCAGCAAAAATGTGGATAATCGCCAGCAGGAAATCTCCGAAATTTCCCGTTCTCTCAAGGCCCTGGCCAGGGAGATCAATGTGCCGGTGATCGCGCTGTCTCAGTTGTCCCGTGCCTGTGAAAGCCGCCAGGATCACAGACCCATGCTTTCTGATTTGAGAGAATCGGGGGCCATCGAGCAGGATGCTGATGTGGTGATGTTTCTCTACCGCGATGAATATTATAATAAAGATACAGAGGCAAAAAACATCGCCGAAGTCATAATTGCCAAGCAGAGAAACGGCCCCATCGGCACTGTGGAGTTGGTCTGGCTGCCGGATTATACAAAATTTGGAAATAAAGAGCACAATCCCCAGGACTATCATTAAAGTTCGGGGATTGTGCTCTTTTGCGTGTGCCTAAATGCATTCCCATGGGAGTGGCTGTTGGATTGGTTTGCCTCAGAACACATTTATAGGCTGCGAAGTTTCTGGAGAGCTTTGCTTCTGATCAGTATCGTCTCATGCTCTTCCAAAAAGGCTTCGGTGGCCAGAGGCGTAGAGCCGACAATGGATCCGTATTCAGACAAAACATTGCACAGTTGGTTGAAACTCTCCGGTGTATGGCCGGATTTATGAACAGCCAGATAGTAGAGGCCGTTGGACTCGTTTTTATACAGAGAATTGTCGCCCTCATAAGAAGGAGAGACGGCGTGGGCAGCTTCCGTGACAGTGTCCAGATCCCGGAAAGAGAAGACGCGGGATAGATCCCTGGGCGGCTCATCCGATGTCTCCGCATTTCCAATATCCTTGGTCAATTGGGAGTTTTTGGAAAAGGCATCCAGAATCTCGTCGGCACGGGAAAAGACTTCTCTGCTTGAATCAGGGAGTTCTTGGTCGTCCACATCCAGTTCTTCCATATTGCCGGGAGCAAATTTTGCGAAGCGAGTGTCCAATTCTTCTGGATCCTCCATTTTTGTGATCAAGAGGACAATGGTGTCCTCTGCCATGGGGATGGCTTCTATCATAAGCGGAATATCTTCGGCGTTGAAATCCAGTTCATAGGAAGCGCGAGTGAGCATTTCACGGAACAGGGAGCGGGCTTTCTCACTGCCGTAGGCCAGTTCGTTCAAATTAATATGGCGTTCCAGCAGGTCGCCGCGGCTGAGCGTACACTTGATTTGATTTTCGTTGACTCGTTCCAGTTTCATAATATCACATCCTTCCATTCAGGTCCTTTTGTATCGGTATGCTCATATGAAGCAAAAATTCCATATGGCGACACCTTCCCTAATTATATTATACAGTATACCTTCGGAAATATCCATTGTAAAGAGAAAAATGATGAAAAATTTATGTATAGTGTAGCACTCTAGTAAGAGCATCGACGGGATTGTGCAGAGGTGAAAACGTGCAGCCGTGAGATTGTTGCTGATGGCAAAGAAACAAATTGTGTAAGAAATATGCGAAATTTACACAAAATGAGTAAAAAAATAAAAAAAATTATGGGTTTACGAAAAAAATAAGATCAATACTCTTGAAAAAAGGCGGAAAAAGACGTAAATTATTGATATGGATAAGCAAATGTATACCATCGATGGAACCCCATACGTCTCTTCTATGCTGGGATGCAGGCCCTTGAGGGCAAAATAAGAAGAAAAACAGGAACATCCGACAGATGGAAGATTATCCGACCCGTTGTCCGGAAGTGTGATAATATATCGAATCAGTCTCAATGCGGCATCCGGACCAAACACGCGGCGCGGGATGCGGAAAGGGAGGGAGTGGAACTTTTCCTCAAAAGGCGGCAGTCCGGCGGATTTCAATGGAGAACATATTTGCGGGAGAATCCGCATAAGCAAGGGAGAACCGTTGGAGGAAACGCCTTCTGCGCGGCGCGGACGGGGTGAAAGAAGCGGTTTTTGAGACTAGATTGTCAAAATATGGTGAATTTCAAAAAATCCTTGGCGAATAATGGCGGATTTTGCGATGTATTTTAGTACAATTCCGAAAAAAGTTAAACATCCCGAGGCCTTTTTGTGGTATGATTATGTTTGGAAAGATCAGAAAAGACTTTTTCGTAATTCTGCGCCAGGTAGTCGGCATAAAGATGCAGTTCTAGTCTGGCGTCATCGGGAAAGTCAGGAGGAAGGATCATCACATTGTGAAACGGTTTATACGGCTGAGGGATATCTGTCAGGCCCAGCAGGTAATCGACAGATACTTGAAAGTAGTTTGCAATTAGGATTTTTAAATCGTCAGATGGTTCGCTTTTATTGCGCTCATAGGATGAAATGGAGTGTTTATTAATATTTAGCACAGAACTTAAAGCGTCTTGGGTTAAACCAGCATTTTTGCGCAGCTCGTATAAACGTTCTCCAATCATAAAATCCTCCATATCTGATGCTCCAAAACATGGGCAAAGCTTCTATCTCTATCCATTATATACAATATTTACCTGTATGTGGATAAAACAGAAGAAAAAGACCATCTGACATAAAAATAGAAAAAACTACGACAAAAATTGACGCTAAAGTACGAAAGGAGGACGCGATGTACAACTTCGCGGGACTTTTTATCAGAACCCTGAAAGAAGATTTCCGTGATGAGAATGTTCATCACGCGCTGGAGGTAGTGGACCAGGCATATAGGAAACAAATGGAAATCCTGATTCAAGGGAAGGCGGCCAGAGACCTGGATATAAAAAAGGTACCAGAGCCGTTACGGCAGATGCTGGAGGATGAAATCATTGCGTTTATGGATGTATTTCGTGAATTTGGCGGAATCAAGCCGGGAGAACATGACCAGAAGGCGGTCAGAGACTATGAGATTATAAAAGCATACAGGAGCATGATTCAGGAAGACTGAATGGACGGGGCAGTGAAAAAGAGCAGGGTATTTGCTAGACCTGCTCTTCACGGTTTGGCCGTTGGCTCCGAGACGTGCTTGCTTCCCTCGTAATAGGCCAGGATCCGGTTAAGCGCCAGCAGCCAAAACTGCTGATCCTGATCAGGGAATTTTTGAAAATTGTGGATGAGCTCGTGAATCATGGGAGGATTTTTGATGGCAGGAAAGAAAAACTCCCATGGCTCGATCTCAAAAAAGCCGCATATTTCAAGAAATGCCTTCATAGAAGGCAGAGTCCTGCCGGATACAATGGATTGGATATACCCTTGGCAGCGGCCCAGTGCAAGACTCAGTTCATATTCTGACATATTGCGCTGAAGACGCAGCTCTGTGATTCGTTTCCGTATAAACTCTGCCTGTGTTGTAAGTTCTGTATCAGCCATGTTCTCCTCCGGATGTCTTATTACAATCTATTATATACAATTGAAAATATCAATAATCGCTTCTAAATATCAATATTTTATTATTATGCGGAGAAAACACGACTGAAAATATTCATTTTTTGTTTTGACCATATATTCAATGGACAGCGGATGCAGTCCAGCCAAGAGCGCAGTACGCTTTGAGGGATGCGTTCCCGTCGATTGCTCAGGTGTTGCCGGGGATTTCACTGACGCCTGAGAGATCGGTTTCTATGTAATCGGAGAAGTCAGGGAATGAAATGGTGACTTCCTGGCCAGGGTTATGGTTGGTAATGGCGCAATCCATGGTCATTTCCATGTCTCCCATGTCCGGTACTGTCATGGTCAGAGGGATGTTTAGGGTTTCAGAGGCCACATAGCCGTCTCCATTGACTGTGAGAGTTCCGGTCACATCGCCTATGGTATAAGTTCCATTTTCACCCAGCTGATTTTCAAACTGGGAAAGAAGACTGGTCACCAGATCGGTCATTTGTGTTCCGTCAGCAGTGAAAGAAATCACCTGATTATCACCGTCCTCTTCCATGGTGAGGCTTTTGTATGCCTCCTGGGGCAGGGGGCCGATGCTGCTGATCGTCATGATCTGTTCCTCGGCGTTTTCCAAAGACATGGCCTGTTTTACCTTTTGTTCCAGGACATTTGTATACATATACCCATCTGTGTAGTACATTTCCATGGGGAGTTCCATTCCCATGGCGCTGACATTGCCTGTCATGGCCAACTGGGTGTCTTCGCCGCTGCCGACGGCTTTGCAGTCCATATCCAGCGCCATATCCATGGTCAGGCCTGATGTGCTGAACGCCATATCCATGGTCATGGTCAGATCGCTGGAAGTCAGCTGGCTGTTCTTTTGCTGCGCGGCTTCCATTACTTCAATGGGATCACTTTCTTTTCTGGCACAGCCCATGAATATACCGATCATCAGAAGGGAAAGCAGCATGGCCATGGTTCGTCTTAACTTTTTCATAAAACCTCCTTCATTGGACGAAGCGACAGTATATAATAGTTATAACACGTTCATTATATGGGATAATAAAGAGATATGCAACTGGATTTGCCGTTCCATGGGAAAGCGAAAGTTTTTGGGGAAAATAGAAAAACCCGGTCACGCCGCTGTTGGGGCTCTGGCCGGGTTTTGAATTTCCATTATTCCACGATATGAAGCTTCATGAAGTCTGTGACAGAAGCGATGCTGGAATTGCCCAGGATGACCAGCGCGTCTCCTTTCTTGATAAAGGGAAGGTGTGTGGTCTTCTCAATGCAGGAAGCGATAAGGTCCTCCGCGTTTTCTTTTGTCTCCATGAGAAGGGGCTTGATGTTCCATTCCAGATTCAGCTGATATAAGACCGCCTTATCATCTGTGAGGGCAATGATGGGAGTATCCGGTCTTACACTGGAAAGAATGCGTGCGCTGTGCCCAGTGTGGGTGGCCACAACCATGGCGGTGGCTTTCTGATATTTGGCAGCAGTACAGGAGGCCAAGATAATCGTTCTCCTGGTGTTCTCTGAGAAATCCCAATCCTGGACTGCTACAGGACTCTCCTGGATATATTCTTTATGGCGCTCCGCTTCTTCGGCGATGGCCGACATGGTGCGAAGGCTTTCCGCGGGATAGTGGCCGGCAGCCGTCTCTCCCGACAGCATGATGGCGGAAGTACCGTCATAAACCGCATTGGCCACGTCGGAAATTTCGGCACGGGTGGGGCGGGGATTGCTGATCATGGAATCCAGCATCTGAGTGGCTGTGATCACAAGCTTTCCTTCCCGATTGCACATCTCGATAATACGCTTCTGGATGGAAGGCAGATGGGTAAAGGGGATCTCCACGCCCATATCTCCACGGGCCACCATGATACCGTCGCTGACTTCCAGAATCTCAGGCAGATTGCGAACGCCCTGGAGATTCTCGATCTTGGCGATGAGGCGGATCTTGGAGCCGCCGTTTTCTTCCAGGATACGGCGAACCTGCTTCACATCATCGGCACAGCGCACAAACGAAAGGGCCATGAAATCCACTTTCTGGCTGCAGCCAAAGATGATATCGCTGCGGTCTGTCTCGCTGATATAGGGCATTTTAATCTCGATGCCGGGGAGATTGATTCCCTTGTGGTTGCTGATTTTTCCCTCGTTGAGCACCGTACAGACAATGTCGGTATCTCTGATCTCTTCCACTTTCATGGACAGTTTTCCATCGTCGATGAGAATGGTATCCCCCGCTTTCAAATTTTCATATAGAGAAGGAAGCGTGGTGGAAGCTTTTTCTTGGGATCCCAGGATGGGCTGGGAAACAAAGGTAAACGTATCGCCTTCGTTAAGATAAATGGAACCATTTTCAAAGTCTCCGATGCGGATTTCCGGACCCTTGGTATCCAGCAAAGTGGCAATGGGGATGCCAAGCTCGTCACGCACTTTTTTCAGCAAATTGATTTTCCTGGCGTGATCCGAATGGGCATCGTGGGAAAAGTTGAACCGAGCGCAGTCCATACCGGCCAGGGCCAGTTCACGCATGGTTTCTTCATTGTCAGAAGCCGGACCGATTGTTGCGATGATTTTTGTCTTTCTCATTTATTACCTCCAGGTTAAGCGAACCGGGCAGTCCGCTTTGGTATTTACTTATAACCATATGGATGTTGTCCATCCAGGACACAGGCAAGTCTTTTTCCATTGTCCCGGAAAAAGACTTGCCTGAAATGGGTTCCATATATGGTATCCTTGTCATTTTGACCTCTTTAAGTTTAAAGGTTTGCAAAATGGAAGTCAATAGGTAGATGAGAGAATTTGAGCTGGGCTGCGAGGCAAAAATCATGTAATTGCCACAATGAAGCGGCTGATTGTGAAACCTGTGTAAAGATTATGTAAAGAACAAAAAAGAAGGCCAGGGCGTTATGAGGATACGGGAAGCTGGAAATATTCCATGATTCCCAGATAGACGGAATGGGCGATCTTTTTTTGATAAGATTCTTCCTGCAGCATGGCGCATTCTTCCGCATTGCTGAGAAATCCGCACTCACTGATGACGATGGGACAGGAGGTGTGCAGGAGCAGATAGTAGTCCTCATTGGCCTTGGCGGCTCGGTTTTTTCGGCCTTCCAGGGCATAATCGAAATTTTTCTGAATGGCATCGGCCAGAGTTTTTCCCTGGGAGGAAGACTTATAGTAAAAAACTTGGGGACCGGAAACAGAAGGATCCGGATAACTGTTTTGATGGATGCTGACGGCGATATCTGGTTGGGCCTCTTGGATTTTTGCGATTCTTGCCCGCATATCCGCTTTCTTTTTATTGGTATCGGTTTCCTGATATAGAGGAGAATCATCTTCTCTGGTTAGACAGACTGTGATTCCGGACGCTTCCAGTTCTGCTTTCAAATACTGGCAGATGGCCAGATTGATATCTTTTTCCAAAGCGCCGTCTGTGCCGATTTTTCCTGGATCCATGGCGCCGTGGCCAGGGTCTATGGCCACTGTCGGGAGATCTCTGTTTTCCTCCATAGAATTGTCGGAGGGTATCACCGCCGACGCATGGCTGGCCTGGAGGGCGGCGCCTTGGCGGGAGAGAAAGAAAGTACCTGCCAGGAGAAGAAACGTCATAAGCAGCTGAAGCCTTTTTTTCATGAAAACCATCCTGTTTTGCTTGGGATTATTTAAATTATATGCCGAGAGCTGGG
The DNA here is from genome assembly GCA_904420225.1 of uncultured Lachnospiraceae bacterium. Lineage (GTDB taxonomy): Bacteria > Bacillota > Clostridia > Lachnospirales > Lachnospiraceae > Fimimorpha. The sequence continues at coordinate 24,208 of CAJFUP010000001.1, forward strand.
GAAACTTCCCTATTTTTCAGCAAAATAACACTGGACTTTTTCACTGCTATACATTACTATAATAAACAGTCAAAGTGGAAATTATCAGGAGGATCAAGAATGAAGAAGGTTGTTAAATTTGGAGGAAGTTCCCTCGCCAGCGCGGAGCAGTTCAAAAAAGTCGGTTCCATCATTAAAAAAGATCCGGCCAGGCGTTTTGTGGTGCCCTCTGCGCCGGGAAAGAGGAGCAGCGGCGACACTAAAGTGACGGACATGCTGTATTCCTGTTATGACAAAGCCGTCAAAGGAGAGGATTTTTCCGATGAATTTGAAAAAATTAGAGAGCGATATGAGGAGATCATTGGCGGTTTGGGCATTAAGCTGACTTTGGAGGGTGAGTTTGAGTCCATAAAAGCAAACTTTGAGTCCCAGGCAGGCAGCGACTACGCGGCATCCCGCGGGGAATATCTCAATGGCATTGTCATGGCTGCCTACCTGGGATATACATTTGTGGATGCAGCGGAGGTCATTTGCTTCAGTGAAACCGGGGAATTTGACGGAGCAAAAACAGATGCTGTGCTGAAAGAGCGCTTATCCGGTCTGGAGCAGGCCGTCATCCCCGGCTTTTATGGCAGCAGGCCGGACGGAACCATTCAGACATTTTCCAGAGGAGGCTCTGATGTGACCGGTTCCATTGTGGCCAAAGCGATTTCAGCGGATGTATATGAAAACTGGACGGATGTATCTGGCTTTTTGGTGGCAGATCCCAGAATTATCAAGGATGCCAAAGTCATTGAGACCATTACGTACCGGGAGCTGCGGGAGTTGTCCTATATGGGAGCCACGGTACTCCATGAAGACGCCATTTTCCCGGTGCGCAAGGAGGGGATCCCCATCCACATCCTCAATACCAATGCCCCGGAAGATCCAGGCACTCTCATTGTGGAGAGTACCTGCCGTGTGCCCAAATATACCATCACGGGAATTGCGGGGAAAAAAGGATTTGCATCCATAAGCATTGATAAGGATATGATGAATTCAGAGATTGGGTTCGGCAGAAAGGTTCTGCAGGTATTTGAAGAGAATGAGATTTCTTTCGAGCATATGCCCTCCGGCATTGACACCATGACGGTGTTTGTCCATCAGGAGGAATTTGAGCCCAAGGAGCAAAAGGTGATTTCCGGCATTCACAAAGCGGTTCATCCTGACTATATGGAGCTGGAATCGGATCTGGCGCTGATTGCCGTAGTTGGCCGGGGAATGCGTTCCACCAGAGGAACGGCGGGAAGGATTTTTTCTGCGCTGGCCCATGCCAGAATCAACGTCAAAATGATTGATCAGGGCTCCAGCGAGCTGAATGTTATCATTGGCGTCAAGAATGAAGACTTTGAAAACGCCATTCGGGCCATCTACGATATTTTTGTGAGTACGCAGCTGTGAAATAGCGGCATTCTCCTCCCTGCGGTCTTGTGATAGGATCCCCTTAAGTAGACAAGGCAAATAGTCCCAACTACTTAAGGGGATTTTTGTCAGAAGGCGGTGACGTATTTGGGTTGTGCACTGTCCCTTTTTTTCATATAGCTAAAGTGAAAGCATTGGGAAACCGCCGGGACGGCGCGGCGGCTTCCGAGATAAAGGAGGCATGCATGCAGGACTGGATTATCAATATATTAAATCAATTTGGTTATTTTGGGATTGCAGCTCTGATTGCCATTGAAAACATTTTTCCCCCCATCCCATCGGAGGTGATTCTTACATTCGGCGGATTCATGACCACGTATACAGAGATGAATGAGTGGATGGTGATCCTGGCGGCTACAGCGGGTTCGCTGGTGGGCGCAGTGCTGCTTTATGAGGTGGGATCTTTGGTGAGTCAGGAATGGCTGGCGAAAGTCCTTCAGGGAAAAACAGGCAAGATTCTGCGCCTAAAGCCCGGGGATGTCTATCGAGCCAGCGATTGGTTTCAGAAAAAAGGATACGCGGCGGTTTTAATCTGTCGTTTTATTCCCATTGTACGCAGTCTGATTTCCATTCCCGCCGGTATGGCGCGGATGAAGCTATTGCCGTTTTTCCTTTTGACAACTCTGGGCAGTGTCATCTGGAATACGGCGCTGATTTGGCTGGGGTCTCTGGCCGGCGCTTCATGGAAGCGAATATTAACCGTGTTCGATACATATGCGCTGGCAGTTTTGGGGATTGCCGTGGTCTGTGCGGTGGTCATTGGCCTGTTGGCTTACCGGAAAAAGGGGCTCAGGGGGAAATAGGCCGAAATTAAGTGGTTTTCATGGAAAAAACGGTTGATTTTATGTGAAAAAAAACGTAAAGTAAAGACAGAAGGGGCGGAGTGTCTCGCCCTGTGAAGAGACAGCTGTCGTAGACAGGAAACTATGACGGCATAAAGATGAATTCAGGAGGACAAAAACGATGGCAGTATTGGTAACAGGCGGCGCCGGTTTCATCGGCAGCCATACATGTGTGGAGTTGCTGAATGCAGGGTATGAGGTTGTGGTGGTTGATAATCTGTGTAACTCCAGTGAGAAATCTCTGGAGCGTGTGAGACAGATTACAGGAAAGGACTTGACATTTTATAAAGCGGATCTGCTGGATCGGCAGGCTGTGAATGAGATTTTTGAGAAGGAATCCATTGACTCTGTCATCCATTTCGCAGGGTTAAAAGCGGTGGGGGAATCCGTGCAGAAGCCTTTGGAATATTATTACAATAATGTAACCGGCACACTGATTCTTTGCGACGTCATGAGAAAGCACGGCGTGAAGAAAATTGTGTTCAGTTCTTCCGCCACTGTATATGGTAGTCCGAAAACCGTGCCCATCAAGGAAGATTTCCCTCTTCATGTGACGAATCCCTACGGCCGCACGAAATTGATGTTGGAAGAGATTCTGCGGGACTTGAATGTGGCGGATCCGGAGTGGGATGTGATCCTCCTGCGCTATTTCAACCCCATCGGAGCGCATAAGAGCGGGCTCATCGGCGAAGATCCCAAGGGAATTCCCAATAATCTGCTGCCTTATATAACCCAGGTGGCTGTGGGTAAGCTGGAGAAACTGGGTGTATTTGGAAACGATTATGATACTCATGACGGCACAGGAGTGAGGGATTACATCCATGTGGTGGATTTGGCGCTGGGACATGTGAAAGCCATTGAAAAAATTCAGAATAAAACGGGGGTTCTGGTATATAATCTGGGAACCGGTGTGGGCTACAGTGTGCTGGATGTGGTGAAGAGCTTTGAGAAAGCCAGCGGCGTTAAAATTCCATATGAAATTAAACCGCGCCGCGCCGGCGATATCGCCACATGCTATGCGGATCCTTCCCTGGCAAAGGCGGAGCTGGGCTGGGAGGCCAAGAGAGGAATTGAGGAAATGTGTGAAGATTCCTGGAGATGGCAGAAGAACAATCCCAATGGGTATGAAGAGTAATGGGAGCCAGGCGCCAAATGGCACAGGAGGCGGCGGACGGCGGGGGCTGTCCGCCGCATGGCTGTTGAGACAAAAATGAGAAATGGAGAAGAAAGTAAAATAATGGGAAAATACTGTATTGGAGTGGATGTGGGCGGGACAAGCGTGAAGTTCGGCCTATTTTGTGAAAATGGAGAACTGCTGAAAAAATGGGAGATTCCCACCAGAAAAGAAAATCATGGCGCGCAGATCGTGTCGGATATCGCCGAATCCATTTTAAAAAAAATGGAAGAGCAGAATTTGACGGCAGAGAATATGATTGGTGTCGGGATGGGGGTTCCGGGACCGATTACGGCAGATGGCCAGGTGGTTCGGTGTGTAAATCTGGGCTGGGGCCATTGTGACGCTGCCGGTGATTTGGGAGCGCGGATTAACATGCCCGTGGCCATTGGCAACGATGCCAATGTGGCGGCTCTGGGTGAAATGTGGAAAGGCGGAGGCGAGGGCCACGATGATGTGGTGATGCTGACCCTGGGCACCGGAGTGGGCGGAGGCGTGATCCTGAACGGCCGCATGGTGGCCGGAAAGCGGGGCGTCGGCGGAGAACTGGGCCATATCACTGTAAATCCCGAAGAAAATCAGCAGTGCAACTGTGGAAACCGGGGCTGCCTGGAGCAGTATGCATCTGCCACCGGGGTGGTACGGGTGGCCAAAAAGCTCATGGAAGAAGATAACCGTGATTCCGGTCTTCGGCATATGGAGAACATTTCCGCGAAAGATGTCTTTGATCTGGCCCGGGAAGGGGATGGTCTGGCGGTTAAAGCAGTGGACATCCTGGGCAGATATCTGGGGATGGTGTTGGCCAATGTGTCCATGACAGTGGATCCGGATATCTATGTCATCGGCGGAGGCGTATCCAAAGCCGGAGAGATTTTGCTGCGCGTAATTGAAACGTATTATCGTCAGTATGTCTGCATTACCCAAGACAGGGCGAAAATCGTTTTGGCTCGGCTGGGAAATGAGGCCGGCATTTACGGCGCTGCCAAGCTGGCTTTGTCCGGCAGAGAACAAGTCTAAAATTTGATAATTTTCACTTTTCCCGATTGGGTATAGTAATTTTCGGGGAAATGTGGTATAAATAAAAGAAAACATCATTGGAAGGATGGACACAATATGAGTCAGGCTAAGGTCGACAAATATAAGGAATACAAAAAGAACCGAAAAGAGATTTTAGCGAAGGAAAAGAAAAAGAAGAAAATAGAAAAAGTAGTGGGTTGGGTGGCACTGGTGGTACTGGTGGCAGCCTTGGGTACTGCTGTGGGTGTGAGCATTTACAATCAGCATCAGGCATATCTGGCTTCCCTTCCCAATTATACCGTGTCGGAGAAGGTGATCGGCGATATGGCTGGTATCTTGGACGAAGAGACTGAGGCGGCTGCCGAGGAAACGGAAGAAGCTGCCCAGGATGAGACCGCAGGGGAAGCAGAAACCGAGGCCCAGGCGGAGTAATGATCTTCGGAATGTGTTGGAGCCAAATGTTTTGGAATAGGATTCTGAGACATTTGGCTGTTTTTGATTATGGCGTCAGCGGGACAGAGGTACGCTGGCCAGCAGCATCATGGAAAGAGGTAATGCATGAAAAAGGATAACAGAATTCTTGTCACAGGCCATAAAAATCCCGATACCGATTCTATTTGTTCGGCCATTGCCTATGCCAGGCTGAAAAACCAAGTATCGGAGGGGACATATGTGCCCTGCCGGGCGGGTAGAGTCAACGAGGAAACCCAATATGTGCTGGATTATCATAAAGCAGAGGTTCCGGAGCTGATTGAAGATGTGCGGACGCAGATCAGAGATATTGAAATTCGGCGTATTGACGGGGTAAAACGCGATATCTCTCTGAAAAAAGCCTGGACTCGGATGAAGGAAGAGGGGGTTGTGACACTTCCCATCACCAGAAACGGTAGGCTGGAGGGCCTCATTACCATCGCTGACATCACCAAGACGTATATGGATGCTTATGACAGCGCTCTCTTGTCATCCGCCCATACCAGGGTGAAAAATATTGTGGAAACACTGGACGGCAGTCTCATTGTGGGGGATGCCAAGACGTATTATACCAAGGGCAAGGTACTGGTGGCCGCGGCCAATCCTGATCTCATGGAGAGCTATATTGCGCCTGGGGATTTGGTGCTTTTGGGCAACCGGTATGAATCACAGCTATGTGCCATCGAAATGGAGGCCGCCTGCATTATTGTATGTGAAGGCGCCCCGGTTTCTCTGACCATTCGGCGGCTGGCAGAGGAGCGAGGATGTACGGTGATATCCAGTCCCTATGATACATTTACGGCGTCCCGTCTCATCAATCAGAGCATGCCTGTCAGCTATTTCATGAAGAGAGATCATTTGATTACATTCAACACAGATGATTTCATAGACGATATCCGGGATACCATGGCTAAAGTCCGTCACCGGGATTTCCCCATTTTGGACGGTGAGGGGCGTTATATTGGCATGATTTCCCGTCGAAACCTCTTGGGGGCACGCAAGAAGCAGGTCATCATGGTGGATCATAATGAGCGGACCCAGGCAGTCAATGGAATTGAGAGCGCGGAGATTTTGGAGATCATTGATCATCACAGATTGGGAACCATTGAAACCATGGCGCCGGTTTTCTTTAGAAATCAGCCCTTGGGGTGTACGGCAACCATTGTATATCAGATGTATGAAGAGGCGGGAGTTCAGGTGGATAAGCAGACGGCGGGACTTTTGTGCAGCGCCATTATTTCCGATACGCTACTGTTCCGTTCGCCCACATGCACGGCGGTGGATAAATTGGCGGCAAAGAAGTTGGCTTCCCTGGCCGGTCTGGATATGGAGCGGTTTGCCCGAGATATGTTTGCCGCTGGGAGCAATCTGGCCGGTAAGACGGAGGAACAGATTTTCTACCAGGATTTCAAGGAATTTTCCATGGAGGGCCGCACCATAGGAGTGGGGCAGATCAGTTCCATGAATCCAGAGGAGCTGGATACCATAGAAAAGCGTTTGCAAGGATATCTGGAACGGGTACAGCTTGCCAGAGGACTGGATATGGTGTTTTTCATGCTGACCAATATTTTGGAGGAATCCACCCGCCTTTTATACTGCGGCGACGGAGCGGCAAAATTGGTGGAGCGCTCCTTTGAAGTATCGGCCCAGGATGCCTTGGCTCTCCTTCCGGGAGTGGTTTCCAGGAAGAAACAGCTGATTCCGGCGCTGATCAACGGCCTGGAAAGTGAAAAGGGAGGACGATGATGGGAAAACAGATTTGGAAGCCGGGAAATATGGTATATCCGGTACCGGCTGTCATGGTTACTGTGGCAGATGAGGCCAGAGGAGCCAACATCATCACTGTGGCCTGGACGGGAACCACATGCACCAATCCCCCCATGGCGTATATTTCCGTGAGAAAGGAACGATATTCTCATGGCCTGTTGAAAAAAACGGGTGAGTTTGTCATAAATCTGACCACCGAGGAACTGGCTTATGCCACGGATTTCTGTGGCGTGCGTTCGGGGCGCCAAGTGGATAAATTTGGCGAGATGAAGCTGACGCCGATCCCGGCCCAGTCCGTATCAGCGCCGCTGATTTTGGAAAGTCCGGTGAATATTGAGTGTAAAGTCCGTCAGGTGCAGGAGCTGGGATCCCACGATATGTTCTTGGCGGAAGTGACGGCAGTTCACGCCGATGAACAATATTTGGACGAAACAGGGCGCTTTGACTTGAGCCGTGCCCATCCCATTGTCTACTGTCATGGTGAATATTATGGCCTGGGCAGAAAACTGGGGACATTTGGATACAGCGTCAGAAAAAAGAAAGGAACTGCAAAGCGCAGGTCAGCGGCGGGTGGCCGCTCTGCGGGGAAAAGAGGATGAGATCATGAATATAACATTGATTGGAATGCCGGGCTCAGGAAAGAGCACGGTGGGAGTGCTGCTGGCAAAGCGTCTGGGGCTGTCTTTCATCGACACTGATTTGCTGATACAAAAGCAGGAGGGCCGTTTGCTGAAAGAGATCATTGCCCAGGAGGGATTGGAGGGATTTTTAAAAATCGAAAACCAGGTGAACCGTGACCTTCAGGCAGACCAGGCGGTGATTGCTCCCGGGGGAAGTGTGGTGTACGGCAGAGAGGCCATGGAGCATCTCAAAGAAATCAGCACGTTGGTTTATCTAAAACTCAGCTGTGAGCAGCTGGAGGCGCGTCTGGGAAACTTACAGGACAGGGGAGTTGCCTTAAAGGATGGGATGACGCTGCAGGATCTCTATGATGAGAGGGTTCCTTTATATGAAAAGTACGCGGATCTCACAGTGGACGAAACCGGACGGGACGCAGGTGCCATTGTGGATGTGCTGCGGGATTATTTTGAAAAGCAGATGTGTCAGACACCGGATGAAGCGATGAAATAGAGGCGATTTGGATCCCCAGGCAGTGCGGCTGCGGCAGCCTGTCTGGGAGCATCCAGCGCGGGGGGACAAAAGGGTTTACAAATGATAATTTTGTGATATAATGAACACGCGCTGGACACAGGGGAAGGCAGCGGATTTCCAGAAAATATATGATGCTTGCCATGAAAGAACAGAAAATAAAAAGCGGAAAGACAAAGTTCATGTATTTTGTGGAAATCTGTTGATATCCGAGAAAAAGTTGGAATAATGCCGTCTCAAAATTGGATGGCGGAATTCTGAACTGTGAAAGGGCGTACGGGAAACGGCTGTATGAAAATGGAGTCTGCATGGATTGGCAGACGAAAGAAAGGCATGGTTATCGGAATGGAGCAGTATATTATAAAAGGCGGGAATCCGCTGGTGGGTGAAGTGGCGATAGGCGGGGCGAAAAATGCAGCCCTGGGAATTTTGGCAGGTGCCATCATGGCAGATGAGAGTGTGATTCTCCATAATCTGCCAGATGTGAGGGATATCAATGTGCTTTTGGAAGCCATTGAAGGTTCGGGTGCCATTGTGGAGAGAAAAAGCAGGCATACTGTACTGCTCAACGGTTCCACCATCTATAACATGACGGTGGATAACAGCTACATAAAAAAAATGAGGGCTTCTTATTACCTTTTGGGGGCCATGCTGGGCAAGTACCACCACGCAGAAGTATCGCTGCCCGGTGGATGCAACATTGGCAGCCGCCCCATTGATCAGCATCTGAAAGGGTTTCGGGCCATGGGCGCTACGGCGGTGGTGCGAAACGGTATGATTGTGGTGGATACGGAGCATCTGATGGGAGCCCATATTTATTTTGATATGGTATCTGTGGGCGCCACCATCAATGTCATGCTGGCGGCAGTTCTGGCCGACGGAAGGACTGTGCTGGAAAACTGCGCCAAGGAGCCGCATGTGGTGGATGTGGCCAATCTGCTGAATACCATGGGCGCCAGAATCAAGGGCGCGGGCACAGATGTGATCCGTATTGACGGAGTGGAAAAGCTGCACGGGGCCGATTACTCCGTAATTCCCGATCAGATCGAGGCGGGAACCTTTATGTTTGCTGCCGCGGCCACCAGAGGTGATGTGACGGTGAAAAATGTGATCCCCAAGCATCTGGAATGTCTCACATCCAAGCTGCGGGAGATCGGGTGTGAGGTGTCGGAGTTTGATGATGCGGTTCGTGTGGTCAGCAAGGGACGTCTGTCCCACTCCACCATCAAGACTTTGCCCTATCCAGGATTTCCCACCGATATGCAGCCCCAGATGGCAGTGCTGCTGGCTTTATCGGAGGGAACCAGTACCATCACGGAAAGCATATTTGAAAACCGCTTCAAATATGTGGACGAGCTGAACCGCATGGGCAGTGATATTAAAGTGGAGGGAAATACCGCTATCATCAATGGGATTCCAGCGCTGATGGGCGCTCAGGTAACGGCTCCCGATCTGCGAGCTGGGGCTGCCCTGGTCATCGCAGGATTGGCGGCAGACGGCATCACCACGGTGGAAGACATTGGCTATATCCTGCGGGGGTATGAAGACTTTGCCTGTAAGCTGCGCTCTTTGGGCGGCATGATTGAGGAAGTGGAAAGTGAGCGGGAAATCCAGAAATTTAAAATGAGCGTGGTGGGATAACGGTTTAAAAGAATCCAGAAAAAAGTCCTTGCAAATCAGTGGGATATCGTCTATAATGAAATACGTTGCAAAATTGAAAACAGTGAATTCTCTTATTTGAAGTGATGGAGATACATAGGATCGATGAAGTCACGGCAACCCCTTTGCGAGGAAGGTGCCAACCTGAGCGAGAAATCGAACAATAAGAGGTGGAAGAAATGATAAAGTCTGCCTCCCCGGCAGGCTTTTTGTGATGCTGTGTATCATAAAAACGCTGCGCCACGGATGCGCGCTGGCGCCAAGAGAATGGAACATCTTCAAGGGAAACTGTGTCAGCGCCGCGGCACAGTTTCCCCTATGGAACAGACGGCGCAGAAATGAGGAGATTATGGAAAAATTTTTATTTACATCGGAATCTGTTACGGAGGGACATCCCGATAAGATGTGTGATCAGATTTCCGATGCCATTTTGGACGCACTGCTGGAACAGGATCCCATGAGCCGCGTGGCCTGCGAGACATGCACCACCACGGGGCTGGTGCTGGTCATGGGAGAAATCACCACAAAGGCATATGTGGATATTCAGAAGATTGTCCGTGATACAGTGGCTGAGATTGGCTACACCAGGGCGAAATTTGGTTTCGATGCCACCACCTGTGGTGTGATCACTGCCATTGATGAGCAGTCCTCTGACATTGCCATGGGTGTGGACAAGGCTCTGGAAGCCAAGGCCTCAGGAGTCAAGGATCCTGGAGCCCTGGAAAATAAGATGAGCGAGAAAGAACTGGATGCCATTGGCGCCGGGGATCAGGGCATGATGTTTGGCTATGCTTCCAATGAGACAGAGGAATATATGCCGTATCCCATTGCCCTGGCTCATAAACTGGCCCGTCGTCTGACGGAAGTAAGAAAAGACGGGACACTGGCCTATCTTCGGCCCGACGGCAAGACTCAGGTGACAGTGGAGTACGATGAGAATCATCATCCCATTCGGCTGGAGGCAGTGGTTCTCTCCACGCAGCACGATGAGAATGTGACTCAGGAGCAGATCCATGCGGATATCAAAAAATATGTATTTGATCCCATTCTGCCTGCCCAAATGGTGGATGATGATACCAAGTTTTTCATCAATCCCACGGGGCGCTTTGTCATCGGCGGCCCCCACGGGGACAGCGGATTGACGGGGAGAAAGATTATAGTGGATACTTACGGTGGCATGGCCCGCCACGGCGGCGGCGCGTTCTCCGGAAAAGACTGTACCAAGGTGGACCGTTCCGCTGCCTATGCAGCCCGCTATGTGGCCAAGAACCTGGTGGCTGCCGGACTGGCAGACCGCTGTGAGATTCAGCTTTCCTATGCCATCGGCGTGGCGCATCCCACCTCTATCATGGTGGACACGTTTGGGACAGGCAAGCTTTCCGATGGGCGGTTGGTGGAGATCATCCGCAGTCACTTTGATCTGAGACCGGCCGGAATCATCAAGATGCTGGATCTGCGCCGCCCCATTTATAAGCAGACAGCGGCCTACGGACATTTCGGAAGAAATGATTTGGATTTGCCCTGGGAGAAGCTGGACCGTGTGGAGGAACTGAAACAGTATTTGTGACAGGAAAAATAGATGAGAGGAATAAGGGAGGCCGGACATGGCCGGAAGGGCAGGAGCGCATGCTGGATATCATCATGGAAGACCAGGATATTATCGTGGTCAGAAAACCCGCTGGGGTGGAGTCCCAGACGGGAAAGACATTTGCCATGGATTTGGAGAGCGAGATCCGCAATTACCGGTATCGGCAGTCCGGCGGCGGTTCTTGCTATGTGGGAGTGGTACACCGGCTGGACCGTCCGGTGTGCGGCGTCATGGTCTATGCCAAGAGCAAGCAGGCAGCGGCGGATCTGAGCCGTCAGGTCCGGGAGGGGATGCTGCAAAAGGAATACCATGCCATACTGTGCGGTCATATGGATCCGTCCCAGGGTACGCTGGAGGATTGGCTGGTGCGGGACGGAAGACAAAATTTGTCCCGCGTGGCAAAGAAGGGGGAGCGTGGGGCAAAAAAAGCCCTGCTCCGGTATGAGACGGTCCCCTTTGGCTCGTTTCGGGGATTGGACGGGTGGCTGCAGAGTGTGGGGGCCGATCTCTCCCAATTGTCCCTGGTCCGTGTGGAACTGCTGACAGGACGGCATCATCAGATTCGGGTACAATTCGCCCATGCGGGCTGCCCGATTCTTGGGGATACCCGCTATAATCCGACTTATGCCGGAAAAAAAGGGGGCATCCAGCTGGGGCTTTGCGCCAGCCGTTTGTCTTTTGTTCATCCTCTCACAGGGCAGCGGCTTTCCTTTACCTGGTGATCGCAGACGTTATAGTCACAGACTCCATAAAAATTTTCAAAACATTTCCAGCCTGTGGGTCCGAATAGTTTTTTCGCTTTGTACCATACTAGTGAATGTACAAAACAGAAAAGAACAGAAGGGACGAAAGAAGGCTCATGAGCAGGAAACAAAAGAGAGCAATAACCATCACAGGGATAACCGGGGCGGTTTATTTGGTATTTCGATACCTGCTGCCCTTGGTTGTTCCTTTTTTCATTGCCCTTCTTTTGGCCAAGGCGGTCTGGCCTGCGGTTCGATTTCTCAATGGGAAAGGGAAGGTGCCGAAAACCTGGGCCGCCGGAGGGGTTCTGGCGCTGTATTTTGCCCTTTTTTTGGGGATAATGTGGATAATTGGTGGAAAACTGGTGGAACAACTGGATTTTCTTGTGGATAAAATCCCTCAATATGTGGACAACATCTGTTCCTATCTGGATGGCGCCTGCCGTCAGCTGGATCATCTGCTGCACCTGGAAAGCGGCAGTATCATGGGACAGCTGCGGATCATGGTGGACGGAGCGGAGGAAAATGTGGTCTCCTTTGTGATGCCGTATCTGATGACCGGATCTCTGCCGGTGGTCAAATGGCTGGTGGAATTTTTCACAGTGAGCACTGTGGCTGTCATCTCCGCTGTTATGATCATTGGAGAACGGGAAGAAATCAAAAAGTGGAAGGAAACCACCATGTTTCGTCGGGAAATTGCTGTCATCAGCCGCCGTCTGGGGGAAGTGGGAGGGGCTTATCTCAAGGTAGAGCTGATCATCATGCTTCTCACCACTGCCATCTGTATGGCAGGCCTGACCCTCATGGG
>CAJFUP010000002.1 GCA_904420225.1 uncultured Lachnospiraceae bacterium
ATGAGGAAAGCAGAAAAGAAGATACTGTGTTATCCGGAGGAAGTTCCGGTGGTCAGGAACCATATGTGGTTCAGGAGAAAAGACCAGAAGTGGAAGGTGTCGTTGTGCTGGCAGAGGGAGCCGATTCTCCTGAGACCGTTTCAGAAATAAATGAAGCGCTGCAGGCATTATTTGATATTTCTCCACATAAGATTAAAGTATTAAAGAGGAAAAATGATAGTGGGTAAAGGAGAGAAAGCCAAGTGAAAAAAATGTTTCGCAAGAATCAGGTGGTTGTTTCCGCTCTTGCCGTCATGATTGCTGTGGCAGGATACCTTACATATGCGGGTAGGGAGGGCGTGCAGCCCATGGACGCGGAATCGGTAGCGGCTGTGCAGGCTCAAGAAGAGGAAGTTGTAAATCAGGAACAGGCAGAGGCAGAAGGGGATGAAGGGGAAGTCCAGGAGGCAGCCGACGCATCAAAAGGGGTGGATACCAGCCAGGCGGCGGAAACCTCCGGTTCTGCCCAGGAGACTGGTGAGACACAGGCGCAGGGGGAGGTAGCCGAGGCAACCTTGGAAGATGTTGCCAGTCTGGACTACGATGTAAGCGATACAGATCCAGGGGAGGCTGTACTTACCAACGGCGTGACGGTTTCAGATTTCCTGGCTCAGGTGCGAATGAATAGGGAGCAGATCCGAGGGAAAAATAAAGATACACTTCTGGAAATCATCAACAATGATTCTGTGGCATCGGAGGAAAAACAGGCAGCCATTGACAATATGGTGCAGATGACAGAAATTGCTGATCAGGAAAGCGCAGCTGAGAATATGCTTCAAGCCAAAGGCTTTGACAATGCCGTGGTAAGTATCACCGATGGGCAGGCCGATGTGGTCATCTGCCGCCAGGAACTCTCCGATGCAGAGCGGGCCCAGGTGGAGGACATCGTCAAGAGAAAGACGGACATTGATGTGTCTGGTATTGTCATCACCCTCATGGAGGTGCAGCCCCAGTGACAGAACAAAAGTCCGCAAACGGCTGTGCGCGTCGACCCTTGGAAAGACAAAATGCCGGATGAAAAATGATTTGCAAAATAATGTAAATTTGGTATAATAACCAGAGAGTAACTTATGGAAAGAGTACGTTTCGCAGGAGGTACCGTTGTGAGTAAAGAACAAGAGAAGGGTGCATACACCATTGAAACAGAAAATAAAATCGGAGAGGTCCGAATAGCAGATGAGGTGGTGGCGGTCATCGCCGGGCTTGCTGCGACGGAAGTGGAGGGCGTGGCTTCCATGGCGGGGAACATGACAAGAGAGCTGATTTCCAAGCTGGGCATGAGAAACCTATCCAAGGGAGTCGAGGTGGAAGTCATTGATTCCACAGTGTCAGTGAAACTGTCGCTGAATATACAGTACGGCTACAGTGTGCCGGACGTGTCCGAGAAGGTACAGGACAGAGTGAAAACAGCAATCGAGAATATGACCGGACTGGAAGTCCTGGACGTAAATATCACCATTGCCGGAGTGAACATGGACAATTAAGCAGGAGGAGAAGATGGGTGCCAGGTAATGACACCCATTTTGTTTCTGCGCGAAAATCCGGCCTTGGGACGGGGCTGCCCGCCAAAAGGGCGGCTTTTGGAAAGTAAGAAAAAGGGAAAATAGGAGAGTACATCATACATGGTAAGAAGAGTGCTGCGTGAATATACATTTAAGCTGTTGTTTCATGTGAATTTTTATGAAGGGGAAGAACTGCAGGAGCAGCTGGCCAATTTCCTGGAAAATGAGGAAGGCCTGGATGACGCTTCCCGCCAGCTTTTGGCGGGGAAAGCCAGAGAAATCATTTCTCTGATTCCTCAATTGGATCAGCAGATCGCTGCCGTTTCCAAGGGATGGAAGCTTGCGCGCATGGGGAAAGTGGATTTGACCATCATCCGTCTGGCTCTTTATGAGATGATTTATGATGATCAGGTGCCGGGGAAGGTGGCCATCAATGAGGCAGTGGAGTTGGCAAAAAAATATGGTGGCGACGAATCCCCCCAGTTTGTCAATGGTATTCTGGCAAAACTGATCCGAGAGTCCAATTCCTCGCCGCAGACATAAAGCGCATGAAAATTAATCCAGCGGACAGTAAAAGTCCAGCCCTTGTGAGAAGAGAGAATGGCAAATATTTATTCAGTGAAACAGGTGACGGCGTATATCAGCAATATGTTTTCCCAGGATTACGCTCTGAACCGTATTTTTATAAGAGGAGAAGTCTCCAACTGTAAGTATCACACCAGTGGTCATATTTATTTCACCCTGAAAGATGACAGCAGCATGATGGCATGTGTCATGTTCGCGTCCCACGCCAGAAATCTGTCCTTTCGCATGAGGGAGGGGCAGAGTGTGGTGGCGGGGGGCAGCGTCCGCGTCTATGAGCGGGACGGGAAATATCAGCTGTATGTGACGGAAGCGCGGCCGGAGGGTACGGGGGATTTGTATCGCCGATTTGAACAGTTGAAGCAAAAATTGTCGGAAATGGGGATGTTTGCACCGGAGTATAAACAGCCCATACCGTCTTACGCTGCTCGCGTCGGTATTGTGACGGCGCCCACTGGGGCGGCCATCCAGGACATGATCCAGATATCCGGCAGACGCAATCCATATGTGCAGCTTTATCTCTACCCGGCTCTGGTACAGGGGACAGATGCGCCGGAGAGTATCATCCGCGGCATCCGGCGCCTGGACTCCATGGGACTTGATTGTCTGATTGTGGGCCGAGGGGGCGGTTCCATTGAGGATTTGTGGGCTTTCAACGATGAGGGGGTGGCGCGGGCCATTTTCGATTGTGAGACGCCGGTGATCTCTGCTGTGGGGCATGAGACGGATTTTACCATCGCTGATTTTGTGGCGGATATGAGGGCGCCGACGCCGTCGGCGGCTGCAGAGCTGGCAGTCTTTGATTATACTGCCTTTGAAGAAAAAATGTTGGAGCAAAAAAGGCGCCTTTTGAAAGCGGCAGAGGATGCCGTGGCCATGTATCGGGGAGAGATGGAGAAGCGCCTCTTGAATCTGCGCCTGCTTCATCCGGGGAATCGTCTGCTGCAGGAAAAGCAGTATCTGGCGGAGCTGGAGGACAGGCTTTACGCAGTGATGGCTAGAAGGACAGAGACGTATCGCCATGTATTGGAAGTGGCGGCTGCCAGGCTGGACGGATTGTCCCCCCTATCTCGCCTAAGCGGCGGCTATGTCTGGGCGGCGGATGCCCAGGGAAAACCTCTGGAGTCCATCTCCCAGGTGGAGAGGGGAAGCGTGATCCGGCTGCGTCTAAAGGACGGGAAGGCGGAGGCCACAGTAAACAGAAGGGAAGAAGACAGGCTATGACCATAGATGAGACATTGGAGAAACTCAACGGGATCATACAGCAGATGGAGAGCGGCGGCCAGAGTCTGGAAGAGTCTCTGGCCAGTTTTGAGGAGGGCATCCGTCTGATCAAAAGCTGTAATCAACAGATTGATAAAGTGGAAAAGAAGATAAAAATACTCAGTGAAAGCGGTGAAACAAGTGACATGGAAGGAAGAATTGACAGCCAGGACCCAGAAGATTGAGACTCTCATCAGGGAGTATCTGCCAAAGGAAACTGGGCTGCAAAAAACAATATTTGAGGCATCCAACTACAGCATCTGCGCGGGAGGAAAAAGACTGCGCCCCATGCTCATGGGGGAGACGTACCGTCTGTTCGGCGGGCAGGGAAAGGAGATCCGCCCGTTCATGGCGGCCATAGAGATGATTCACACCTCTTCTCTGGTTCATGATGATCTTCCCTGTATGGATAATGACCAATACAGAAGGGGAAAGAAGACCACATGGGTGGCCTTTGGCTACGATATGGCCGTGTTGGCGGGGGATGCTCTGCTGACATACGCTTTCGAGACGGCGGCCAAAGCCTTTGCCGACACAGAGTACCCAGAACGGGTGGGCAGAGCCATGGGCATCCTGGCCCATAAGACCGGTATTTATGGAATGATCGGCGGTCAGACCGTGGATGTGGAGATGACGGAAAAGCCCATGACACAGGAACAGCTGGACTTTGTCTATCGGCTGAAAACTGGCGCTTTGCTGGAGGCATCCATGATGATCGGTGCCGTCTTGGCCGGGGCGGATGACGCCAGTGTGACGGTGGTGGAGCGGGCAGCATCCCGCATCGGCATGGCATTTCAGATCCAGGATGATATCCTGGATTTGACCAGCACCACGGAAGTGCTGGGAAAACCGGTGGGAAGTGATGAAAAGAATCAGAAAACCACTTACGTTACGCTTCATGGCCTGGAGCAGTCCAGGCAGGATGTGGAGGCGTTTTCCAGGGAGGCCATGGAGCAGTTAAAGAGCCTTCCGGGGGAAAATGAGTTTTTATTTCAGCTGGTACAAATGCTGATTACGAGAGAAAAATAATTGAGGGATGCGGTATGCTGGAACGAATCAACAAGCCCAATGATATCAAGAATCTGCGGCCGGAAGAGTGGCCCGCGCTGGCGCAGGATATCAGGCAATTTTTAGTGGAAAAAATCAGCGTGACAGGAGGCCATCTGGCCTCCAATCTGGGAGTGGTGGAGCTGACCATGGCGCTGCATCTGGCATTTGACCTCCCCAAAGATAAGATTATCTGGGATGTGGGCCACCAGGCGTATACCCATAAGCTTTTGTCCGGAAGGAAGGCGGGATTTGACAAACTCCGTCAATCAGGCGGCTTAAGCGGATTCCCCAAGCGGAAAGAAAGCGATTTTGACAGTTTTGATACAGGTCACAGCTCCACTTCCGTCTCAGCAGGGCTGGGAATGGTGTATGCCAGGGAGCTGGCAGGGGAAGACTACTATGTGGTTTCCGTCATTGGCGACGGAGCCATGACAGGTGGAATGGCCTATGAGGCCCTCAATAATGCGGCCCAGCTGAAGAAAAATTTCATCATA
Organism: uncultured Lachnospiraceae bacterium; assembly: GCA_904420225.1. Classification (GTDB taxonomy): domain Bacteria; phylum Bacillota; class Clostridia; order Lachnospirales; family Lachnospiraceae; genus Fimimorpha. The sequence goes on from CAJFUP010000002.1 coordinate 4,931, forward strand.
ATTCTCAACGATAATCAGATGTCCATTTCGGAAAATGTGGGCGGCATGTCCACCTATCTGGGAAAATTGCGGACTGATGAGGGATACAATAACCTGAAGCAGGAGATTTCAGATACATTGATGAAGATCCCTGTCATCGGAGATCCTTTGGTTCGGAAAATCAGCAAGACCAAGGATACCATCAAGCAGATGGTGATTCCGGGCATGTTGTTTGAAAATTTGGGAGTCACATATTTGGGGCCGGTGGATGGCCATGATATGAATCAGCTGATGAAGTTTTTAACGGCAGCCAAAAAGATGCGGCGGCCGGTCATCGTCCATGTGAAGACCAAGAAGGGGAAGGGGTATGAACCGGCAGAGCTGAATCCGTGCCGCTTTCACGGCGTGGAACCGTTTCACGTCTCCACGGGCCTGCCCAGAGAACCGAAAAAATATGCCACTTATACGGATATTTTTGCCAGAATGATGTGCAATCTGGCTCAAAAGGATTCGCGCATTGTCGGCATCAGCGCCGCCATGCCGGAGGGAACCGGAATGACGCGGTTTGCCAAATTGTACCCTGATCGCTTTTTTGATGTGGGTATTGCGGAGGAGCATGCCATTACATTTGCGGCGGGGCTGGCGGCCGGAGGGATGAAGCCGGTGGTGGCCATCTATTCTTCCTTTCTCCAGCGAGCGTATGATCAGATTCTCCACGATGTGTGCATTCAGGATCTGCCGGTGATTTTGGCCGTGGATCGGGCAGGGCTGGTGGGGGCCGACGGGGAAACCCACCAGGGGATTTTTGACCTCTCCTATTTGACCAGTATGCCCAATATGTGCGTATTTGCGCCGAAAAATAAGTATGAGATGATGGATGTTCTGGATTTTGCCGCCGCGTACGGCCATCCCATGGCCATCCGTTATCCCAGAGGAACCGTATATAAAGGACTCAAGGAATACCGTGAGCCAATCCGTGTGGGAAAAGCGGAAATCCTGGCCAGAGGCAGAGAAATCGCCCTGCTGGCGTTGGGAACCATGGTTCAGACGGCCATGGAAGTCCGGGAGATTTTGGAACGGGACGGCTGGCAGGTGACAGTGGTCAATATGCGCTTTGCTCAGCCGTGGGATCGGGAAATGGTGGAGGGATTGATGCCGTTTCACCATCTTTTTGTTACCATGGAAGAAAATGTGTTAAACGGCGGATTGGGAGAACACATCGCCGCCCACCTGAGTAATCTGGGATTTTCAGGATCGTCCCTGAGCATAGGTATCCCCAATGTATACGTGGAGCACGGCAGTGTGGATACTCTGAAGCGGCTGCTGGGTATGGATGCGGAAAGCATTGCGAAGAAAATCAGAGAAAGAGAGAGGGAAAGGCAGCCTGCTGGCAGGCCTAAGGGATAAGAAAAGCGTATGAAAGAACGGTTGGATGTTTTACTGGTAAATATGGGATTGGCGCCTTCCAGGGAGAAGGCCAAAGCCATTATCATGGCGGGGCAGGTCTACGTCAACGGCCAGAAAGAAGATAAGGCCGGTTCTACTTTTGATATTTATGCTCCCATTCAGGTGAAAGGCAGCACCTTGAAATATGTCAGTCGCGGAGGGCTGAAGCTGGAAAAGTCCGTGGCTGCTTTTGGAATTGATCTGGCAGGTTGTGTCTGCATGGACGTGGGGGCTTCCACAGGAGGATTCACCGACTGCATGCTGCAAAACGGTGCAAAACGGGTTTTCGCTGTGGATGTGGGACACGGACAGCTGGACTGGAAACTGCGCAATCATGATCGGGTGGTCTGTATGGAGAAAACCAATATCCGCTATGTAAAGCCGGAGGATGTGGGGGAATCAGTGGATTTTGTATCCATTGATGTTTCCTTCATCTCACTGACCAAGGTGTTGGAACCCGTTAAGGCGCTGATGAAAGAGAGGGGGCAGATTGTCTGTCTCATCAAGCCTCAGTTTGAGGCTGGAAGAGAGAAGGTGGGCAAGAAAGGCGTGGTCAGGGAAAAATCCACCCATGAGGAGGTGATTCGGCAGGTTATTTCATATGCCCGCTCCATTGGCTTTGCCGTGCTGGGGCTGGAGTATTCTCCCATTAAAGGACCGGAGGGGAATATCGAATACTTGCTGTATCTTCAGAATACACCCACAGAGGAAGAAAGTATGCGCCCGGATCCGGATGTGAGTCAGCTGGTGGAAAAATCCCATCGGGAGCTTTCAGGACGGTCTATCACATCGTAAACGGCGCGGGAGGCGCATAGGGAAAATACCATGGATCATTTTTATATCATTGCAAATGCGGAAAAGAAAAATACATATGAGTATGCGGTGCGGATCTGTGATTACTTGGAAAAGAGAGGAAGGACCTGCGGCATCCATCGGGACAGCCGAAGCGGGAAAGACGGGACGTTCCGCTATACAGACGCCTCCTTGGTTCCGCTCCAGACGGAGTGTGTGATCGTGTTGGGAGGAGACGGCACCATTATCCAGGCAGCCCGTGATCTGCGGGAGAGGGAATTGCCCATCTTGGGAATCAACATGGGTACCTTGGGCTATTTGGCGGAGATTGACACAACTTCCATCTTTTCTGCCTTGGACTGTCTTATACAGGACCGATATTTTACGGAAGAACGCTTAATGCTGGATGGAACCGTGGTGAGAAACGGCGGAGTGATCCATTCTGACGTGGCTCTCAATGACATTGTGCTCAGCAGAAGCGGCAGCCTCAGAGTCATCCGTTTTGACATTTATGTGGATGGGGAATATCTGAATCATTACCAAGCAGACGGCATGATTGTCTCCACTCCCACTGGCTCCACCGCTTACAACCTCTCGGCGGGCGGCCCCATTATCATGCCCACCTCAGACATGATCGTCTTGACGCCCATTAGCCCCCATACCCTCAATGCCAGGAGTATTGTTCTGCCCTCTGATGTGGAGATTGATATTCATGTCAAGCATCCTGGACGGGACGGAGATACCATTCCAGTGGTAAATTTTGACGCAGACGCGTTTTCGCCGCTGTTGAATGAGGACATCATTCGAATCGCAGGTTCCAGCCGCAAGGCGAAGCTGATCAAGATCAGCAAAATTAGTTTTTTGGAAACCCTCAGAAGAAAAATGGCGGATCAGTAGAGGAGAAGGAGGCGTCCATGAAGCTGGATAGACACAAGATGATTGTGGAACTCATCGGAAAATATGATATTGAGACGCAGGAGGAGCTGGCTCGCCGACTGCGGGAGGCCGGGTATCAGGTGACCCAGGCCACGGTGTCCAGGGATATTCGGCAGCTGAAGCTGGTGAAGGCCAGCGTGGATAGAGGGCGCCAAAAATATGTCATCCGTCAGGAAATACCGGCTCCCGCGGACGATAAATATGTTCGGGTGCTCAAGGATAGTTTCGTCAGCATGGATATGGCGCAGAACATCCTGGTGATTAAAACCGTATCCGGTATGGCCATGGCGGCGGCGGCAGCTTTGGATGCCTTTCACTTCCATGAAATCGTCGGTTGCATTGCCGGAGATGACACCATCATGTGTGCAGTTCGCAGTGTGGATCAGACTATTTTGGTGATGGACAAAATTCGGACTCTGGTGGAGTAGCAGTGGGATGTGCATGTCGGCAGCGTGCAAAGTGTTCAATCCCATTTTCACTCCCAAGAAAGGAATGGACAGAGCAAACTATGTTGGAAAGCCTGTATGTGAAAAATCTGGCTCTGATTCAGGAAGCCGAAGTGCTTTTTGGCCCGGGGCTGAATATACTAAGCGGAGAGACGGGAGCTGGAAAATCCATTATCATTGGCTCCGTCAATATCGCCTTGGGGGGAAAGGTACCCAAAGACATCATTCGCGGAAACGCTGAGTACGCGTACATTGAGCTGATATTTTCCATTGCGGATGACGGTGTGAAAAAAAAGCTGGAGAAGCTGGATATTCAGTTGGAGGATGGTGCGCTGATCATCAGCAAAAAGATCATGGCTGG
>CAJFUP010000003.1 GCA_904420225.1 uncultured Lachnospiraceae bacterium
GCCCATAGTATCAAGGTTTGAAGGCTTTTGAAGGGATATAAGAGATATGATAAAAATACTATTTATCTGCCACGGCAACATCTGCCGTTCCCCCATGGCCGAATTCGTCATGAAGGATATGGTGAAAAAATTAAATCTTGCAGACCAATTTCAAATTGCCTCCGCCGCCACCAGCATCGAGGAAATCGGAAATCCGGTTCATCGCGGAACCACAGAAAAGCTCCGCGCATACGGAATTTCAACCGCAGGCAAATATGCGGTGCAAATGAGGAGGAGCGATTACGAGAAATACGATTATCTCATCGGAATGGATCATTGGAATAAGAAAAATATGATGCATATTTTAAAGAGCGATCCGGACCATAAAGTCAGCCTTCTTTTGGATTATACCAATCGGCCGGGGGATATCGCGGACCCGTGGTATACCGGAAATTTCGACAGAACCTACGATGATATCAAAAGAGGATGCGAAGGTCTGTTGCGTACGATCTTATCAAGTAATACGCCAAAGGGCTAAACCAATCCTTTGATTTCATGAAAATGCTCTACCGTGCCAGAAAATCTGCCACATCCCGAACCACCGTCTCCAAGGAAAACTCACACAAACCGTGGTTTTCGCCTTCGATAATGTTCAGTGTGACGTGATCCATGACTTCCGTATACCGTTTGGCTCCGCTTACGCCCACCACAGGATCGGCAGAACCGTGGATGATGAGGGTCTCTCCCTGAAACATGGCAGTGGTCTCATAGATGGGCAGCGTTTTTGCCAGGCGGAAGTACAGACCGCCCAAGTCAAAATGTTCATTGTGTACATTGGTCATGGAAATGTGGTCTGGTATGTAATAAGGGTCATAGGGGACGCCGAAACAGGTTCCTGCCAGGGCATCGTCCTTGATGGTGGCGGCGGGGGACAGCATCACCAGTTTGGTGATCCAGTCTCGGTAGTATCCGGCAATCATTCCGCCCACCAGGGCACCCTGGGAGTGGCCCACAATGTAGATATCGCTGACCCAGTCCAGACCGTGGACGTATTCCACGATTTTGGCTGCGTCCAGGATTTCAGTGAAGACATTCATATCACAAAAGCGTCCATCGCTTTCTCCGTGGCCGTCAAAATCAAATTTGATGGCGGCCATTCCTTTCTCATTGACAGCTGTGGCAATATCAGAAAACATGTTTGGCCGCGGATTGCCCCGGTCGCTCATGAGGCCGTGAAAAATAATCACTGCAGGGCATTGGTCAGTATGCTCTGGTTTCATCAAATCTCCTTTTAAAAGCAGTCCGTCTCGTTTGATTGTTATTTCCATTTTTCTATTCCTTTCATAATACGATGATATTATGGTCAAAAGGGCGTGTATGCCATGCGGCATGCCAAGTCTTGACCTTTTGACCCACTATAAGTCGTCATGTTCCTTTTCTATGCAGCATTTGACCAGCTCGCAGGAAACAGGCCATTTGCAACTGGGACAGGTAAGGTTCTCCCCATAAGTGCATCCAGAACACCTCTTTCCGCAATAGGCGTTTTCCACACCGATTTCTCCTTGTATATTCAAAATGATATGGGTTCATCCATCCGCCATGTCACCGAAACCTCGCCGCAGGCGTCTACACTGCCTGACAGGGTAATCCGATGGATGCGCTGCCCCCAGACCGGAAGGAGCCGGGCATCGGTGATGGGGATTTCCTCCATGGATACGGAGAACACGGAGGCGTCATAAGACAGCAGCAGTCTGCGGTGGCTTGAAGTGCCAGTACCAATGGAATTCCAGTCGGAAGCCGACGTTTGGGCGGAGACAGTATCCGAAACGGATTCTCCCGGGCCCACAGGAATGGAAAGTATGCCGATGGACTCCTGCCGGGGTTGTCCCCAGGTCATGAAATGGAGTTCCAAATGGTTTTCCCGGCGCTGAAGAACATAACGGTCCGTGATGGATACAGACGGTTTTTCTCCCCGGCGGAAGCAGTAGGAGCGGACATAACTGTCGGCACCGGCTTCCCTGGGATAGGCGGATGCCATTTCCAGAGAGAAGTCCACCTGTTCATCCCGGCACTGATAGGAAACATGGGAAGCGGACTTGTCTCGGCCGGGGAGCTGCTGGCAGCCATTGATGGTGGGAAGATTGTGGTATTGGGACTGCATGGTCCAAATGGTATAGCGCTCTTCACTGAAGGTGGCCTTCGTATAGGTCTCCACCCCCACGTCCATGACAGCGGGAATGCCGTCACAGTACAGTAGAAATGATCCCACATCATTGTGATTATGGCTCTCGTCATTGTGTCCTCCCTTGGCAGCCAGATAAAGTCCCTGACAGCTTCCAGCACACTGGCGGGCGGCCATAACCTGGATGCCGTCCATCCAGACATCGCGCACATAAGGCGGCTGGGCGGTTTCGGAGGAAAATTCGGCTGCGGTGAACAGCTCCGGGAGAATCCGGCGCAGCGCCCGGGGAATATCCGGCGAATCGAAGGAAACAGGGGAGCTGAGGGCCAGTGCCGTCAGATTTTCATCTCCAATGCGTTTCCCGTACCGCCATATCATATTTCGGTCAATGGAAACCTTGGCTCCGCCGTCGGCAAAGTTAATGAAATAGCGCTCATGGATGAAACTGCGGTAGAGAAAGCGGCCGATATTTTGGATCAGAGGATGTTCGAAAAAATTGACAGCGCCGCCGGAGGCCCGAACCAGCTGATCCATACAGTCAAATAAAGAGCCTCCGGCGTAGTTCCAATAAGACGTTCCCTCATCGCAGCCGCCGTCTTCATGGTAGGTGGCCAAAAAGTGGTCCAGACATTCCAGCATTTTGTATACAGCCTCAGCCCGGCGATGGGAGTCGTGCTCGGTGAGCAGAAAGACACTCATGACGTTGGAGACGATCCACGGATCCCAGTTATTGACTTCTTTCCAGAATCCCATCCACCAATAATCCTCCCGGTTCAGAAAGGGCAGGCGAATCCGGCGCTCCAATTCCCGGTCCACCCGGCGGCAGATGAGGGGCGTGACGGCATCCAGCCGGTCCCGGAGAAGATAGACGCCGTGAGCCAGCAGGCCTGCCGTCTCTGCGGCGAACAGATCAATGTATGGGTTTTCCACATCGGGCAGCGGGATGCCGCTGTTGTGGCGGATACCGTTGTGGGCGGAGATGCCCCAGAAACTTTCTTCGCACAGAGCCCAGATTCCGTTGATAATGTCGTCCAGGAAACGTCCTTTGTCCTCCATGCATTCTCCCAGAATCAGAGCCGTCAGCGCATAGCGCCGGGCATAATGGGGTTCTTCATAGATCTGCCGGTCTCCCGTGCGCTCATATGCCATAAAAGCGGAGGCGGTCAGCGGGGGATAGGAGAACCCGCGGTATGTCTCCGCCTGTCCGATCCAGGATTCCCGCAGATCGGCGGGAAGATTATGCCAGGCCTGGCGCTGAGAGATGGTGGGCCAGGGATGATAGGAAGCCGCCGGTGTCAGGCAGGAGACCAGATCATGTGTGTTTGCCCAGTCTGTAAACATGAGAAGACCATCCTTTCTGCAGGCGCGGCGGATGTATGGGAAAATCCAGGAAACCGCAGTCGGCGAAGGAAGATGGCGCCGCTGGCCTGCAATGAATACTGTTACTTTGATTATACTGGATTTGCTTCCGATTCGCTATGGAAAAGTAAAAAATCCTATGATAAAATTAAGAAGATACCAGGGGTAAAAGATCGGACAGAGATGCCCCTAACGGTTCTGATACCGGGTATCGATGCGATACACGAAAGGATGAAACGAAATTGCAGCGGCGAAGCCCTTGTATAGTCAGGAAAATATCGCCTGCTGATTGGGGATAAAGAATGCTTGGCCGCAGGGACAGCAGAATGGGAGGAAAAATGAGAGAATGGATATATGAGCAGGATGAAAAAGTAGAACAGACGGTGGCGCTGGTGAAACGTGTGCGCCCGCTGTTTTTTGACCAGGGCATGGCGTCCCGGGTCAGGGAAAAGGGAGCGGCTGATTTTGTGACAGCGGTGGATTTTTCTGTACAGGA
>CAJFUP010000004.1 GCA_904420225.1 uncultured Lachnospiraceae bacterium
GTATTCAGACGGAAACGCCCCGGAGTCCATGTTTTGTCATTTGTTACAACATTTACAAGAGAATGACAAGAATATCATTGGTCTGCTTTCTTGTGAGAGCAGCGAAATTTTCCTGCGATATTTCAAGGATAGTCTGAATGGTCTGGTACGGTCGCAGTTTGTAAATCAGAACAGGAAAACAAACACTGACATTCCGCAAGACTTCTTAATCAACCATATCTCGGGTAGTTTTGTGGAAATGGTGCTGTGGTGGATTAAAGGTCGCATGAAGCAGACACCGGCGGAATTGGACCACTATTTCCGGGCTGTGATCGAACCAATATTGTAATGCCCTGCTACACCACATTTACACTATGCAAGACATTTCAGGAGGTATGCTTATGAACCACAATTCTATACATGATGCCCACGCAGACTCTCAGAACGCCCAAACGCTCCACATCCATTCTCATACCGAGACCCGCGCTGTGGTCAACCGGCTCTCCCGAGCCATCGGCCATCTGGAGTCGGTGAAAAAAATGGTGGAGAACGGTCAGGACTGCTCCGATATCCTCATTCAGCTGGCCGCAGTTCGCGCCGCCCTGACCAATACCGGAAAGATCATTCTGAAAGACCATCTGGATCACTGCATCGTGGACGCTCTCAGCCAGGGAGATCCTGAAGCGCTGGACAACTTCAAAAAAGCCATTGATCAATTCATAAAATAGGAGGCGGCTTCCACCAGCCGCCTGGCTGCTTTCCCTTGGGGATTGGAGATCACCTCATCCGGCGGCCCTTCCTCCACAATTCTTCCGCCATCCATGACCAGCACGCGGTCGCAGAAGCTCTGCACCAGCGCCAGGTCATGACAGATAAATAAATATGCCATCCCATACCGTCCTTTCAAATCCCGGAGCAGCTCCAAAATTTGCTTCTGCACTGTCACATCCAGAGCGCTGGTGGCCTCATCACAGATCAGCAGCTTAGGCCTTATGGCCAAAGCCCGGGCAATGGCCGCTCGCTGACACTGACCGCCGCTGACTTCATGGGGATATCTGGAGACATATTCTCCCGGTAGCCCGCACTGTCTAAGCAAAGCCGCCGCGATTTTTTTGCTCTCTCTGCGGGACATTCCACGGTTTCTCAAGCTCTCCCCGATGCCGTCTCCCAGAGTCCGGCGGGGATCAAAGGAGGCTGCCGGAGACTGGAACACCATCTGCATTTCTCCATATACACCGCGCCGCTCTCTGCCCTTCAAACGCGTGATTTCTTTCCCATCCAGAAAGATCGCGCCGGAGGACACCGGCACCAGCCCTGTGATGACCTTGGCCACGGTGGTCTTACCGGAGCCGGATTCCCCCACGATCCCCAGAGTCTCATGGGGATACAGTCGAAAGCTCACTGCGTCCGCCGCCGTAATCTTTATTTTTCCCCTCAAGTCAAAAATTTTAGTTACATTTTTCACTTCCAGTAATGGTTCCATCTATCTCCTCCGCAGTTTTGGCACCGCATCCAACAACTCCTGAGTATACGCAGCCTGGGGACTCTGCAGCACCTGCGGCGCTGCCCCGTATTCCACCGCTTCTCCTGCGCGCAGCACCAGAATCGTATCCGCCATGGCAGAGAGGACTGACATGTTGTGGGTCACCAGGACAATGGCAGTGCCATATAAATCCCGAAGCTGCAGCAGCTCCTCCACCACTTGTTTTTGAACAGCCGCATCCAAGGCGCTGGTGGGCTCATCCGCCAACAGCAGCACCGGACGCAGCAGCATGGCCATGGCAATCCCCACCCGCTGATTCATCCCTCCGGACAGCTGAAACGGATAGCTTTTTAATATCCGCCTGCCATCGGGAAAGCCAAGTTTTTCAAACAGCTCCAAAGCTTGTTGGCAGGCCTGGGCTTTTGTAACGGTTCCGTGGGCCGCCATCATCTCATGGATTTGGCTTTCAATGGTGCGAATGGGACACAGAGATGCCCTCGTATCCTGATGAATCATTCCCATCTGCTTTCCCCGAATCCGGCGCAGTTTTCTCTCCCCCAGATGAGTCAGTTCTGTCTTCCCCAGCCGGATACACCCTTCCGTGATGTGGCCCGGCCCCAGGATTCCCATGGCGGCTTTCAAAATGGTGCTTTTTCCGCTTCCGGACTCCCCCACGATCCCCAAAATCTCTCCCTGATCAACGGCAAAACTCATATTTCTCACCACTTCTGTTTTGCGGTACTGAATGGTAACCCGGTCGTATGTCAGAAGCGCCTCCATGTCATGTCTCCTCTCCTGTACATTCTTTCCAAATCCGCCCTGATGGGGCTGCTTTCTCATATTTCATTGGACGATATCCAAGTCCGCCGTGATTTCATAGTAATCACAGGGATGCGCGGCGAGCCCCACCACGTTGGACTTGGATATCATACTCATGCAAAGATGGGAGCAAAAAATATAGGCATGATCATCCAGAATGGTTTGCTGCATTTCCACCGCCAGCTGGCTGCGCCTTTCTGCATCAAAAGTACCGGACAGCTCCCTGGCCAGCTCTTCCAGCCGGTCACTGTGGTAATGCCCGTCATTGCTGCTGGACGAATCCAGACAATGGTACGCGAAGAAATATTCCGGGTCCCCGGTGGGAGCCGTGACCATGGCGCTGGCATAGATATCCCAGGCGCTGCTGTCCGTCCGAATCCGATTGTGGTCCGCCGTATTGTTGACCTCCACCCGAATTCCGATCTCACCCAAAGTCGCCTGCGCCGCCTCCGCCAACAAGGGCAGTTCCTGGCGGCTGGGATACGAAAGCCAGCGCAGCACCAGGGGGGTGCCATTCTTCTCCCTGACGCCGTCTCCGTCCGTATCCGTCCATCCGGCCTCCTCCAATATTTGTTTGGCTCCCTCTGGGTCATAGGACTCTGCATTGACTGCGTCCCCGCCAAAGGAAAAACTGTCCGGATATGCACCCGCCGCCGGATATCCATTTCCGTCCAGCAGGGTCTCGACAAAACTCTCTTTATCAATTCCCATGGCAATGGCCTCCCGCACGGCGGGATCACGGATGATGCGGCTTTCGAAATTCATGGCCGCAAAAAATACCCGGCTGGTGGCACAGCTGGTGAACGTGTAGTTGTCATTTTCAAACAGGGGGTAGCTGGCATAGGGCATGCCATATGCCGCGTCAAGTTCACCGGACTGCAGCGCCATGGTCAGGGTATCCCCGTCCGATATGGTTCTCACTGTGATTCCATGGATTTTTGGCTCCCCATTCCAGTAATCTTCATTTTTCACCAATTCCAAGCTGGTATCCGTGATCAGCGAAACAGCCTTGTACGGTCCCGTGCCCTGCACAATTCCATCCTCTGTCACCCCAGCCTGCACATCAAAAATACATGCGTACGGATCTGCCAAATAGTGAATCAAAGCAGGAACCGGAACCTCCGTCTTTATGGTCACCACCATTCCCTCCGCGGTAATGGCATCCACATGGAGATCCCCAGCCGCCCTGGCGTGGTCGGACACCAGCGCCTCCAGACATTCCTTTACTGCCTCTGCGTCCATGGCCCGCCCGCTGGTGAACGTCACACCGTCCCGCAGTGTTATGCGCCACGTCAGCTCATCTACCATTTCATAGCTCTCGGCCAGCCACGGCTCCGTCTCCATGCTGTCCGTAAAGCGAAACAGCGTTTCCCCCACTCCATACCGGATACAGGCCCATCCGCTGTTATCATTGTGGGGATTGATGTCCGGCTCGCCGTTTTCCGCGTTAAATGTGGTATCCCCCAACACCAGCGTTTTCTCGCCCGCCTCTGCCTGCATACGGGAACCGTCTCCCGTCTGTCCCCCTCCGCACCCCATGGCCGCTGCCGCCAAAAGGCCCAGGGCCATGAACAACGTCATCCCTCTTCTCTTACTCAACCGTTTCCTCCTGCTCTCTTTGGATCGTTTTCGGATCCAGATAATCCCTCACCGCATCTCCCAATAAATTAAAAAGCGCCACTGCCAAAAAAATACCGATCCCCGGCGTCAGCACCACCCATGGATACGTCTGCAGCATGCTTCTGCCCTCGCTCATCATACTTCCCCACTCCGCCGTGGGCGCCTTGGCCCCCAACCCCAGAAACGACAGGGCAGCTATCTCCATCATCATGGTACCCACATCCAACATGGCCGTCACGAGAATCTGCCCGGCAATGTTGGGCAAGATGTGCCGAAAGATCAGCTGCCTCCTGGTATCCCCCGCCAGCTGCGCCGCCGCCATATAATCGGAATGCTTCACCGCCAATGTCTGACTTCTGGCCAGTCTGGCATACTTGGGCCAGCTGACTGCCGCCAGTGCCAGCACCGCGTTGTGCACCCCGCCGCCCAGTACCGCCGCCACTGCCAGCGCCAACACCAGACCCGGAAATGCCAGACAGATATCCGCGATCCCCATGATCACCGTGTCTGCCGCTTTGCCGCAGCAGCCGCAGACCACACCTGCCATGCTTCCTGCCACCGAAATGATTCCCACCAGAACCAGGGCGGAAAGAATGCTGGTCCTGGATCCCATGATGACGCGGGAAAGCATGTCTCTGCCAAACCGATCCGTGCCCAAAAGGTGATCCAGACTTGGCGCCTGAAGCGCCATGTCCAGATTTTGCTGATTGGGGTCATAGGGACAGAGCCAATGGGCAAATACAGCCGTCAGCAATAACCCTGTCACCAAAACGGAAAACAGAATCAGTCTGGCTTTCATATGGTTACTTCTTTTGGACTGCAGATATTTTTCAGCCTGTGGCTTTCTCTCTCTCATGGCGTTTCCCCTTCCAGACGGATCCTGGGATCCAGCACCCGATATAAAATGTCTGTGACCAGATTGATGGCCGCATAGATGACTGCCATCCAGACCACATATGCCTGGATCATGGGATAGTCCCGCATATTGATGGAATCCACCGCCAGCTTTCCCACTCCGTCCCACATGAAAATGGATTCCACAACGGCTGTGCCGCCCAGCAGACTTCCCACAGAAAGGGCCAGCAATGTCACCAGCGTCACCAGACAGGAGCGCAGCACACTCTTCCAGAGAGTGGCAGAAAACCGGATTCCCCTGGTCTTTTCCCCTATCACATATTCCTGCCCCAGCTCATTCAGCACCGCTGCCCGCACCTGCCGCAGATATTTGGCTGACATGGCAATGGACAGTGTCAGCGCAGGCAGCGCCGCACTTTTCCAGCCTATTCCCTGGGAAATCACCGGGAATACCGAAAACCGTACGGACAGCAGATACATCAAAAGCAGCGCCACAAAAAAATTGGGAAGACTATTTCCCACAAAACTGCACAACCGTATCAGATAATCTGTAAACCGATTCTGTCTGACTGCCGACAAGATTCCCAGGGGGATGGAAATGGCCGCTGTCAACAGCACAGAGACGCCGGTCAGCAGCAGAGTGGCCGGCAGTTTGGAGACAAACGTGGAAAACACATCCTGTCCGGACACATAGCTAACCCCCAAATCCCCCGTGAGAAAGCCCCCCAACCAGCGGCCATACTGCACCAAAAACGGCTGATCCAGCCCCAACTCTGCCCGCTGGGCCTCCAGCACTTCCTGGGACAGCGCCAGCCCGGCGGCATCAGCCTGCTGAAGGACGGCGTCACTTCCTGCAACGCGCATCATGGCAAAGGAAAGAAACGTAATGCCCAATACCATGGGAATCAGAAGCAGCAGACGCTTTAAAAGATACGTTCTCAGGAACATGGATGGTCCTTCACCGCCTTTACTCGAAACACCGGATACGGCGTCCGAAACTGATTTTCATGGGGAAACAGGATTTCTCCCATTTTCCTGTTGACCCAGACCTGGCTGCACCCCGCCTGCTTCAGACAGACCACATCCCAGTCCGGACGCTTCCAGCCGCTGATGGGCAGCATATCGTAGATGGCCATGCACTCGTCCATCTGACGCTGCGACAGCATCCTGTGGGCCTCCTCTCCCTCCAGACCTTCGCTTCGATGATGCCGAGCGTGTTCCGCGTCATAGTTCAGCAGAATGCCTCCCGGTTTCAGCACCCGAATCCACTCCTTGTAGGCTTCCCGGGGATGGGGCAGGGTCCACGTGAGATTCCTGCTGACAATCACATCAAATGTCTCGTCCGGAAACATCAGCTTTTCGGCGTCCATCCTATAAAAGGCAGCCTCCGACCCATATTTTTCCGCCAGACGGCGGCTTTGCTGTATCATGCTTTCTGTCAGATCGATGCCCGTCACAGCATGGTTCTGTTCCGCCAAAATCAGGGAGAAGAACCCGCAGCCGCAGCCCACATCCAGAATCCGCAGTCCCTCTTTCTCCGGCAAATGGGACAAAAGCTCTTTTTCCCATATCTGTCGCTGCTCACTGTGCAGCTCTTCCTCCCTTTGGGTCATGAAACTGTCAGACCTTCCGTCCCAATAGGCGGCGATCCGCCGCTTCGCCATGGCCGCATCCCTTACTCCTTCTCTCTGTGCCATTGTATTCATACTGTTCACCATATCCTTTCCGATTCTTTCCTCCCAAAGCGCCGACTGTCTTCTGGATCTTTGGCCGTTCCCCCTGGAAAAAGCAGTCTCATTTTACAGCTGTTACCATAAACATGGGCGTGGAGGCAAAATTCACCTGCTCGGCGGGGGACCACACCTCCCTCCAGACTTCCAGGTCTGTGCGGATTTCTCTCATTTGAAGCGCCTCCAGGACTCCGATATCCCACTGGGGCCGCTGTGCGCTTCCCAGCGGCACCGCTCGGACGATCTCCTCCATGGCGGTCTCATCAATATCCGGCGCCGTGTTATAATCCTCCATTCCCTGCTCTCTTACGGCATGACGATCCTGCTCGTAGGCCGCTCTCTTCCCCTCATCGTACAGGTGATGGTACCAATTTGCGTCAAAATTCAGGAGCAAACCCCCCGGTTTCAACACTCGTTTCCACGAGTCATATGCCTGTTTTGGGTGCTCCAATCCCCATGTCAGATTTCGGGACACGACCACATCAAATGTATTATCGGAAAAGTCCAGATTCTGTCCATCCATTTGCCGAAAACAGATGCGGTCAGCCAGCAGCCCGGCGTTTTGTCTGGCCTGTTCCAACATGGCTGGAGTATAATCCACTGCCGTTACTCCATATCCCGCCTCTGCCAGAATGATGGCGAAAAAACCGGGCCCTGTCCCCACATCCAGGATCTGTATCTCTCCCCTGTCCCGCCCGGGGAAGTGGGCTGTGATCTGGCTCTCCAATTTGGCAAGCCAATCCATTCGCTGCCTTCCTGCCAGTTCCTCCTGATTCACCTTGGAATAGCCTGCCGCCCGGTGTGTCCAATACGTTTTTACCTTATTCAACAGCATATCACTCATATGGTTCCTTCTTTCTTTCATCCAATCTCAGGCCGCATCCCCAACGGCCCCATGCAGCAAAAAAAGCCCATTGTATACGCCTTCTGGCATATACAACAGGCTTCAGCCCTTACTCCGTGCTTTTGTTCCCCATTGCATCGGGGAATTGGATACGGACTCCTGTCCTTGCTGCCGCGCTTCTGCACCGCTTTGTACAATCAGTAAGCATTATAGCAGATTCCGCCGAAAAGCAGAAGCCCCCCATGGGGATATTTCCCCTGTGCAAACTGATACAAAA
>CAJFUP010000005.1 GCA_904420225.1 uncultured Lachnospiraceae bacterium
ATATTCGTACCTCCATTTCCTGTTTTTCTAAAAACAAAAAAGCAGCCAAAGACATCTGTCAATGAGACCGAGACGCCTTTGTCTGCTTTTGAAGCGTACTATAGCACCGTGTTTTTCGCTTGTCAATAAAAAATTTTAAATTTGTCCTTGATTCTCAACTGAATATCTGTTATACTCTCTTACCAGACAACAGCTTTTCAGTTGTGATATGCAAAAGCTTCCAAAAGAATCTTTTTCGTTTAACGAAGACGTTGAACTGCATTTTATTATGCATTCAGCGTCTTTTTCTTTTTGAAAAGCTGCGATCAGGCAGCTGCTTTTTTCGGGTACCCTTACTTATTTCTGCGACGGCAGATCACTTTGTAAAGGGAGGATATGTTATGAACACAGGAGATACTGCTTTTGTTCTGATGTCTGCAGCATTCGTATTTTTTATGACGCCGGGGCTGGCCTTTTTTTACGGCGGTTTGGTCCGCAGGAAAAATGTCTGCAATACCATGATGGCCTGTGCCGCCATCATGGGACTTTCAGTGGTTATGTGGGCGCTGTTCGGCTATTCGCTTTCTTTTGGTGGAAACCATGGCGGAATCATTGGGGATTTTCGGTGGTTCGGCCTGAATCAAGTTGGCATGGAAGCCGGTCCCTATGCGGACAACATTCCCCATCTGGTATTTTGTGCCTTCCAGATGATGTTTGCCATGATCACCCCTGCTCTGATCACCGGAGCTCTGGTGGGACGCATGAGATTCAAAGCGCTGTTTCTTTTCATCGCTCTATGGTCCGTTATCGTCTATTACCCCATGGCCCACATGGTGTGGGGTGAAGGCGGATTTCTCGCTTCCATCGGTTCCGTGGATTTTGCCGGCGGCAATGTGGTACACATCAGTTCCGGCGTCAGCGCATTGGTTCTGGCCATCATCCTGGGGCGGCGCACCGGCTATGAGCATACTTCGTATCGGGTGCATAATGTACCATTCGTCTTTTTGGGAGCCGCCATCCTATGGTTCGGTTGGTTTGGCTTCAACGCAGGCAGTGCCCTGGGGGCCAACGGACTGGCGGCTCATGCATTTATGACTTCTGCCATTTCCGCCGCCACCGCTCTGCTGTCCTGGATGCTGATTGATGTCATCAAAGGCGGCCGTCCCACTCTGGTGGGCGCCTCCACAGGTCTGGTGGTGGGACTGGTGGCCATTACGCCAGGTGCCGGGTTTGTCCCCGTTTGGTCTTCCTTCATCATTGGCGCCCTGGTAAGCCCCATCTGCTATTTCGGCGTCAAGCTGGTGAAGAAAAAGCTGAAGATTGATGATGCTCTGGACGCGTTTGGCTGCCACGGCATCGGCGGCATCTGGGGAGGCATCGCCACCGGCTTGTTTGCCCAGACTTCCATCAATGACACCGCCCCATGGAACGGCTTGGTATTCGGCGACCATCGCCTCTTTGCCGCTCAAATCATCGGAATCCTGGTTACCGCAGCCGTGGCTGTGGTCGGCACACTAATCTGTACGGCCATTGTCCGCCTCATTACTCCATTGCGTGTCAATGTGAAAGAAGAAAAGCTGGGACTGGATATGACACAGCACGGCGAACAGGCATACCCCAGCTTCAATGGTCTGGATCAGTAAGGAGGAGAATCGGATATGATGATCAAAATCGACGCAATTGTGCGGGAGGAAAAATTTGAGGATGTAAAAGAAGCGCTTCAAAAAATTGGTGTCAACGGCATAACCGTATCCCAGGTCATGGGATGCGGCGCCCAGAGAGGCTATCCGGAATATGTCCGCGGCATGAAAGTGGATATCCGGATGCAGCCGAAAATAAAATTTGAAATTGTGGTATCGTCGGAAGAATGGGAAGAAAAAACCATCCGCGCCATACAGGAAGCGGCATTCACCGGGGAAGTGGGGGATGGAAAGATTTTCAGCTACGAAGTGCGCTCTGTGCTGAAAATCCGCACCAAGGAAACCGGTTATGACGCCATCCAGGCTGCGAGTACAGACTAATTGTCAATATATTCCTTCTGTGGTGTGCAGCGCAGGAGCGGTACCGTACCAGTACCGCTCCTGCGTATTTATTTACTTCATGCGATATGCATATCTATTATTTCAATTTCGTGAACTTCACAGCTGCAAACTGACCGATCTTTCGTCTCATCCGCTTGTTTCAAAGCGGCTTAGGGTCCAGCCGTTTCACCATATCTTCGCCCAAAATCTCACGCAGGAAAGCCACGTATGCCTCATAGGTCAGCTCTCCGTCGGGAGTGAGAAGCTCAAAATCCGTATGGTACACATTGGCAAATAGGCCGGTTTCTTTGAGTCCGTTTTTCAGATAAAAGGCTTTTCTCCTCCTTCTGTCCACGGCATTGGGGGCCTGATCATCCTCTTTTTCAATCTCAAAAATCAGTTTCTTATCTCCATACTGCCGCAGCATGGCCTGCACTGCCCTGCCGCCGTATCCGCCGCACCGCTTTTCAGGGGCAATGGCCAGATAATCCACCAGCGCCGTACCGCCGGAAACCATGAAAATGGCCAGACCGACAAACACATCTCCATCTGCAATGGCCGTAATTTCCATTTTCCCTTCCTTTTCCAGCTGTTCCATAAATTCCATGGGCTTCTTTTCCTCTTTTGGAAATGCTTCCTCATACAGTCTGATCACCTGTTCCCGGTACTCTTTCTTTTCTGTCGTGATATTCCAAAATCGTATCATGATATGATTCCTCTCTCCTTCATCATCTATGGGTATCCAGCTTTTCATGGCTCTAGTTCATATCCTCAAATATGGTCCTTCCGTTTTTAAAGAAAAGGGGAATCCGGTTGAGTGGAGCGTCTGCTGTAATCACTTGACCGCCTTCGTAGCACACTCCGCTTTGGGAATCCGTCCAGGACGCTCCCTGGGGCAGGTAAACGCTTCGGGATCTCTGTCCCTCATACATAACTGGAGCCACCAGCAAGTCATGGCCAAACAGATACGCATCCTCCACTTCCCACGCCTTTTCATCTTCCGGAAAGTCGTAAAATAACGGCTTCATCACCGGTGTTCCCTTTTCATGGGCCTCTGCCATGATCTCACGGATATAGGGCCGCATGTTCTCCCTGAGGCGAATGTAATATACCATCATATCCTCCACCTCTTTGGGGTAACTCCACACCTCATTATCCGCTCCAGAAGATACGATGCCGCCGCCGTAATTGGCGTCCGGATCCAACGGTTCATGATGGGGATCCCGGTCCCCGTGGAGCCGCATCACCGGGCAAAATGTGCCAAACTGGAACCAGCGCATCAGCAATTCATGGAACCTGGGATCGCGGATGTCCCCGCCGTGAAATCCTCCGATATCAGCCGTCCACCACGCGATCCCGGCCATGCCCATGTTGAGTCCGGCCGTCAGCTGATAGCGCAGATACGTAAAGGTGGAGGGCACATCCCCCGACCACACCAGGGCGCCGTACCGCTGAGATCCTGCCCAGGCGCAGCGGATCAAATTTATGGGGTTGTCCACTCCCTGACTTATCATACCGTCATAAAAGGCTTTTGCATATCCCACCGGATATTCATTGGCACACTCCAGAGCCGCCCCGTCATGATAGCGGAAATGATCGAAATCCGCAGCCGTGAATTCTGGCTCCGCCTCATCCAGCCAAAACAGGGACACACCCTTCTTCCAATAATTTTCTCTGGCCTGCTCCCAGATATAGATCCGAGCCTCCGGGTTGGTGGCGTCAAAAAAGCATTCCAACCCAAAGCAGTCCATGGTCACATTGAGTCCTCGATTAACCCGCACCAGCAGATCTCGATCCTTCATCTCCTCATAGTGAATGGACTTTCTGTCCACCGTGGGCCAAATGGATACCATCAGCTTCATGCCCATTTCATTGAGTTCACGAATCATCCCCGCCGGATCAGGGAAATACTTCTCATCAAACATCCAGTCTCCCTGATGAGGCCAATGGAAGAAATCCACCACCATGACTCCCACCGGGATCCCCCTTCTGTGGTACTCTCTGGCCACCTGAAGAACCTCCTCCTGTGTCTGATAGCGCAGTTTACACTGCCAGAAACCCATGGCAAATTCCGGCATCATGGGCACCGTTCCCGTGACGGCACAGTATTGTTCCACAATGGCTGCCGGTGTATCCCCGGCAGTAATCCAATAATCAATCTGTTTGGTGGACTCCATGGAAATCTCCGTGCGGTTGCTGCCAAACATGGCTTTCCCCACCGCCGGATTGTTCCACAAAAGCCCGTACCCCCGGCTGGACACCAAAAATGGAACGCTTGCCTGGGTATTCTTATGCTCCATATCCAGAACACATCCCTTTAGGTTCATGGACGCCTGCTGATACTGCCCCATGCCATACAGCCGCTCTCCCGCATCGGACTGAAATCTTTGGCAGATCTTATAATTATCCCCGCCCACATTGTGATACGTTCTGGCTCCAATCTTTTCATTGGTGGTCTCGTCCAGAAACAGCCACTCTCCAGAACGGCGCCCCCTCACGCCATATTCCCAGGAACGGTAATACTCTTTCAGCAGTATCTCGTTCTTCTCGTTGTAAAACGTCAGCTTACCGAATTCCGTAATCTCAGCCCTCACAGAACCGCAGCGCAGCCAGGCCGCTTCCTCCCCGATGGTGATGACGCCCTTCTTATGCGCGGGCATGGTCAGAGCCCAGTCATGATCAGTGAACCACTTATTTTCCGTAGCCCGAACACGAATTCCCTCCCCCCAGGGACACAGCTCAACCATTTCCTGGCGTCTGCGAAACAGCAAACATCCATCTATTTCCTGAAATACCATGATTCTTCTCCTTTCCAGCATCCTTTTCCCAGGCGTTTGCAAAACTCTGAAGCCCCGTAATTACTATTCACAATATTTTACCCATGATAATGGCATCGTATCGGGAGCCATTCTGCAGGTGATATGCATTTTTAATGCATCCCCACTCTTCAAACCCTGCTTTTTTATACAATGCCCGAGCGCTTTTATTGTCAGAAAAAACATCCAGCTCCAGCTGGGCGTACCCCATCTTTTTTGCCTCATCCATGATGGCCTGTGTCAGCGTCCAGCCAATCCCTCGGCCCCAATATTTCTTTTTAACAGATATCCCAAATCTGGCACGATGCCTAATCTTGGAAAAATCGCCTACCCTGGCGATCCCTGCGTTTCCCGCCAACTCATCGCCGATAAAAGCGGCGATCATCAAATTTGACGAACTCTCCAGCATAGCCTCCAGATATGCGGCCTCTTCATCCGTTGTCTTCTGGATCTCTTCCGCATGACGCAGCATATGATGCGTCTCTTCCGATGTGAGTCTCATATGCTCCAAAACCTTGGCGGCATCTGTTGCCTCTGGACTGGCAATTCGGCACTGCGATCCATCCCGCAGCGTAACATAGCATTCCTGATATCTCATAATTCAACCCTCAATCATTATAACGATATTGTTTTTAATTTGGCTCCGTGATATAAATTCGGTGTTCCAATATTGTTACCATCATCGCTTACGGCATCTGTCTGCGCTGAACAGATCAGCCAGGCCCTTTTCACCGCTTCAGCCCGGGCAGGAGGAGGCAGCAGCGGAAGTGGCAGCGGGAGCGGCAATTGGGTTCTGGACGAGATCCGTCAGAAAAACGAAATGGATATCGACCAATTTGCTTTTTGACCGACAGGCCTGCCTTGAGGCAGGCCTTATTGCATCCACATGTTTTATTTGTCATCCTTCGGTTTTCTCATCTTTCATCACTCTTCCATCTTTATCAAACAAATGCCAGTCTTCACTACCGCCATCCGCAAAGAGTATTCGCATATTATCAATTTGAATCTCAGGAAGTTTTTCCCCATAGCTTATGACATGATCGACTGCGTCATCCCGGATAATCCCAATGGAGTAGTCCCTGTCCTGTCCCCGGGCCATCTCTACAATTTCAATTGGAGCATCCGTTTCTTTTCTCTCCCTGGCCAGATTTCCAACCGTCATCGCCTTATAAAACGGACCAGACCGCCTGATTCTGGCGACACAAATATCACCAAGAATGTTTCGGTAAACCCAGATGTCCTCATCATCGTATCTCGTCTCCACTGAGTTTTCCAGCTTTCCACACTGAAGAACCGCATCCTCTCCCGCCAGCTTTTGAATGGCGTCTGCAGCAGAATACGATTGACGTGCCAGATGGAATCCCAACCAGACCGCAAACATTGCCAATACTGCTGCCAGGATAATTTTTTTCTTTTTCCTCATACTCTCCCCCCTCTCCCACCGAGATTCATGTTTCAGGCGAATCTGTTCCCTGCGCAATCTATGACTCCCATACTTTCCACAACATTTTCAAAGCCTGTTCCATTTTTTCACTGTGAGATCCGACGATCCTAATTGGATGATATCCGACTGTCTGCGGCTTCCGCGCCGGAAGCCAGACGTTCACTGCCCACAGGATCCCAGGAAACCTCATACCTGTCCTCCATCATCCGGTACTCCACACCGTATCGGAGACACGCCTCCAAGTTCCTTTGATTTTCTTCCATATATTCTCCCGGCGCAGCAAAGGGCGGGGAAGGCAGTCTCTTCTCCACCGCATTCTCATGGGACAGAATTGCATCAAAATGATGTTCTATATACTGCCTGCTGAAAATTAGGCAAAGCGCTCGGATTTCCCGCCGGTACGCCTCCTCAAAGTCTTCCTTCCAGGAAAATGGAATATAACATCCCTCAACAATGAGATTCTGGCAATTTTCGATATTGGTCTTTATCATCTCCCGCACAATGGGCCACAGCAGCGCTGTCAGCTCTTCATCACTGCTCTCCGGCGTCAGGCTGCTGTTATGGCTGCGGATCAGTCCCATTTTCAGGTGATCCATGGAGAGATAAGGAAAATGATACCGCTCCAAAAGACGCTGTGCCAAAAGTGTCTTCCCTGTGTGAGACGCTCCCATGATCAATAAAACCATCCCTTCATGTCCTCCTTTTGCGCTGCATCTTTATGAAATGAGACACTTGTGGATTCTTTCCCTATTTTACTGGCCCGGTTTCAATCACTGCTTTCCTCTTTCGCTTTCGCCATTTCACGAGGAGCCAGACCAGGAAACAAAGCAGAATTCCGGATGCCAGCCAGCATAAACCAAACACTTTTCCGGGCAGATCGCTTTCCTGGAGGAGCAAAACACCCATCAGGAAACTGAACATGGCGGCTACAACCAGCAGAACACTTAATGCCGTCACAAAAAATGCCATCAGCCTGCCCTTCTTTTTTTCTTTTTTCTCATCTGATTTTTGCGAAGACGGATTCGGGGAAGCCGCTTGCGCGGTCACTACTGTTTTTGCCGATATCGGTTTACTTTTCTTTGGGTTGTATTTAAGCTTCCCTTCGGGCAAAGGAAACGGCAGCAGACGGCGCTCATAATTTTTGCTGTCATCATGTCCGCAATTTGGGCAAATCCAGCCGTCATCGTTTTCCGACCCACATTTGGGGCATCTCCACATAATCTTCTCCTTTTTATTCCCACAGAGTTCCTGTAAGCATGTCTTCCCTGTTTTCTACCCGGGACATATCAAAACCGCTGATATCCAACTCTGCTAAATTTCCGCAATCCTCAAACATAGAATCCATATTCGTAACATTCGATGTATTGAACTTGGTGACATCCAGCCCGGTGAGACTCTCACAAAGCTTAAACATGCATTCCATAGTGACGGCCTGAGAGGTGTCAAACCGACTGACATCTAGTTCCTCCAGCTTACGGCATTTAAAAAACATGAGGCTCATATCTGTCACCTGCGAAGTATCAAATCCACTAATATCCAACTTTGTCAGATTTTCACATTTGTAAAATATCCCTTTCATATTTATCACTTGAAAAGTATTCCAGCTGCTGAGATCGAGCTCTTCCAAGGCGCTGCAGTTGGCAAATAACCCAGTCATGTCCGTCACCTGAGATGTATCAAAACCGCTGATATCCAGTTCTGTCAGAGTGCTGCATCCATAAAATACAGTGTGCATAGTCGTCACCTGAGAAGTATCCCAGCCGTCAAGATTTAGTTCTTCCAAGGCGCTGCAGTTGGCAAACATGCTTCCCATATTTGTGAGGCAAGGTGTATCGAATCCAGATAAATCTAGCCTTTTCAACTTTGAGCAGTCCCTGAAAACATTTCGCATGTCTTCAACTTTGGACGTATCAAATTTTTACAGATCCAATTCATTCAAACCAGCGCAGCCATAGAAAAGTGCTGTCATATCCGTTACCTGGGAAGTATCCCAGCTGTTCAGCCGTATCGATGGCAATTTGCCACAATTCATAAATACTGCCCGAATACTGCCTGCTTTCGATGTATCCAATGTATCAGCATCCACTTCTGTCAGATTTTCACAGTCTCGAAAAAGACTATTCATGCTGGATGTATCAGACGTATCAAAATTTCCGTTAAATGCAATGGATGTCACATTTGTGCAGCCACTGAAAAGGTAATCGCTGTCCTCATTGGCTGTCACTCCGCCCTCTCCCGCAATATAGAGACGATAGCCTTCTTCCCCCTCCTCTGCCCAAGCCACGACACTTCCATCCTCTTTCTCGGACACATCCCAACATTCCTCCGGCGCTTTCTCCGCTGTATCCAGGAATACCACAGACACAAACTCATTTCTGGCTATATTCGTACGAAAAAGCATATCCTCTCCCGACACACCGCCTCCCTCTGAACTATCCTCTTCATGGGGAACCCGCATCAATATATTTCGCTTCTCTTCTTCTCTCTCGAAAGATTCGTTTCCGCTTTCTTCTTCACGCGCATTGACCTCCTCTGCCGAATCCGTACCGGTCACGGCGGCTCGGCCTTCCTCTTCCCCAAATCCCCTGCCTCGCCCCCAAAGACCGAGGCCCAACACTGCGACTGCCAAAATCAACAGCAGGTTCCGTTTCCATCCCTTGAAGCTTCGCCCAGAAAGAATCGGCTTATCTTGCTTTTTTCCTATCTTCTCCTCCAAAACATCTCCGGAAGAGACATATGTTTTTCTAGTCTCATCTGAAAGGGGAAATGCCGCCAAATGGCGCTCATAGTTCTTGCTGTCATCATAACCGCATTTTGGGCATATCCAGCCGTTATCATTCTCCGATCCACACCTGGGACATATCCACATATTATTCTCCTTACGCTTTTCTCAGGCTTTAGACGCCGTCGGTTTCTCCGATTCCCACTGAAACCATAGAGCCTGATCGATATCCTTTCCCTTCCAACATATTCTGCTTTTATCATACTCCGCAATCCAGTCTTTTGCAACCAAAAAGAAGACTTTCTCTGACAGAGTTTTAGGGTGGAAAACGGATCGAACGGTTAATTCCACCTCCCTGACGGGTCATATGACAGTTGCCTTTCTGTATTCATCCGGCTGCAGAAAATTTTATTTTAAGAGTTCTGGACTCAAGGTGATCTCATCTGTGAAGATCTTCCTGAGTCCGAACAAATTGATATGGGACATCATCAGAGAGATCTGATCCTGGTTATAGCGTGACAAATCCACACCCTTGGGGATAATACGCCGTATAAATTCATGGTTGTTTTCTGCTGCCCCTTCTGATAAGGGGAAGAAGGATCGCAGTAAAACAGTCGGCTCCGGCAGTTCCCCCGCATGTCAAATTCAATGCGGGAAGAATTGGAAAATTCGCTGCCGTTATCCGCAAGGATCACAGGAAAAAGTTCCATAAAGACATCAGGCCACAATTCAATATAAAGGCGTTCAAAGGTATCGATGACAGACTGGGAGGCATTGGAATCCCTGAGGAAAGCCAGCATGAAAGACGAGTGGACAAAGTGGATGGTAAGGAGTACTTTTCCCCCTTTTGCTGCCTTTCACCGAATCAATCTGTACAACGGAGTATCCGGATGAAGTGCCATATAATCACAGTAATCGTTCCAGGTGCGTCCGATGCGGAAGGATTTATCCACCTTAAGTCCCACTGATTTTGCTTTTCGAGGGTGAAGACGGACTTTGCATGGCATGTCGATATTACGTGCGGAAAGAAGGCCATGATCAATATAAGAATAAGGAGTTTCTGTTTGGTAGTCACGAGAATACCTCCTTATCAGAGAGGCAGCCGGACAAGGCAACAACGATATCTATATTATACAAAAAATTTTGGAATCATTAAACTCCATTGGTAGATTAAGAATCGGTAAATTCCATCCTTGATGTAAAGGGGGGATTTACTGTTTCAATTGAAGAAACCGTAACAGTTCAGCCAGCCCCAAAAATATGACGAAATTTTAAAGGACAAATTTCAGGTCCGATGTGGATAACTTTTTGCCTATTGG
>CAJFUP010000006.1 GCA_904420225.1 uncultured Lachnospiraceae bacterium
CATGAGCAAATATTCTTATGACCGGCTGAAACAGCGGGTTGCCCAGGGGGCCACCCTGTATCTTTCCATGGATGATGGATTCCTGACGGAGTTTGAGGAGCTGACCGGCCTGCGCGTGGTGCTGGCCAGAAATGCGGAGGATGAGGGAAGTCTTTGTCTGCCGGACGGTCAGCAGATTCCCTATCACAGCTGGCACATCTTAAAGCTGCTGGCCACACGGGCCGAAGTTTTGGCGCGGGATTCCCAGGGCGATCCGTTTATCACCCGGGCTGCCTATGGAAAGGGACCGGTCTTATTTGTGAATTTCCCCCTTGAGCGCATGCTGATCCACAGACCGGATTGCACGGAGGAAGCCTTCCATGTCGTATACAGGGATCTGTTTGCCCCCATCTGGTCGCAAAAATGTGTGATTTCGGAAAATCCCCATATCGGCCAGACCGAGCACAAAACCCATGACGGCGCCATAGCCGTACTGATCAATTACTCTTCCGTGCCCCAGCCGACCCGGCTTTGCCTCCATGAAGCCTTTGTCATCGACAAGGATATTGATATAACCACTGTTTATTTTTGTACCTGAACGGGCACATGATACCAAGGGAGAGAAATATATGAAGACTCTTTATTTTCGTGATATGCCAAAGGAAACATACGGAATTGGTATTAGAGAGACAGTCTTAACTTCCGGCATTCCCACGGAACTGCATACTCATGACTTCTGTGAATTGTTTTTCATAAAGAAAGGAGAAATGATTCATTTTTTCAACTCAAAATCGTTTCTCATGCGCCGAGGCGATTTTTGTCTGGTCCATTTCTCAGACATCCACTGCTTTCAAAAATATTCCAAAGAAACGGCGTCCCTGATGAATATTTCGTTTCCCACTGATGTCTATGAGCATTTGCTCAAGCCCGCCGGATTTGGCAGTGAACCGAAACCGCTCAGCCGCAAAGGATCGCTCAGCGCCGCGCAAATGCTCATTGTGGAAGAGTTATTGGCTCTGCTGCTCCGTGTGGAATTGCTGCCGGAAGAGATGCCGCTGCATAAAAAATCCTTGGTTCTGAGTCTTTTGCAGACTATATTACTTTCCCAGACCATTTCTGACGCGCAGACCCCCTCCCATATTCCCACATGGCTGTGTCAGGCTGTGGATGCCTTACAGCAGCCAGATATCCTGCAGGAGGGGATCACGGGATTGGTTCGGGTGAGCGGGCGCAGCCAAGAACATCTCACCCGGCAGCTGCAAAAGTATTATCATCAAACTCCCAGCCAGATCATCAATAAGATCCGCATTGACCGCGCGCAGGAATTACTCTCCTCCACCAAACTGCCTATCTTGGAGATTTCCATGAGAGTAGGATACGAAAGCGTATCCTACTTCAATCGCCTGTTCATGCAAAAGGTGGGGATGTCTCCCAGAGACTATCGAAACAGCCTGCAAAATTTTGTTTAACTTCTTGAAAATTCCTCTAAAATGTGGATCCCACTGCTGGTTCCAATGCGCTCCGCTCCAGCCTCCATCATCTCCCTGCAGCTTTCCCATCCCCGGATGCCGCCGGAGGCTTTGACCTTCACGTTCTTTCCGGCGGCCGCCTTCATCAGGCGCACATCCTCCGCGCTGGCACCCGCCGTGCCAAATCCCGTGCTGGTCTTGATGAAATCCGGCTTCACCCGGGAGGCGATCTGGGATGCTATACAAATCTCCCGCTTTGTCAGATAGCATGTCTCCAAAATCACCTTGCAGACTACTCCTTCCCGGTGGCACACTTCCGTCATGTTTCGCATTTCTTCTTCAATATATGCAAGATTCCCCTGCTTCAGCTGCCCCACATTGATGACATAGTCGATCTCTTGGGCCCCGTCCCGTATGGCCTGTTGGGCTTCCAGAACCTTCTCCTTTATCGTAGTCTGCCCAAGTGGGAAGGAAACCACCGACGCGGCGCGCACGCCGCTGCCCTCCAGGCATGTCCGGCACAGGCGGACGGCCGCCGGATTTACCATGGCACAGGCAAACCCGTTTTCCCTGGCCTCTCGGCACAGACACCGAATCTCTTCCTCTGTGGCATCGGCCCGCAAAAGTGTATGGTCAATCATCTGGGCCAGCTGCCGCCTGCTCATGGGTTCCAGCTTCTTCTGATTCGGATCCAGGTCCAGATATGCCATGGTGGCGGGCATTTCATGGCCAGTATTGACTTTCGTCTCATCCGCCACCAGGTCAAAACAAGAGATCACCAGCTTTCCGTTCCAGATGATGGGTTCTCCCGGCTGATCCAAACCGCCGTCCAGTCCGTCGCAGTCCGGGCTCTGGGCCAATTTTTTCACCGTTCCTTCCCTATCCACGGCCACAATGGCGTTTTGGTTGAAATCTGCGATATAGATGGTTCCGTCCTCCCCGCAGATCATCCCGTCCGTGGATTTCAGCCGCTCATAATCCCTGGCAAATACCGTATTGGAGGCACAGGTGCCGTCCTCGGCAAAGGTCAGTTTATGGACCGCTCCATCGCCGAAGTTTCCCACGTACAGGTTTCCGTCTGCGCCGAATACGATGCCGTCCGCCCCGTACTGACATTCCTCATTATCCGTCACAAAGGTGGAAAAAATATGGGGATCGTCCAGCGTATTGGTGACCTGTACATTCCGCTCATCCAGCCCAAATCGGTATACACAGCTGACCAGATGGCCCGACGGATGGGAAACCCGGGCCAGACGACTTTGCGTCACATACATATATCCGTTCCGGATCCGGATGCCGTTGGGATGTTCCATGCCGGTGGCAACGGTGTGCCACTCCAAAATGCCATTTTCATCGGCCTTTATTTTGAGAATTCTTCCCTTAAACGCCAGCCCCTCTCTCCCGGACCACCCCTGATTGTCGCAGAGATATATATTATAATCCGCATCAAAGGCGATACCCATATTTCTGGCAATGCCGGTTTCCGGGTGGACCGGCACATCAAACCATTTTGTAATTTCCATGTCCTGGGGATCTATGCGGATGACACAGCCGGACAGAGAATCGTCCGCAAAATTGGGACAGGACACAATGAGTCTGCCCTCCCAGTCAATCTCCATTCCGTCCGGTGTACACACATAATCCGGCAGTACGGCAAAAAGCTTCGATTTCTGCATAAAGCTCCCCTTTCACTCCTATTTCTATTTAATCAATTGCGAATTACACAAATCACCAGCGGATCACCCTTATGGGACTCAATTTGGTTAAACCATAAGCGGGGAACGGACGCACCCTGCCGAGATCCGTCCACTGGGCTGCGGCCTCTGCCGCAGCCGGGTGGGTCAAATCCCTGTCAGGCGCATCCGCTCCCCGCTGCCTGCGCGCACACAGCAGTACCCATGCGCCCAACTGCCCGGGCCGCTGCGCTTACGCAAAATATGCTTCTCCCATCATCCATACCTGCCCTTTGAACCGGCGGCCGGTTTCCGGCACACCCAGCAGGTCCTCTCTGTTGATCACCACCGATACAGGAATATCATTGGTAACCACAGTCATGCGGTACACTTCCTCACCTGTGACGGAGTTGGTGAGAAGCTCCACATTCTCAATATCTCCCATGAGAGTATACTGATCGCATTCCACGCCTGTGGGCATGAAAAACGAGTCGATCAGCGTGTACATATCGCATTTACTGATCTGTTTATTTAACTTGGTATAAAGATTCATTTCATCCAGAGTCAGGCTTTCCATGGCCGAGGCATCCCCTCCACGGGCCGACTCAATCATACTGGTACGTTTTTGGGACGCGATCCGGGCCGACTCGATCTGCTGCTTCGTCTTGCGGATGGGAAGGATGATCTTACCCTCATCGGACAACCCCGTCAGGCACACTTCCTTTCCCCTGGGCAATCTGCCCGTTCTGGAAAACAGCTCCCGCATCTCCATGAAATTGGTCAGATAATAAATCAGAGAAACCCCCACCCGGTAATCTTCACACAGACCGGCATAGGAATCCTTTTCCCCCTGCTTACTGAACGTGCTCACTGTCTGGCTGGACACCACGCGGCTGACAGAATACGGGTAATAATACTCCAGCTGGAAGTTTCCCTCCTCATCCTCTTCCCCGCACATGGCAATGCCCATATCCTTTGCCACCTCTTTCAGCAGCAATACCATGTTGGTCTCTTCATCAACCTGTATGATCTTCATATAATCCGGTTCTTTTGCGAACTGATCCAGATATTCTTTCCACTTCTTTTTCCGGATATCGTTGCGAAATCCGACCGATCGAAGATAGCTGTGCATGAAGGCTCCTTTCTCTATTTCCGCAGGCGCAATGGCCTGCCCCTGTCCGCTTCCGTCAGCGAATTTCCGTCTTTCCACCCATGTATGGACGAAGCGCTTCCGGAATTCTCACGCTGCCGTCGGCCTGAAGGTTATTCTCCAAAAACGCAATGAGCATACGGGGAGGCGCCACAACTGTATTGTTCAATGTATGCGCAAAATACTTGCCCTTTTCTCCTGTGACGCGGATCTTTAAACGGCGCGCCTGGGCATCGCCCAAATTGGAGCAGCTCCCCACCTCAAAATACTTTTTCTGTCTGGGAGACCAGGCTTCCACATCCACAGACTTCACCTTCAAGTCCGCCAAATCGCCGGAGCAGCATTCCAAGGTGCGCACCGGAATATCCAGACTCCGGAACAGATCCACCGTATTCTGCCACAGCTTATCAAACCACATCATACTGTCCTCCGGCTCACAGACCACAATCATCTCCTGCTTCTCAAACTGGTGGATGCGGTAAATACCTCTCTCCTCAATGCCATGGGCGCCCTTTTCTTTGCGGAAGCACGGAGAATAACTGGTCAGCGTTCTGGGAAGCGTCTCGGCGGGGAGAATGGTGTCAATGAATTTTCCGATCATGGAGTGCTCACTGGTGCCGATGAGGTAAAGATCCTCTCCCTCAATCTTGTACATCATGGCGTCCATCTCCTCAAAGCTCATGACGCCGGTGACCACATCGCTGCGGATCATAAAGGGCGGCACGCAGTATGTGAATCCGCGGTCAATCATAAAATCCCTGGCATAGGAGATGACAGCGGAGTGCAGTCTGGCAATGTCCCCCATGAGGTAATAGAAACCGTTTCCGGCCACTTTTCTGGCGCTGTCCAAATCAATGCCGTGGAACCGCTCCATGATCTCTGTGTGGTACGGAATCTCAAAATCCGGCACCACTGGCTCGCCAAAACGCTCCACTTCCACATTTTCACTGTCATCTTTGCCGATGGGCACCGACGGATCAATGATATTGGGGATGGCCATCATGGCCTTCTTCAGTCTGGCCTCCACATCCTTTTCCTCTTCCGTCAGGGCGTTGACCCGGTCAGCTCCGGCTGCTACCTGCGCTTTCACTGCCTCAGCCTCTTCCTTCTTGCCCTGGGCCATGAGACCGCCGATCTGCTTGGACAACCGGTTTCTATCGGCGCGAAGTGCCTCCACCTCTTTCTTAATCTCGCGATTGCGGATGTCCAGTTCCAGCACCTCATCCACCAGAGGAAGCTTTCTATCCTGGAATTTATTTTTTATATTCTGTCTCACCACGTCCGGATTCTCCCGGACAAACTTAATATCTAACATGGTAACCTCCTTCCGCACAAAAAACACCTCCCCGCCATTTGTCCGGAAAAGATGTTTTTCTGCTCCCTGCACGCGCCTCATTGTGCAGCAAACTGTGTACATTTTTAGTACGCCCATTATATATCAAAATATACCAGAATACAAGAGGTTCCTGAGAATTGTGTGGATTGGACAGATTCTTGCGGCTATCAAAACGGATACGCTTCCTCCATCACATCTGTATATGTTATGATGATGGAGAGAGCAAACAATATTTGCCACGCAATTTTAAACAGACGCGAATATTCTCTCTTGTTTCCTGTCTATATAAGTGAAAAGGCAAAAGCAGCCCGCAAAGCCCGGGTAGCTGGGCAAAATCCATTTTACTGGGGGTAGTTATGGAAGATCAGCAAATCATTACTCTTTATTGGAACCGAGATCCGGAGGCCATCCGTCTGAGCGGTCAGCAGTATGGCTCCGTCCTGCACCGCATTTCTTATAACATTCTGTCCAGCCATGAGGACAGTGAGGAATGCGTCAACGACACATACCAGCGGGCCTGGGAGTCCATGCCTCCCAACCGGCCGGACAGCCTGCTGGCCTATCTGGGGAGGATCGTCAGAAATCTCTCCATCAATCTCTGGAACAAAAACCATGCCCACAAGAGAGGCGGTCATGTGCTCCTATCGGAACTGTCAGAATGTGTCTCCGGCGGCCCCACCGCCGAGGACGCGGTGGAGACAAGCTTTCTCACGGAAGTTATCTGCCGCTGGCTATCTTCTCTGCCCCGGGACGACCGAATTTTGTTTGTACGCCGCTACTGGTTCGGAGATGATTTAAAGACATTGGCCGCCCATGGCCGCACCACACCCAACCGGCTGGCCGGACGTCTTTTCCGGCTTCGCCAAAAGTTAAAAGAACGCTTGGAACAGGAGGGAATTCCACTATGAAAAAGAAAAAAGAAGAAAAACTCTTTGACGCCATCACCAATATTCCCGATGACATGATACAGGAAGCGGCAGACGCCGGGAAAAAGCGGCCGTTTTTGCTGCGGCACAAATGGCCGGTACTGGCTGCCTGCAGCCTGACGGCCGTGGGCCTGCTCTTCTTCTTCCCCCAGCCAACCCCTTCCCCGGGAGGCCATGAGCCCCATACGGCCATTGGTGTGGAAAACACAGACGGGACCAGCTCCTCTGCGGCAGAAACCGATCCCTCTTCCGGCGGTCCAGATGCCCCCACAGATGGCTCCCAGGAAAGCGGCTTCATGGATTCTCCGTCTTCCGGCTTCGCGGGACAGCTGGCAGATATTCTATTTCCCAAGGCCCTGGCCTATGACGACTACGATGCAAAACACCAGCTCCTGGAATCCAATCCCGTGGATGAGACATTTATAAGCGCGGTGGATGCCTTTTCCTATGAAACCGCCTCCGCCATCCTCTCCCAATCCCAGGACAATGTGAATTATTCCCCCATTTCCCTGTATTATGCCCTGGCCGTGGCGGCCTCCGGCGCAGACGGGGAGACGGCACAGGAGCTGCTTTCACTGCTGGGCGTCTCCGACAGCCAATTTTTATCCCAGCAGTGTTCCAACCTATATCGCTGTCTCTACACAGAAAATGAAATGGGTTCTCTCAAGATTGCCAATTCCCTGTGGATGGATCGGCGATATACCTGGAAAGACACATTCATCCAAAATGCTGCGGATCACTTTTACAGCGCCTCATTCAGCGTAAATTTTTCCGACGGACGCACAGGGAAACAGATGGCGGACTGGATCTCAGAACAGACCGGGCATACACTCACTCCCAATCTTTCCCTGAGCCGTGAGCAGATTTTATCCATCCTGAACACCATTTATTTCAAAGACCAATGGTTCACCCGCTTTGACACCGACAAAACGGCTTCTGCTTCCTTTTATCCCACCGATGCCGCCCCGGTGGAATGGGATTTCATGAATACGACCCAATACGGCTCCTTCGTCCGCGGCGATACTTGGGTGCGCGCCTCGCTGCAGCTGAAAAACGGAGGCAGCATGGTATTCGTCCTTCCCGATGAGGGAATCTCTGTCCGCGATCTGGTGGCCACACCGGAACAGACTGCCTCTGTCTTCCAAGAAGGGGAAACCATATACGGAACGGTGACCTGGTCCATACCGAAATTCCAATTCAGCACCTCCCTGACCCTTGGGGAGCTGGTACAAAGTCTGGGAGTGACATCTGCCTTCCGTACGGATGCAGATTTCTCCGGAATGACAGACGCCCCCGCTTACTTCTCCTCCATCCGCCAGGATACGTATATCGGCATTGATGAAAACGGCGTAGAGGCCTCTTCGTTCACACTAATCAACCTGGACGGCAGCGCAATGTCTGATAACGAGGAAGAAATGATCCTGAATCGCCCCTTCCTCTATGGCATCACAACTCCCGACGGCTCCCTGCTCTTCGTGGGAATCTGCGAGAATCCGGCGGGCTGAAAACAGCCCGCCTTTGGCTCGAGTCCATACATTATCTCCATTGACTCCGTATACTGAGATCTCCCCCCGCTGCGGCAGCTCTTCTCAGGAAGTCGTTTCCCAGCCCACATACACGCCTCCCTTGGCATCTTGATATGTCCAATTACATCGATA
The DNA here is from genome assembly GCA_904420225.1 of uncultured Lachnospiraceae bacterium. GTDB lineage: Bacteria > Bacillota > Clostridia > Lachnospirales > Lachnospiraceae > Fimimorpha. The sequence continues at coordinate 8,192 of CAJFUP010000006.1, forward strand.
TACCAGGCTCTGAGCCTGCGGCCATCCCAGATTTCACCAATGGGCGCTGGATTCTCAACTGCCCAACAGATTAAGCAGTTCTTCCAATCGTTTGATCCGATGGGTGGGACGGATGGTGTCCAGCTGCGGTTCCGGTCCCGGGCAGTACAGGCAGGTATCAATGCCTGCCTGATTGCCCCCCAGGATATCGGAGGTGAGAGAATCGCCGATGATTAGGGCCTCCTTGGGTTCTGCTCCTATGGCCTGCAGGACGTATTGAAAAAATTCCGTCTGGGGCTTATGATACCCGATCTCTTCGGAGATGAATACATCCGACACATAGTGCATCAGCTCGGCTCCCTCCAGACGCTTTCTCTGGGTTTTGGACACCCCATTGGTCACCAGGCTGATTCGGTGGGCCGCTGCCAGACGGCGGCAGACCTCCAGCGCTCCTGGGATCATCACCGAACCGTCTGACAGGTATTCCCTGTAGTATGCATTCATCTCCTCATAGTTGACTTGTTCTTTCCCCACATGAAGACAAACCAACTCAAACCGTCTGGGCTGCAGCCGACTCTGGGTGATTTCCCCCCGCTCCAAACACTTCCAAAGCGAGTCATTGACCCGATGATAAAAAGCAAAAAGTTCTTCACTGTACAAAATTTCATACTTTTTACACACTCTCTCCAATGCCTGTCTTTCTGCGGCATTGAAATCAAACAACGTATTATCCAGATCAAACAGCAAATACGGATATGTTTTCTTTTCCATAGACGACCTCCGTTACCAAATATACCATTATCAAATATACCATTATCAACCATCCAAATCCCTATTCTTTATTATACCGCCCTCTGCCCCGCAAATCAATTGCCGTGACCCGACCATACAAAAGGATGACTTCCCTCCCCACTTGTGTTAGAATGGATTGTAGTTTTTATAGAAAATCAATTGAATAAAAGGAGGATATTTTCCAACATGGAACGAATTCTCACATATCGGGTAACCGAAAGCGATGTGGCCCATGCCTCTTTCGGCATGTGTCCGGTCAGCCGTCTGCTGAAGCACCGCCTGCACCTGACGGAATCGGAAATCAGCCGCGCCAAATTTTTGGAGAATGGCATCACCGCCGACGGCCGATCCATCCGCACAGGCGATTCTCTTGCGCCAGGACAAGTGCTGTGTGTTTGTCTGGAGCGGACGAGAAAAGAGGACTGTACCCTGGAACCGTTTTCTTTTCCTCTTCATATCTCATACGAAGACGAGGATTTGATCATGATGGAAAAACCAGCGGGCATGGTCACCCACCCCTCCCACGGTCACTACCGGGACTCTGCAGCCAATGCCGTGGCAGCCTATTTCTATGGCAAAAACCAATGGATCCTTCCCCGCGTGGCGGGCCGACTGGACCGGGACACCTCCGGTTTGCTGGTATTCGCCAAGAATCGGGCGGCGGCGGCCCGGCTGGCCCGGCAGCGGCGGGAAGGAATATTTGTCCGCACCTATCTGGCCTTGGCGGAAGGTACTCTGCCGTCCTTCGGTATCATTGACATGCCCTTGGGGCCGGTGGTTCCCCATTCATCCTCCTCTCTGGGAGGAAAATCTGCCGTGACCCGCTATCGTACACTGGATTGCCGCACACTGGCCGAGGGCAGCGTGTCGCTGCTGGAGGTCACCATTGCCACAGGGCGTACCCATCAGATCCGCATCCACCTCAGCAGCCTGGATCATCCGCTTCTGGGAGATCCCCTCTATCATGGGGATCCCGACGCTTCTTGTTTTTCTTCCCATTTTAAAAGGGCTGCCCTGCACGCCCATACTGTTGTGTGCCGACAGCCCTTCACCGGGAAGCCCATCCGCGTCACAGCCGGACTTCCCCATGATTTTTCTTCTTTTCTTCTTCAATATGGCCTCTCTATCCCGGAAAAATAACCGTTTGACCGCACAGATTCCGGTCTGCGATACGTTACGAACGGTTGAGAATATCCATGAATTCTTCTCCGGTGATGGTTTCCTTTTCCAGCAGATAGGCCGCCAACTGGTGAAGTTTTTCTTCGTTTTCTTTCAGAATTCCATATGCCTTTTCGTGGGCACTGCGGACGATCTCCACCACCCTGGCATCCACTTTGGAAGCCGTATCCGATGCGCAGGCCAGGGACGTATCGCCGCCCAGGTACTGGTTCTGCACGGTTTCCAGCGCCACCATGTCAAACTCCTCGGTCATACCGTAGCGGGTGATCAGGGCACGGGCCAGCTTGGTGGCCTGTTCAATATCGTTGGAGGCCCCTGTGGTCATATTTTCCTTGCCAAAGATCAGTTCCTCGGCACTGCGCCCGCCGGTGAGCGTGGCAATCTTGTTTAAGATCTCCGTTTTGCTCATGAGCACCCGCTCTCCCTCATCCACCTGCATGGTGTAGCCCAAAGCACCGGAGGTACGGGGTACGATGGTGATCTTGGTGACCGGCGCCGAATGAGACTGCATGGCAGCCACCAGCGCATGGCCGATCTCATGGTAAGAGACAATCTTTTTCTCGTTATCCGAAATGACAGCATTTTTTCTCTGGGCGCCGGCGATGACGGTTTCCACGCTTTCTTCCAGATCTTCCTGTCTCACATTTTTTCTTCCCTCACGGACGGCCCGCAGAGCGGCTTCATTGATGATATTGGCCAATTCTGCACCGGAGGCGCCGGCCGTGGCACGGGCGATCACATCAAAGTCAATGGTATCTTCCAGGCGCACATCCTTGGCGTGGACTCTCAAAATGGCCTTTCTTCCTTCCAAGTCCGGCAGCTCCACAGGCACCCTTCTGTCAAAACGGCCCGGGCGCAGCAGCGCGGGATCCAGGCTTTCCGGCCTATTGGTGGCCGCCAGCATGACAACGCCCTTCTGGCCGTCAAATCCATCCATTTCTGCCAGCAGCTGATTCAAAGTCTGCTCCCTCTCATCGTTGCCGCCAATGCCGCTGTTGTTCCGTTTCTGCCCGATGGCATCGATCTCATCGATGAATACAATACACGGCGCCTTTTCGTTGGCCTGCTTAAACAGATCACGGACCTTGGCGGCTCCCATGCCCACAAACATTTCCACAAACTCACTTCCTGAAATGGAGAAGAAAGGAACGCCGGCCTCTCCAGCCACAGCCTTGGCCAGCATGGTTTTTCCTGTTCCCGGAGGGCCCACCAAAAGCACACCCTTGGGCAGCTTTGCGCCGATGTCTGCATACTTCTTCGGTTCATGGAGGAAATCCACCACTTCTTTCAGGGCATCCTTGGCCTCATCCTGACCTGCCACATCATCGAACCGCACTCCGGTCTTGGCATCGGCCACATAGATTTTGGCCCCCGATTTTCCGAAGGACATGGCATTTCCCATGCCGCCCGGGATCTGATTTCCCATTTTTTTTGCCATCCACCGGTAGAACACTTCTCCAATGAGGAAAAAGATGGCGATGGGAAGCACCCATGTGAGAATGAAGCTGAGCAGAGGACTGGACTGGGTGGGGATCTCCGCCGCAAATTGGATATCGGGATGATCCCTCAGCTGTTCCAGAAGCCGTTGCCCATCATCGGGCCACACTCCCGTTTTATAGACATGGGAATTGCCGCTCTCTTCATCCTTGGCAATGAATACAAACTCTCCGCTGCTTTCGCTGTAAGCCACCTGCTGTACCTGATCATTGTCAATCATTTCCAGGAATGTATCATATCCCACTTCAATGACCGATCGCTCCATCATGGATGGGAACAGCAGCGCATTCAGCAGCCACTCCCACCTCCTGCGTTGGCAGTCATGGCCAAACCTTCAAAGACGGCTTCAACGTCATTGAAAAACCTTTTGTTTCAGCACATATCATCTCTGCGGCTCATTTCTTCTTTGAAGATTCCATGGCTGGCTGATCCGAAATCTGCCGCAGAGCCTTCCTGAACTGGAAGAAAAAGAGAATTGCCGTAAATGTTACCGCCAGAAAATCTGCCACCGGCTCCGCCATATATACCGCCATGGTGGGATCGGAAGAAATGATCAGCGGCATAATGTAAATCAGAGGAATCAGAAGAACAAATTTTCGCATAACAGCCACCAAGATGGACGCCTTGGCATTTCCAAGGGAAGTAAATGTCATCTGGCAGGCGATTTGAATGCCAAACAGCACCATACAGGCCATATAGATGCGCAGCGCCGTAGCGGTAAAATCCAGCAGCGCAGCGTCATTGGTAAACATGGCCGCAAACGCCCTGGGGAAAATCATAATACACAGCCACAGCAGAGCCGAATAACAGAGACTGGCTCTCAGCAGCAGAAAGTAAGCTGACTTTACCCTTTTTACATTGCGGGCGCCGTAGTTGTAGCTGATGATGGGCTGCGCGCCCTGACCCAGTCCCTGCAGAGGCAGCATGGCAAACTGCATGACGCTGGTGAGAATGGTCATGGCGCCCACGGCGATGTCGCCCCCATATCCCAGAAGAGATGCATTGAAACATACGGAAATCACACTCTCGCTGGCCTGCATGATAAATACTGAAACCCCCAGGGCCAAGCAGGGCAGGATAACCGACTTCTTCAGATAGAGATTTTTTCTCTTCACTCTGAGGAATGTCTTTTTCCCAAACAAGAAACACATGACCCATACACAGGACATGGCCTGGGAAAGGATGGTGGCCAGCGCAGCGCCTTCCACTCCCATATCAAAACCGAAGATAAAAATGGGATCCAGGATGATATTGGCCACCGCGCCGATGAGCACAGACAGCATTCCCGTCTTGGCAAATCCCTGGGCTGTAATGAACATGTTCATACCCAAGGTCAGCTGAACGAAAATGGTACCGATGGCATAGATGTTCATATAGCTGACGCCATATTCAATGGTATTTTCGCTGGCGCCGAACGCCATGAGCAAATCCCGATTCCAGATGAGAAGAACCGCCGTCAGGATAATGGATATAATAACCTGTACCACAAGACAGTTCCCCAAAATGTTCTCTGCCGTGTCTTTATCACCTTTACCCATGAATATGGATGCCCGGGGTGCGCCGCCGTTTCCCACCAGCGCCGCAAACGCCGAAACGATCATGATGAGAGGCATACACACTCCCACCCCGGTCAAAGCCATGGCTCCCACCTCCGGGATATGGCCGATATAAATGCGGTCCACGATATTATACAGCATGTTGATGATCTGAGCCGCCACAGTGGGCAAAGCCAGCCTTAGAAGCAGCTTTCCCACAGGCTCTGTACCCAGAAAATCCTTACTCTCACTCATTTTACTCTCCCTCTTTTCATTGACTGTTTTGTATTATCCATAATGCGGTCAAACAATCCGTCAAATGTCTGCCTCTCTTCCGCGGAAAATCCACGGAACATTTCTTGGCGAAATGCGATTTCCACCAATTGGATCCGTTCTGTGATGGGAGCTGCCGCCGGCAAAAGAGACAGATGAATCTTTCTTCTGTCTGATTCATCGGGAATCCTCTGAATCAGAGATTTTTGAATTAAATTTTCCACGGCTTGGGATACGTTTCCCTTGGACAGCATACGCAGCTCTGCGATGTCACCGGCCGTATCTTTTCCCGGATTATTGTAGAGAAAGCTGATGATGGTCACTTCGATCTGTGCCAGCTGATATTCCTCACACACCTCTTTCAGCATGCTTTCATACAGTTTCATCATGCTCCTGACCCCCATTAAAATACTGGTTGTACGGCTCATACTCTCCCCCTTTCTCTTTTGATTGTTTTTTTTAATACAGTTCTAAAGAGAACTTTTATTCACCAAACATTATAGTACCATGCCAATATTCCTGTCAATGCTCCTATCATTTGTTTATGATTTTTTATACTTTTTTTATAGGATGATGCAGGTTCTATGCGCCAATGGCATTTCCTGTATAAAGCTGATAATATTTTCCCTTCTGCTGAATCAGCTGGTCATGGGTTCCCCTCTCAATGATGCGGCCCTGTTCCAGTACCATGATACAGTCAGAGTTGCGCACCGTGGAGAGCCGGTGTGCAATGACAAAGGTGGTTCTTCCCTTCATCAGACGATCCATACCCTCCTGCACCAGCGTCTCCGTGCGGGTATCAATGGAGGAGGTGGCCTCATCCAGGATCAGTACTGGAGGATCGGCCACAGCCGCCCGGGCAATGGCCAAAAGCTGCCGCTGGCCCTGGCTCAGGTTTGCCCCGTCCCCTGTGAGAACGGTCTCATAGCCGTCCGGCAGACGCTTGATAAAATCGTGGGCATTGGCCAGCTTGGCGGCAGCCATACATTCCCCATCGGTGGCGTCCAGCCGTCCATATCGGATATTGTCCATAACCGTTCCTGTAAACAGATGGGTATCCTGCAGAACGATCCCCAGGGAACGGCGCAGATCCGCTTTTTTAATCTTATTGATGTTGATGTTGTCATAGCGGATTTTTCCGTCTTGAATGTCGTAGAATCGATTGATCAGGTTGGTGATGGTGGTTTTTCCGGCGCCTGTGCTTCCCACAAAGGCAATCTTTTGGCCGGGTGTGGCATACATCTTAATGTTGTGCAGCACCATTTTATCTTCCGTATATCCAAAATCCACATCATTGAAGGTCACATCTCCCTGAAGCTTGGTATACGTGACTGTGCCTTCCGCCCGGTGGGGATGTCTCCACGCCCACACGCCTGTGCGCTCCTTAGTCTCCGTCAAAGTACCGTCGGGATTTTCCCTGGCATTGACCAGCTCCACGTATCCGTTGTCCTCCTCGGGCTTTTCATCCAACAGGGTGAAAACACGCTCCGCACCGGCCATGGCCATGACGATACTGTTCATCTGCTGACTGATCTGGGTTACCGGCTGGGTGAAGTTTTTATTGAGGGTCAGGAAGGACACCAGAGTGCCCAAAGTCAGGCCCGCATAGCCGCCCAGAGCCATGATAGCCCCCACTACGGCACAGAGCACATAACTGATGTTTCCCAAATTGGCATTGATGGGCATCATGATATTGGCAAATTTATTGGCATTATTGGCGCTCTCCCGAAGCTGATCATTGATTTTTCGGAACTGCTCCAGACTCTTTTCTTCATGACAGAATACCTTTACCACCTTCTGGCCTTCCATCATTTCCTCAATGTAGCCGTTGACCATACCCAGATCCTTTTGCTGCCTGGTGAAGTATTGGGACGATTTTCCTCCCAATTTGGATGAAACAAACAGCATGACGCCCACCATGAACAGCGTCACCACAGTCAGCGGAATATCCAGGACAATCATGCTGACCAGCGTGGTGACAATGGTCACCAAGGAGTTGATCACCTGGGGAATACTCTGGCTGATCAGCTGCCGCAGCGTATCCACATCGTTGGTATAAACTGACATGATATCTCCGTGGGCGTGGGTATCAAAATACCGGATGGGCAGGGATTCCATATGGGTAAACAGCTCCACGCGAAGATTTCGCATGGTTCCCTGGCTGACATTGACCATGATCCGGTTATAAGCATAGGCACATAAGATTCCCACGGCATAGACAGCTGCCAGGGAAAGCAAAGCCTTTGCCAGAGCGGAAAAATCCGGTATCTGGGCCTGGGTCAGGGGGACGATATAATCATCAATGAGGCTCTGCATGAAAAGTGTTCCCCGCAGAGTCGCCAGCGCCGATCCTAGGATGCACAGCACCACCACGGCAAACGAAATCTTATAATTTTTTAACATATAGGCCAAAATCCGCATCATGACTCTGCCGGGATTTTGGGGTTTTGCTCCTTGTTCCATGGATCCTGTCATATCACTCACCATCCTTTCCGTTTTGCTGCGCCGACTGGGGCTGATGATCAAAATCACCGCCGCCTTTTGTTTGCGTTTCGTAGATTTCCTGATAAATGGCATTGGTTTTCATCAAATTCTCATGGGTATCAAATCCGTTGACCCTGCCGTCTTCCAGCACGAGAATTCGGTCCGCCTGCTCCACGCTGGACACTCTCTGGGCAATGATCAGCTTTGTGGTCCCGGGAATATTTTTGGCAAAGGCCTCCCGGATCTTGGCGTCAGTTGCCGTATCCACGGCGCTGGTGGAATCATCCAGAATCAAAATTTTGGGATGCTTCAGCAGGGCGCGGGCAATGCAGAGCCGCTGCTTCTGGCCGCCGGATACATTGGTACCTCCCTGCTCAATCCAGGTCTGGTACCCATCTGGAAACCGTTGGATGAATTCATCGGCGCAGGCCTGACGGCAGGCATTTTCACATTCTTCTTCCGTGGCATCTTCTTTTCCCCAGCGCAGGTTATCCAAGATGGTACCGGAAAAGAGCACGTTCTTTTGCAGCACCACAGCCACTTGATTCCGCAGAGTTTCCATATCATACTGTCTCACATCTTTACCGCCCACACAGACGCTGCCGCTGTCCGCATCGTACAGACGGCTCACCAGATTCACCAGACTGGATTTTCCGCATCCGGTTCCGCCGATGATACCTATGGTCTCACCGGAACGGATGTGAAGATCAATATCATGCAGGGTTTCCTCGCCGCTGCCGTGTTTATAAGAAAAGCTCACATGATGAAAATCAATGCTGCCGTCTGCAATCTCGGTCTCCGGATGATCCGGATTGGTCAGATCCGCTTTCTCTGTCAATACCTGAGCGATACGCCTTCCGCTGGCGGCACTCATGGTCAGCATGACAAAAATCATGGACAACATCATGAGAGACATGAGAATACTCATGACATAGCTGAACATGGATGTCAGCTCTCCCGTGGTCAGATCTCCCACCACAATGTACTGTGCCCCAAACCAGGACAGGGCAATGATACATCCGTATACCACCAGCATCATCACCGGATTATTGAAAGCCAGAAGGCCTTCCGCCTTGACAAACAGGCGGTATAGATTCTGAGCCGCTTTTGTAAACTTGCTGTTCTCATAGTCTTCCCGCACAAAGGATTTCACCACCCGGATGGCCGTCACATTTTCCTGCACACTGGCGTTGAGATCATCATATTTTTTGAACACCTGATCAAAAATCTTGGTGGTTCTGGTCATGATGAAAATCAGTGCCGCCGCCAGAATGACAATGGCCACCAAAAACACAGTACTCAGCCTCATATTGATGAAAAAGCACATAAACATGCTGCAAATCAGCATCAGCGGCGCGCGGACCGTAATCCGCAGAATCATCTGGTAGGCATTCTGTACATTGGTTACGTCCGTGGTCATACGGGTCACCAGACCGGCGGTGCTGTATTTATCAATATTGGAAAAGGAAAACGTCTGTATGTTTTCATACATACCGTCCCTCAGATTACAGGCAAACCCGGAGGATGCCTCCGCAGCATATTTGCCGGCCAGCATACCAAACAGCAGGCTCAAAAATGCCATGATCAGCATCAATGCTCCATAAAAATACACCTTCCCCATGTCCCCCGCTTCGATTCCCTTGTCAATGATGGCCGCTGTAATGAATGGAATCAGCACTTCCATCAATACCTCCAAGGCAGTAAACAGCGGGGTCAGCAGGGAAACTTTTTTATACCCTTTGACTTGCTTCAATAATGTTTTTACCATAATCCACCTCTTTTCCCGCGGTACGCCGCGGCAGTTCTTTCATATTGGCCACCATGCGGCTCAGAACACGTTCCAAGACCTCCTGATCCTCCTTAGAAACTCCTCTCAAAAGAAGTTCCTGCGTATGGGACAAACTTTCCTTGATGGCCGCTTCCTCTCCCAATCCCTTCTCTGTCAGCACAATCTTCTTTTTTCTGTCATCCTTTGCATCTGCACCCATGGTCACATATCCCTCCCGGCACAGTTCTTTCAATGCCGCTGAAATGGACGCTTTGGAAAGGCCAAAAGCCATATGGATGTCTGTTGCGCAGATCTCACGTTCTTTATGGGAAAGAATATAATGCAGCATCAGCCTCTGAGACTGACCGCATAATCCGTCCTCTAAGACATCCCCTTTGTATCGGCTCAAGAAAATGTCCAGCTGCTTCAGCAGGCGAATGATTGTTCCTTCGTTCATGGTGCCTCCATTTCCCAGTCATGGGCTTCCCCAGTGCAAGGGCGCGCCAGGCTGTTGGCAGCCGCTCAAATCCTCTGATATGCCGCGGCTGATGATTGTGACAGCTGTTTTCCTTCAATGTTTCGCTTTGCCGGCTGTTTACAGCGAACAAATTGTTAGTACACAAACTAACTGTCATCTTCTATTGTACTCAAATCTTCTGGAATGTAAATTCAAAAAATGTTATAATTAATAAAGAATACTTATTAATTCCAGGAGGTCTTCCATGAATACTTTTCAGCTGTCCTGTTTTTTGACTGTCGCAGAAACCCTGAATTTCGCCAGAGCTGCCAAGCAGCTCAATGTAACTCAGCCTGCCGTAACCCACCAGATCCGCTCTCTGGAGACAGAGCTGGGAGTGAAACTGTTTAAACGCAGTACCCGTAGCGTGGAGCTGACACGGGAAGGCAGTATCTTTATCAATGACGCCAAAAGTATGATCGCCATTTCCCTCCGCGCCCAAAAGCGGTTTGAATCCCCTTCTGACCACGAGATTCAGGTCTTTTCCATCGGCTGCCACAGCTATTCCCAGCTGTTTCTCCTGCCGGATATCTTAAAACAAATGGCTCAAATCCACCCGTCGCTCCACCCCCGCCTTCAGGTGGTACCGTTCCAGCATTTATACCGGCTGCTGGAAGAAGAAGACGTGGATGTCATCGTGGGATTTCAGGAATCCGACGAAAAAAAAGTTCCCGGTATATACCGGGAACTGATGAAAGTTCCTATTATCTGCGTCTGTTCAGATACTCATCCCTTTGCCTCCCGCCCCAGCATCCGGCCTTCGGATCTGGAGCATGAGCGCCTGGTTCTCAATGATCCCATGAAATCCCCAGCATCGGTGGCCAAACTTCAGGGACTTTTGATGGGGGGACGCGCTCCCGCCGACTTTTATTTCTGTGATTCCTCCGAAGCCGCCACTGTACTGGTTCAGTCCGGATTCGGCGTCTGCGTCCTGCCAGACCTGTACATTCCCCCGGATTCCAGACTTTTACATATCCCCATGGAGGGCATGGACCCCCTCTCCTTTGGTGTATACTACAAAAGCCTGAAAGAAAGTCCCATCCTGCGGGATTTTATCCGAATTGCCAAGACATTTGCCCAGCAGTTTCTTCTCCCCCATGACAGATGATTCCCATGGGAATCATCCCTGAGGCAGCGGCGCAGACTGTTTTTTTCCAAATCTTTTCCGTCAACGGGTTTTCCCATTTTTCAGCACATAGTAACCCATCCCCGTCAGATCCGCCAAAAGCCACCCAATGGGAACGGACCACCAGATCCCCACCACGCCCACGGCGGGAATGGCCGAAAGCACATATGCCAGAGCCACGCGGGTTCCCAGGGAGATGACGGTCAGCACCACCGACATGCCCGGCTTCCCCACGGCCCGATACAAACCGTACAGCAAAAACAGACATCCAATGCCGCAGTAGAATGCCCCTTCGATGCGAAGATACCGAACTCCCTCCGCGATGATGGCCGTCTCACCCGCGTCCACAAACAGCAGCATCAGCGGACGGGCAAAGATCCACACAGCCGCCGAGATAACGACACAAAAAAACACGGACACTGTCACCGCCCCGCGCAGCCCGGCCCGGATGCGCTCTTCTTTTCCCGCTCCGTAGTTTTGGGCTATAAAAGTGGAAAAGGCATTGCCAAAATCCTGCACCGGCATATAAGCGAACGCATCGATCTTCACAGCCGCCGCAAAGGCGGCCATAACCGAAGCCCCAAAGCTGTTGACCAGCCCCTGCACCATGAGAATCCCCAGGTTCATCACCGACTGCTGGATACAAGTCAGCACGGAAAATCCTGTGATTTCCACAATGCTCTCCCGGCGCACCCGCCAGTGGCGCCGACTGACCCGCATCTTTGGACATCGGAACCATGTATAAAGGGCCAGCCCTACACCGGAGACGTATTGGGAGATCACTGTGGCTTCCGCCGCTCCTGCCACGCCCCGATCCAGCCCCACCACAAACCAGAGATCCAGCACAATATTCAGCACAGCGGACACCGCCAAAAACAGCAGCGGCGCCACCGAATTTCCCACTGCCCGCAGCAGCGAGGCAAAATAATTATAGAGAAAAGTAGCCGCAATTCCACAGAAAATCACGCGGATATACTCCCGCATCAGTCCCCAAACTTCCTGGGGCACCTGGAGAAAGACACGAATTCCGTCCAGGCAGAGAAATGCCAATCCGTTGAGCAATACTGTAATCCCACCGATCAGTACAAAGGAAGCGCACATTCCTTCTTTCAGTCCTTCCTCATCCCTGCGTCCAAACCGAATGGAAAATACGGCCCCGCTTCCCATACACAGTCCCAATAAAATGGATGTGAGAAACGTCATCAGCGTAAACGCTGACCCCACCGCCGCCAAGGCATTGGCTCCCAGAAACTGTCCCACAATCAGCGTATCCGCCACATTGTAGCACTGCTGCAGCAGATTTCCCAATATCATGGGAACCGCAAACCGCAGCATGGAGGCCATCACCGGCCCCTGGGTCAGATCGCCTTTTTTCTCCATAGTTATCCCACTTTCCCGCCGTCCTCTCATATTCTTCCCTTTCTATTCGTAATATTAATCTTACGTTTCGTAATTTATTATAAAGGACTGAGCGGGGGAATGTCAATTTCTTTAATGGTTTTGCATTATTTCATAGTCATTTCTTATATAATTAAGCCAATCATACTATAATTAAGTGGGATGGATATCCCACGATATGCGAATATCGGCCAGGATTGTGGGAGTGCGCAGCACGTAACATTCCGCAGGCATCATAGTTGGGGGCTTTTGACCCTAATATTATATTGTAAGATAAGTACATAACTTTTTCAATTGTCATTATCTGCACTTGGAAGGACGAATAATGTCAATTGAAAAATATGTCAAATTGACTATAATTAAGTATAGAGTAAGATTAAATTGAACATTCTGGCGCAACAACTGGTGATCAAATTTTATCTGTCAACGTTAAATTGGTGGTGAGGTGATGAGTATGAAAAAGAGATCAAAAAAAATGTTATATGTTGTCTGCGGTATTCTTGCCGCATCATTGTTGCTTGTTTTGATTTGCAAATTATTTATTATTCCCTCTGTTAGCCCCGAGCAAAACTCCCCGGCAAGTACAAACAGCTCCGAGACCCCGGCATCTCAAAAGAAGACTGTCACCGGCTATGCTTCCTGGCCGCTTTATACATTCGAATCTGCAATAAACGAATCCGCAACAATAGTATGGGGAAAAGTTTTAGGGAAAGGCGATACTGTCATAAATGAACAGACAGATTCTCTCGGTCAGACATCCAGCGAATATTTCAGAGAAGTTACCATTGAAATAATTGACTGTGCCAAAGGAGATATCCAGGCAGGAGAAATGATATATCTGGAACCCGGCGGGGAAACGGAAGATACCATATATATCATGGACGGAGCTCCTCTTGTAACTCCTGGACAAGAATACATTTTTTTCCTGAATGAACATGATGTCTTTATGTCTCCAACAACCTTAATACCAGTAATAAATGGGAATGCCCAAACAAGCGGACTGATAGCTCCAAATATTCCAACGGGCCAATCCATTTCCTCAGATTCAATGTCAGCCCAACAGTACATGGAAGAAGTGAGAGCTCTTATAGATTAATGTTTACCATATTACATGAGTTGATACCGGATTGCTCCGCACTGCGTGCTTCCACAATCGAACCTAACCCTTCTTTGTTTGTCTTCTTGTGCAATTTTATTTTTTCTGTTACTATGATGTTGGAGTCAAAGGTCCCCATCATGAAAGGAGTTTTCCATGTTTCTCGACGGTCTCGACCAGCTGGATCAGCAGATCATCCGGCTGTTGATAGAAAATGCCCGCATGTCTTATTCTGACATCGGGCAAAAGATCGGTATTTCCCGGGTGGCTGTCAGGGCCCGGATTCAGGCCCTGGAACAGCGGGGCATCATCGAAGAATACACCACCATCATCAACCCCCAGAAAATAAGCGGCGCCGTATCCTGCTATTTTGAGCTGGAATTTCATCCGGAATCTCTGGAAAAAGCCATACAGCTCCTGGATGAAAATGAGACCATCACGCAAATTTATCGCGTCACCGGCAGAAACAAGCTGCATGTCCACGCTGTGGCGTCCTCCGCCCAGGAGATGGAGACACTGATCCGTCAGGTCATTGATCCCCTGCCGGGTGTGATCAGCTGCAGCTGCAGTACCATTCTCTCCCGAATCAAGGATATCAAAGGACTGCGGCTGTGATGACATACCGGCCCTTGGCCAGGAGCAGACGGGTCTTTTCCTGAATCTGGGGCTGACTGCCTTCCACGCCGGTGATCTCCATGCCCTCCGGCGCCTCAAAAACAGCTTCACAGTCAAAGGGAACTTCCACCTCAAACACCACTTCTTTTTCTTTCCACTCCCACCGGGCGCGATACCAGCCGGAGGCGGAATGATAGTCTCCACTCACATGGCTCAGACGGCGGTCAGGCTTGGGCGCCAATATGGCTTTGGCAAAGCCTGCGCCATCTTCGCCGGGGGCGATGCCGCACATGGTCTCATACATCCACTCCGCCACAGCGCCGTATGCATAATGGTTCAGGCTGTTCATGCCGGTTCCGCTGATCTTCCCATTGGGCAGTACGGAATTCCACCTCTCCCAGACCGTGGTGGCTCCCATGTTGACCTCGTACAGCCAGCTGGGATAATCCTCTTTGAGAAGCAGTGTATAGGCATCCTCTGTTCTCCCTGCTCCCGTCAGGGCCTTGCACAGATATGCCGTTCCCACAAATCCTGTGTCCAAATGCATGTTTCTCTCCTGCAGTTTTTTCTGAAGCTCCTTCGCTGTCTTTTCCCGAAGTTCATGGGGAACCAGATCAAATTGCAAAGCCAGCACAAGAGCTGTCTGGGTATCCATATTCATACTGCCATCCTTTGTGATATACTCTTCTCGGATAGCCCGTTTCACTTCCCCGGCAATGGTTTCATAATACTCGGCGTCTTCTTTTTTTCCCAATATGCGAGCCGCCCGGGCCGTCATGGAGGCGGAGTACATATAATACACAGAAGCCACATAATAGGGATCGGTTCTGCCGAAACAACTTTCCGGATCCGGATTATCCAGAGCCAGCCAGTCGGCGAAATGAAATCCTTTTTTCCACAGACGGCTTCCGCCGCACAGACGGTTATCCACCGAAATGATGAAATCTGTCCACTCTTTCATATTGGAATAAGTCTCCGCCAAAAGATGCTTGTCTCCGTAAAACCGGTATACGGTCCATGGAATCACCGTGGCCGCGTCTCCCCAGGCACAAGAGCCGTACTCCCCCCATTTTCCCTCTTCCCAGTCAGGCTCCGGATCCCCTGCCTTTTCTCTGACCGCCGCTGCCAGATCCGGCACCGTATAGGGGACTCCTCCCCCATGCTCCCTCTGCTCAAAAAGCATATCTTTCAAATACTTCCGATAAAAAGCTGCCGTATGCATGTGATAGGAGGCTGCAGCGCAGAATACCTGGGCATCGCCAGTCCAGCCCAGCCGTTCATCCCTCTGGGGGCAGTCCGTGGGCACATCCACAAAATTCCCCTTTTGTCCCCACACCGTATTCTCAAAAAGCCGATTCAGCTTGGGGTTGGATGTGGTGATATGGCCCAGCTGCTCCAAATCCGAATACACTGCGCACGCCTCAAAATGCCAGTCCTCCAGCGCCTCTTCCGTCAGTTCCACACCGCTCACCTTCACATAGCGGAAGCCATAAAAGGTAAAATGCGGCCGCACATGACCCAAGCCTCCTGAAATATAGGTAAACTCCGCCCTGGCCGAGCGCAGATTATCCCGGTAGAAGCATCCGTCCTGGAGAATTTCCCCATACTGAAGAAATAGTTTCACACCTTCCTCCGCCCTGCAGTCAAACTCCACCCAGCCGCTGATCTCCTGGCCGAAATCCAATACCTGTTCCCCCTTGGGCGTCCGTATGAGCCTGGGATAGCCAATGCGTTCATGGATGGTCAGCGGCAGACTCATTCTCTCCTCCACCCTTCCTTTGGGCGGCTCAGCTGTCTGCGCCGGAACGGCCGATGCTGCAGCAGAGGAAAGCAGCGCCCCCTGCTCATCCCAGAGCCTGATGCGCCCGTCATACACTTCTCCGTCATAAATCCCGCTGGATTTCACAGGAGACTCCATACAGTTCCAAGACTCATCGGTACACAGGATATCCCGGCTCCCGTCTTCATACGTGATCTCCAGCTCCGCTGACAAAAGAAAGCGATCCCCATAAATCTCCGTGTCCTTCCCTTCTCCCCAGTACCCGAAACGGCCCTTATACCAGCCGTTTCCCAGCATGACTGCCACCGTATTTTTCCCATTTCGCAGCAGGGCCTCCACATCATACGTCTCATACTGGATCCAATGGCGGTAATCATTGTAAAAAGGAGCCAGATACTCGTCCCCTGCCTTTTTTCCGTTTACATAAAGCTCATACACACCCAATCCGACCATATACAGCCGCGCTGCGGACACCTTTTTTTCCTCCCGAAGCACAAAGGACCGCAGCATCACCGGATGTGTCTCCCGGCCCAGTGGGGAGGCAATCCACCCCACATCCCATTCTTTTTTCCTCCGTCCCCCTTCAAACCATGCCGTTTCACTGGTTCCCTCATCACCATCGTCTGCCACGGCCGTCACTGTCCAGTAGTACCGTATCCCCCCTTGAAACCGGTATTGGGGGCAGAATCCCAGCCTGCTGACCCCGGCACTTCTCTCTGCCGCTTTTTCATCCCCAGACATATGATTGGTTTCACAGTTTCCGGCGGCATCCAGGGCGCTGTCATATAAAATATGGCTCATATCTTTCTTGTCAGAAATGCGAATACGCGCTTCTTTCAGCCATGTCCCGCTGCTCTCCTCCACCTCAAAGGAAAGGGATACCGAAGACACGGAAAATCCCAGAGGGTTTTTCATCTGATTGACTTTAAGATTTGTAATCTTCATAATGCCTCCATTCTGCCGGCCATATCATTCCAGCGGCCCGGCGTTCTCAGTTCTGAAACGGCTCTCAACGGTTTCCATGGCCGCTTCCTCCAACACATGCAGCAGCGTCTGCGCCGTTCGAATATTGTAATTGGCGCAGGCGTACAGCCCTCTCCCGTCCCGGTCCACGGCCACGGCAAAGGGAAGCCGCTCATCCCCCACGCCCATGTCCGCGTGAAGTTTATGAATCTGCCGATCCTCCTGCCATTCCATGACGCTTGCCTGCGGCAGTTTTTGCAGCACCCGCTGAAGGGTCTCATGGCGGCTCTGTCTCTGGTCTTTCAGAAGAATGGCAATGGGAATCTCCCGCTCTCTGTACTCTTCCCGGCACGCCAGCAATTCCTGTAACAGATGTTCCGTGGGTTCCTTCCCCGGCTCCGCCAGGATGAGAATGCCGGGGGCGTGGGGCCACAGCTTTCGCAGCGTTCCCCCCCTGCCGTCCTTCTTCACAATAATATCTCCCAGGGACACATGGCGCAGTTTTTTTCCGGTCTGATCCTCCCTCTGCCGCAGCGTCACCTCTCTGTCGCCGTTCAGCGTCAAATACATTGCCCTGACCGATACCGATCCATCAATTTGACGCAGGGATAAAAGAATGCGGTAGTACCCCCTATCCAGTGTAAATCTCTGCCCATCTTCCATTTTTCTGTCCCCATATGAAAGCGTCCGATAATCCTCCCCATCCCATACCCCCAGAGAAATCTGGCTGCCATATTCCAGCCCCTGTTCTCCCGGCACCCGCAGCGTCAGCTCTGCCGTACCGGCGGACGGGAAATCTTTGGTATGGAAATCCATCTCCTTTACCCGCCTCCACTGCGGATTCTCTCCAGGTGATGCCCATTCCGGCTCATTGGTAACCGGATTCAGGCGGGCGGCAATGCCCAGACTTCGGCAGGCGGCCACAAATACCACCGGAAACGAGGCCTTGGAACACATACCGTACCGCAGAGCCCCCAGGGGGGAAGCCGTCTCAATATCCGCCCCGTGATCCGGTAAAATCCGGATCCTATCTTTGAGCAGACGATATATCTGATTGCCATCCGCCTGTCCGCACGCTCCCCGCAGCATGGAAACCAACAGACGGCGGATGTGGGCGCGCTCCGGCAGAATCATTTCGTTGGCGATCCTGGGAGCCAGCACATAGGACACATACCAATCTTTGGGATAGTCATGCCGATACGGCCGGGCGCAGAGCAGATATTCCTCCAGCGTCTTTGCCCGGCAGTCGGCCCAGTCTTTTTCCCGCAGTGTGGATCCCAGCAGAAGTTTTTCCTCCCTCTCTGCACCATCCCATTGAAAAAACGCCTCCGCTTCCCGCCAATTTTGCCCGGCTGCCGCCAGATAGCCGCGGATGGCTTCCTCTTCTTCCCCCGACAGTTCCTCTGCCCCTTGGGAAGCCTGTTCTCTGACAGCATCGCAGGCCGCCAAGCGGACCCTATGGCGGCTGGCCGCCTCCGGATTGGAACGTACCTGCTTTTGCACTGCCATTTCCGCAGGCGGCACCATATCAAACTCCTCCTGCCTCCCATCCATCTCCCAGACATACGCGCCGTCTCTCAGCTCCAACACTGCTTCCCGTTCCCGGCGCAGATCAATCTGGCGCCCTATCATCCGCCCTTCCTTCTGGGCAAAAATCCTTACATCTCCTTTCCCCATCCGTATGGAGACCCAACCCTTGGCATCCGTTTCCGCTTCATAGAGGGCGTACAGCTCACTGTAATTGATGATCTGAAACCGCACCGTGACACCGCCGCAGGGCCGACCTCCATCCAAGACCCTTACCCGCAGCATCTCTGTCTCCCCATATACAGCCGTGCTGTTGACCAAGGTATAGATGGGTGCGGCCGCAATGGCCTGTCCTCCCCATTTTTCATACCATTCCACCGCTTTTTCCTCCACCCCGGCCCAAGCCCGGGACCGAATCAGCATGGCCTTGGATGCCGCCGCCGTAAACCATCCCTTATCCAGCTCCGGTTCCGGTTCACAGGCACCCAGATAGTGCCAGGCCCCGTCCGCCCAGATCTCCACCCAGGCATGGTTGTCATCACAATGGGCCCATCGCGGCGCATAGCACTGCCGTGCCGGGATCCCCACGCTGCGAAGAGCTGCCGCCGTAAACGTGGATTCCTCGCCGCACCGACCTTTTCCCCGTTTCATGACTGCCAAGGGGGAGAGGGTTCTGTCGTCCGCTGGGGTGTAGGTGACATGCTCATAGCACCAGTAATTCACCTCCAAAGCCGCCTCGTACATGGTCTTTCCCTGCACCCGATCCCGAAGCATGGAAAACAGCTGTGCCCGGCTGCCGTCCAGATGCTCATTGTTGATACGGCAGGGCAGCACATACGCAAAAAATAGCTCCTCAGGAACCTGCTTGGCGTAAGTCAGCTCCTCCCGCACGGCCAGAGACGCCTCCACATACCCAAATATCTCCTGCACCGAATAGCTGACCACATCATCCACTGCCATAAATGCATAAAGATGACGCAGACATGCCTGCTCCATGGAATGTTTCCCGTCCAGAAACGCCTCCACCTCTCTGCGTTTATCGGGATAATGGGCCATATTGGCCTCGTATGCCTGTATAATCCGTTGTTCCATCCTCTCTGTCAACATGCTTGTATCCTCTCCCTGCATTTGCTCCTGCTCCACGTCCAGCACCGGTTCCACCGGATCACATTCCTCAAAATATTTCTGCTCTTTCATATCTCCGATTAAATTTTCTGTATTTTTGTAATTTTTAAAATAATATGTACAAAAGAAACTTTTTAACCACATGTTTTCCACAGAGTTATCCACATTATCCACATATAATCCACCTGATCACTCTGTTTTTTCACATTTTATCCACGTTTCCCCGTCATTGTATCCTTGCAGTTTTCCATTTTTTCACATCGCTTTTTCAGCACAGCCGCAGCTCTTTGGATGGCCTCCTCACTGGTTCTCCACACTTCGAATTCGCTGATGCCAGGCAGCCCCATATTAACCTTGGGATTGCGATACACCATACCGCTTTCCAGTGTTACCTTCCCCGACATATGAAATGCACAGACAGATGTGGTTTCCATGAGGGTTTCAATGACCTCCGCGCAGACGCCACCTCCTGCCATGATCTGTACGGTTCCCGAAGAAAAATCCGCCGAGGCAGTTTTTGCTCCATCTTTCC
Organism: uncultured Lachnospiraceae bacterium; assembly: GCA_904420225.1. Lineage (GTDB taxonomy): Bacteria > Bacillota > Clostridia > Lachnospirales > Lachnospiraceae > Fimimorpha. The sequence continues at coordinate 28,378 of CAJFUP010000006.1, forward strand.
CGGCATAAGCGACCGTATCCCGGCCACTACCAGCCTTTCTGGCCAGTTCTCCTATGAGCGCCCTTCCATCGTAACAATTGGCCTCCTGACCAGAGGTGAGAATGGTGTGAACTCCCAGCGCTTTGGCTGCATCCAGCGCCTCCCACGGATCCCGGCACACATCAAAGGCCCGATGCAGGGTAACCGGTTTTCCGGCTGCCGCATCCATCATCCCCATCATTTGTTCCTCATTGAGACTTCCATCCGCACAAAGGCTACCTATGACCACAGCATCCGCCCCTTCTGCGGTAAAATCCCGAATCTGCCGACACATGATTCCATACTCTTCCTGCGTATAAAGAAAGTCCCCAAATCTCGGTCGAATCAGCACATGAACCGGGAGATTCGTCACCTCTCTGACCCGCCGATACAGTTCCAAGCTGGGTGTTGTCCCGCCAATGACCAGATTGGCGCACAATTCCAGTCTGTCAGCTCCTCCCTTCTGTGCCGCCACAGCCGATTCCACCGAATCTACACATGCCTCCAAGATATACCTTCCCATGATGAAACCCCTCCTTACACAGTGTTCTTGTATCTCTGGTTCTTTTCTCATTTTACCTGCTTTTGTATCCCGCCTCAAGCAAAATTCCCGGAAAATTTCTGTACCAAAAATGACATGCTGGTACGCCCATGCCCTTGGCCGCTGATCTTGGCTTTCATAAAAAAACTGAGGAGATGATCCCCTCAATGGGTTCTCATCTCCTCAGTTTTTCCGCCATTTTTATCCAATCGCTCCATCCGCCAATTTGGCCTTTTTGTTTTGGAAGGATCAAAACAGAATTTTTCAGATAAAGTACCGGTTCTTCCACTTCCTGATATCCCACCGCGATCCTTCTCCCGCTGTAGCGGTATTTCTTTTCTCCGGAAACATAATAAACGGAAAAATCTTCATTGACATACACTCCGCTGACAGTTCCCTTTTTCAGATGATATCGATACGACATTTTCCACACAAACAGACAAAAAGGAAAATACAAGTTTCGAATAATGAAAAAAATCATAGAGCCAAATAAAAAAGAATAAAACACCAATGGCAAATATGTATTCCGAAGTACTGGCAGAAACAGTGTGACAAATCGTATCAGCAGACAGTCCAATATAATGGCCAGCACTCCTATAAACGGCGATTTCATCCATGGATCGCTGTAAGGAGGGAACAAAGCAAACTTATACGGGTACCGCTCTTCCTTCGTTGAAATTTCCATAGCATCATAACCTTTCCGAAAAAGACCTACGTTCTATCCCTCATAGTATATACTATTTTTGTCGTTTTTTATATAGTTTTTTACGATTTTTCCATGGAACTTTCTGGAAAGCAGAAAATTTTCCGCCTCATTCCTTTCTTTCCTGCTCCTTTCCCAGAAAATACAGGGTTGTCACCGCTGCTCCCGTGGCACCGGCACTCTGAAATTCCCAGATGGGAGAATCCACCCAGGCCGTTCCGGCGATATCCAGATGAATCCATGCCAAGGGATTGGCAAAGGTTTCCAAAAATAATCCGGCTGTAATGGTGCCGCAGCCGCCGCTGCTGACATTTTTCACATGAGCCACACGGCTTTCCACCATTTTTCGATATTCTTTGAAAGCGGGGAGCCTCCAGTACTGCTCTGCCGATACCCCGGCTGCCCTCTCAAATGTTTCGTACCACGCATCGTCATTGGCCATGGCCCCGGCAGTGGTGAATCCAAACATGGACACCACGGCTCCAGTGAGAGTGGCCACATCCAAAATTTTAGTCACCTGTTCCTTTTGCGCCGCATACGTGATGGCATCCGCCAAAATCAATCTTCCCTCCGCGTCTGTGTTGCCGATCTCAATGGTTTTTCCCGACATGCTGCCAATCACATCGCCGGGCAGAAAACTCTCTCTGGAAATCCGATTTTCACAGGCCGGAATCACCACCGTCACATTGGCCTTCACGCCATTGGACGCCATGGCGCAAATGGCCCCGGCTGCGGCCGCTGCTCCGGCCATGTCCCCCTTGATTCCCATCATGGAAGCGGCTGGCTTTAAGCAATAACCTCCCGTATCACAGGTCACGCCTTTTCCGATATATCCATACCGCTCCCCAGACGCCGGATCCCCTGTGTAGCGAAGAATGATGAGTCTGGGAGGATGTGCGCTGCTGTTTCCCACTGAGAGAAGCGCCTCCATTCCCAAACTCTGTATCTGCGTTTCATCCAGAATTTCCACTTCTACAGGAAGCCCATCCGCTTCCTGTAGAAGCGCTTCAGCAAACAGCGCAGGCGTCAGCATGTTGCCGGGACGGTTCACCAGATGGCGGGCAAAGCACACACCACGCATCAACTCAACGGCCTCTTTGATCCAGGCCTCTTTTTCTGTGGATTCCTTCCCGTAGTCCAGGAAAAGTTCCCTATGGCTGTGTTCCTTCTTTTCCCGGTACTGCTCTGGCTCAAAAAGTCCCAGTATACACCCCTCCACCGCATCAAAGATTCCTTCTCGTCCAAAAAATGTCTCCGCCTTGGATGCGCTGAGGCAAATTCGAGTTCTTTCCAGATGTTTGGCCTCTTTCACCGCCCTGGCGAATGCTTCTTTACATTGGATTCTTCCAAAATCCCCCTTTTCTCCCAACCCCACACAGATCCTCGTGCATGCCTCTGCCCATTCATACCGCACATCCAGATATGCGCCGGAAAACCCCTTTTCCTCTCCCTGAAAGAAAAACTGAATCTGGCAGTCCACATCTTCCCCTCTGAATCCACTGATCCGACAATTTTCCTGTGCCATGGAAATCTTACTCACCTTTCTCTATGATATCATCAAATAACTACAAAACTGCGTCAAATGCATTTAGAGCTGCAGATTTCCCTCGATCCCTTCAAACTCCACGGTTTTCTCTGTGCCGTCTTTCAGGACAATAACCACAGGTCCATATCCGCCGCAGCCCTGTGGATCTGTGTAGCGCACCTCCCCAATGGGAAACAGCTCTTCCTCAGTAAAATCCTCCCAGCTTTCCCGCGTAATCACCTGGGAAATCAGAACATACGGCTCATACCCGTACTGTTTTTTCCGTGAAAGAGAGGCATATACCACATAGGATTTCTCCGAATCCGGATTGGTCCCAGTACTGTGCATGCAGAAAATCTCATCCCAGCCGTCATAAATCGTCATGGCCAGCTGCTTTTCCCGCCCTGTGGAATCGTGTCCCTTAAGTATGATGGCCTTGGCACCCTGACATTCCTTTTGGATGATCTGCGTGCCGTTGTCGGGAAATCCATATGCCCCCAGAGTGATGGTAATCGGTCTGCGGTGCAGACGCAGCTTATCGGCGCGAATCAACCCCAACGGAACAGGAAAATCTGCCAAATTCACGGCCTGCGTCCAGTGGCAGTCCCGATCGTCCCGATAATTGAAAAACTGCCTGCGGTAAAGTACCCCGTTCTTCTCCCCATACCAGTATGTCACATTGGCCCTCTCCAGCTCTCCGGTGGTCACATCCTTCAGCACATATTGCTGAGCCTCCACTTCTCCGGCCCGGGCGGGTACGGCGCCTGAAGCATTTGTCTCGCCACAAGCGTTCTCTTGAACAAATACCTGCTGATTTATCATGGGCATATCGTCTGTGGGAGTAGCCTCCCAGGGGTACTTGGTATTGAAGCTGAGCTTGGAATAATTCCACATGCCGTGGACATCTCCGGCGCGCTTTACCACCTTGCCGGTTCGCAGCACCGTTTCCCCATTGGCCTCATGGTTTGTAAAACACAGTGCCGGTCCATCCAACACCGTCTCTTTCACCTGATTTTTGGTGAGCATTTCCCAAGTCCCATTGTTTTCCCTTGCCGTCCAGAAGGGATGATCCGCAGGCAGATGCAGACATAAGAACGCCTTTCCAAGCCAGAACGGCGATTCCGCGCAGGAATATCCCTGAACCAGAGGCGAAAATTGACCGTAAAAGCCCAGTGTAGGCACACCCTGATACAAAAAATCCTCCCTGGATAAAAACTGCATCAAAGAACCCGATGAAATTCTTCTGGCCAGTCCCGGATCTGCCGACCAGCTGCGCAGCATCATATTTCCGTCAAAAGCGCTGGTGGCTGCGTTGCGGTAAATATTACTGCGCCCCCACATATTGGTAAAACCGTCCCGATCAAAAAAATCCGCATACGTCTTCATCAAACAGTTGGAATGCTCCTCAAATTTCTTGGCCACATAGGGCGCATGCTCATACCCGTACCACAGATTCCAGATGGGCGCATAGACATTAAATGCCCAGCAGGAATAGTAGTCAAAGGCGTGGCCGTCCCGATACCATCCGTCCCCGGCGTAATAATTCAAGATAGCCTGGGCATGATCCATCATAATCTCCTCGTCAATGGGATACCCCTCCATATGCAGAAACGCCATGTCCAGCATGTTAAACAATCGCCAGTTCTGGGGAACCGTATTGGCTCTGGCATAGCTGTCCAGAAATGCCGCAATAGTATCCTTTTCTTCCCTGGTGTAAGATTCCCAGATTTCCTCCCGGCAGACCCAAAG
>CAJFUP010000007.1 GCA_904420225.1 uncultured Lachnospiraceae bacterium
GGCGATAGAAGAAATTTTGTTACAGGACGAGAAACTGAGAGGAGAATGGGGAGATCGGGTATACCGGACCAGGGTATATTTTGGCAGTGTGCCACAGATTGTGGTTACCATGTAATATTGATGTGTTTTGGCGGATATCAATTGGTGAATGTGCTGAAAACAGTAGTTGGATTGGTGAAAAAAGGCCATGGTGCGTTGTGGTAAAATTGCTTTGAAAAATGGAAAAAAGAACGAAAAACCTGTGATATATGGATGCAAATAGTGCAAAAAGAATCTAAATGAGAGCGTGGGAGGGAAATGAGATGTATAAAACAGTCAAAATGAAAGGGGAATCGCAAATTGAGAGTAGACAAAATGACAATTGCCTGCGATAATAAATCCAGAGTCACACAGCGATACAGCGATATGTGACAATTCATAAAATTCAATTAAAAAAGGAGGAAAGTTTTATGAGAAAACGCAGACTTGTAGCCGCAGCTTTGAGCGCGGTCATGGCAACATCCCTTCTCTTGACAGGATGCGGCGATGACGCGACAACGACAACAGCGGCGCAGACAGAAGCGGGAGATGAGGGCAGCCAGGAGGCAGAGCTGTCCGGCCCGAGCTTGGATGGTATTCTCCCCACTGATTTGGGTCTTAGAAAGATCGGAAACGGCGAGAAACTGATCATTGGTATCCAGCAGAACACGTTTGTAGAAAATTATGATGATAACTGGTTTACCAATTATCTGGAAGAGCAGCTGGGTGTACAAATTGAGTTTTATACCTTGCAGGCGGATACCAACGATTTGCGGCAGCAGGTATCTCTGATGGCTTCCGGCGGTACGGAAGACACGCCGGATATTATTTTGACGTTTGGCGCATTGACAGACGTTCAGATCCAGAATTACGGCTCCAATGGTTTCTTCGTTCCACTGGATGATTATGTGAATGATGAATCCATGAGCCCGCATTTTGCGGCGATTCCGGAAGAGGATAAGGAAGTTATGCTGCAGGCTATGACATCGGCGGACGGCCATATCTACGGCTTGGCAAAATACGAGCCGGAGACCTGGAACCTGACTCCGTACCGTATGTACTTGAATACGGCATGGCTGGATAATTTGGGGTTGGAGGTGCCCACCACCACAGATGAGCTGAGGGATGTGCTGATTTCCTTTGTTAAAGATGATCCCAATGGCAACGGCCAGAAGGATGAGATCGGTGTTTATGGATTCGCCGAGGGCGGATACGGCCAGAATACGGTATGGGCGCTGATGAATTCCTTTGTATTCTTCCCGGGTGAGAACTCTGCCAACAATGGTCTGACTCTTTCTGATGACGGCACAACCGTAATTGCACCGTTTGCTACGGACGGCTGGAGAGCTGGTCTGGAATACTTGAAGGATCTGTATGACAATGGCGCATTGGCAGCTTCCATCTTCAGCGATGAGGAGACACAGTTCAAGGCAACGCTGAATGCTGAGACCAACGTTGTGGGTCTGGTAAGCGCAGGCTCCAACAGTGGATCTTGGACGGATAATGAGAATAACCCCAACTTCCTGGAAATGGAGCTGATGGCTCCGTTTGAGGGACCGGAGGGCATCGCCTATACGCCATACTCCGCATACAAACCAACTCTGGATTTCTTCATCACCAGCTATGCTGAGGATAGAGGAAATGTGGAACTGGCATACCGCTTTGGTGAGTCCTTCTATGACGCGTCTCTTTCCTTGGCAGAAAGATTCGGCGAAATCGGTGTAGACTGGACCATTGATCCGGAAGTATGCGCAGAAAACAACAATGCGTATAAAGAGGCCGGCATCATTGACGAAGTGAAGTTGGTTTACAACACAGGCGAAAAGCAGGTTTGGTCTGAGGTCAGCAGCCAATTCTGGCACAATGTAGGACCTCGCTACTCCTCTCTTGAGATGGGCAACTCCGCAGCGGACGGCGCCAAGGAATTTGAGGCTACAAGAGTACAGATGCTGAACGCACAGAATTATGAACTCTATAACGGAAAATGGCCGGAACATGTTCCTCCGACTCTGAAGTATACGGAAGAGGAAAACAACGAGATTTCCCAGACAATCATGAGTATGATCGATTTCCTGAAGCAGTCCACCGCTGAATTCATCACTGGTACCAGAACATTGGATGATGCCGGATGGGAAAGCTACCTGGCCGAACTGGATTCCATGGGACTTCAGACATGGCTGCAGCATGCGCAGACAGCATTTGAGAGATCACAGCAGTAATTTGAAATTGCGGCATTTTGATTTTGCATGATGGTCTTGCCGTATATCCGTTTCGAGGATATGCTCTGACTACATAAAAGCGGGGACGTTTCGTGGAGGGCATCCGCGAATCGTCCCCGCTTTTCCCGTGCCGCTTGGCAGCGCGGGTCGGCAGACGGCTGGGGAGATATCCCAAATCCCTGCGCCAGGGGGAGATGCCGGGATGCGGAGCGTTGGGATATTTTCTCAGCCTGTCTGGCCTGATACAGAGATGTCTCATTTTACAGAAGGACTGCCGCAGAGCGGAAATGGCATGGTGAATGGACGAAAACACTAAAGTGAGAGAGTTTTTTGGAATTGAGACTATGAAAAATGACGGTTCCGTGCTATGATTTTATCATAACATTTGGGCGTTTCGGATAGTCATGATCCATCTGATGGCCAGATAAACAACCAACGGTAAGGTAAAGGAGAACGGTATGGGACAGATGAGAGACGGATGAAGAAAAGGTGCGGTTTCTGGCGGCTGTAATTTTGAAAATCTGCCGGACAGAAAGGCGGGACCGCTGCGATAAAAATCTATAAAAGAAAAGAGGGAGATCTTACATGGCGAAGAAAAAGGAGCAGGTGCAAGTCCAGTTAGTGGGCGTTCAGCACAAAAAGACACTGTGGAAGCAGATCAAGAGCCGCTGGCAGATCTATCTGCTGCTGCTGCTTCCGCTTATTTACCTCATCATATTTGCATATGTGCCTATGGCCGGTCTTGTGATTGCGTTCAAGGATTACAACTTCCGCGACGGCGTTTTTGGGAGCCCATGGGTGGGATTTGATCAGTTCATTCAGTTCTTCAATGACAGATATTTTCCAAGGGTTGTGCCCAATACCATTATCATAGCGATATACAGTTTGGTGGTTACTTTCCCCATTCCCATTATTTTTGCCCTGATGCTCAATGCCATGCGGGGACAGAAATATAAGAAAGTGATTCAGACCATTACATATATTCCGCATTTCTTCTCGGTTATCGTTATGGTCGGCCTTTTGTATCAGATCATCAACTACCGTACCGGTTTATACGGCGCGCTTTACAGCGCTTTTACCGGTGAATTTCCCGATGATATCCTTGCTACGGGCTCTAATTTTTATCATTTGTATGTGTGGTCGGCTGTTTGGCAGAGTACCGGATACAATGCCATTATTTACATTGCTGCTTTGGCCAGCGTGGATCAGGAGCTGCATGAGGCGGCCACCATTGACGGTGCTACCCGGTTCCAAAGGGTACTTTATATTGATTTTCCCAGCATTTTGCCCACAGCCAGTATTATGCTGATTCTGGCCATCGGTAATGTCATGAACATCGGTTTTGACAAGGCTTATGCTATGCAGAACTCTCTGAACCTGAATTACAGTGAGATCATCAGTACATATGTATATAAGGTTGGTCTTGCCGGCGGTATTACCGATTTCTCATATTCTACAGCGATTGGTATGTTTAACTCCGTTATCAACTTTGTACTGCTTCTTCTGGCCAACTGGGGCAGCAAGAGGCTGAACGGAAGCGGAATCTTTTAATCGAGAAAAGGGGTGAAAACATATGAACAAATTCAGAAATTTGGGAAGTAGAGACAAAATCTTTTATACGATTATAACCATTATACTGACACTGTTTTTCATCATAGTATTGTATCCTTGTATTTATGTTATTTCGGCATCTTTCTCATCCGGCGATGCGGTGCAGGCTGGTAAGGTCGTACTATGGCCCGTTGATGCCAGTATTGAGGGATATAAAACGGTATTTAATACTAAAGATGTTTGGATTGGTTTTAGAAATTCTTTGTTTTACACTGTAGTGGGTACCTCCATTAACATCGTCATGACGGTGATGGCGGCGTATTCGCTGGCCCGTCCGGATGTGCCGGGCAGAAACGGTATCATGCTGCTGTTTACATTTACCATGTTTTTCAACGGCGGTATGATTCCTACTTACATGGTTATCCGTACTCTGGGGATGCTGGATACCATTTGGTGTCTGATTATTCCCGGCGCTGTTGGGGCCTATAACTTGATTGTGGCCAGGACTTTTATTCAGAATTCCATTCCTCTGGAACTTTTGGAAGCGGCCAAGATTGATGGATGTTCGGATGTTAAATACTTACTGAAGGTGGTTATCCCGCTGTCCAAGGCTGTTATCGCGGTATTGGTGTTGTTCTATGGTGTTGGTCACTGGAATGCTTATTTCAATGCTATGATTTACCTGCATACAAAAGACCTGTTCCCGCTGACTCTGTTCCTGAGACAGATCCTTTTGATGGAGCAGATCGATCCTTCTACCATTACCGATCCGGAGCTGCAGGCGCAGATGGCCAAGGCGGCAGGCGTTATCAAGTATGCGCTGATCGTAGTAAGTATGGTTCCTGTTATGCTGATTTATCCGTTTATTCAGAAGTATTTCGTAAAGGGCGTTATGATCGGATCCATCAAGGGGTGATGGCTTCCAGCGCTGGAAATCGGCGAATCATAGGGGTAACACATTGTTTGCTCCAATATATCATCATTACTATTCATAAAGGTATTTCGTTTGCTGGGGGTGCAGCAATATGAGAATACAGAAAGGCCCGGGCGCAGCCGGGCCTTTCGCAATTTAATGAAAATTTTGTGCGGTAAAGCCGTTATGCGGTTATGAAATAATGGTGTTGGCCATGGATTTTTAACAAGAGGAGGGAGTAAGAATGCAACAAAAAATAGGACCGCTGCTTGGCGACAGGGAATTTTTTGACACATGTCTGAGGCTGGATATGCCGGGAATGGAGCGGGTGCGCGCGGCAGTGGAGGGTGCAAGAGAGAGCGGTGATTATACAAAAGCCAGGCATGCGTTTGCCAAACACATTAGGGAAAGTCTTCAGCCGGACCGCTTTTTTACCATGCCTTACGAAAAGCCGGAGAATGTGTATAGAAAACCGGAAGAGACGGATGTGGAGGCTGCGGAGCGCATTTGTAATCATTGCCTGATTTCTGTGGGCGTACCCCACCAGTTTGGCCAAGTTGTGGACTGGGAAGCCAATCCCACCTACAATCAATACAAGGAATGGACGTGGCAGTTGAGCCGCCACAATGAGTGGAAGCTGCTGGCCTATGTGTATCGGAATGTGAAGCGGGATGAGAAATATGCCAAAGCCTGTGCCGATTTTTTTAAAAGCTGGGCCAGACAGGCACTGTGCCCAGGGGATGTGGCCGGGGATCAGACGAAATGCTGGAGAACCATTGAATGCGGTATCCGTATGGGAGCCACATGGCCGTATGCCCTTCATACGTTTTATAAAACGCCGTATTTTACAGATGATGTGCTGGTGGACTGGTATAAATCGCTGTGGGAGCACGGCAATCGCATGCAGTGTCATCATTGGGTCAACAATTGGCTGATCATGGAGATGAACGGCCTGGCCTATATCGCCATCCTTTGCCCAGAATTTGTCAAATCACAGGAATGGTTGACATTTGCCTTTGATCGACTGGAAAAGGAGTTGAAGCGTCAGTTTTATCCCGATGGATTCCAATTTGAGCTGTCCACCAATTACCATGATGTGGTAATCAATAATTACCAGAGAACAATCCAGTTGGCCCAGGCATACCAGGTGCCGGTTCCGGCATCTTTCTTGGACACTTTGGAAAATGCTGTGCGGTTCTATGTGAAGATCATGATGCCGGACGGAAAGACACCAGATCTCAATGACGGCAGAATGAAGGATGTGGCCGTCTATATTGGTCCGAAACTGGGCATGTATCCCGGCCGTTCCGACTTTGAGTGGGCAGTGAGCCACGGAGAGCGGGGCCAGCAGCCGGAATATACGTCAGTGGCATTTCCGTGGTCTGGTTTTATGGTGATGCGCAGCGGATGGGGGCCAGATGCTGTCTGGGGACTGTTGGATGCGGCGCCCTTTGGAACCGGGCATCAGCACGAGGATAAGCTGTCGTTCCTCCTTCACACCGGCGGAAAACTGGTGGTGACGGAAGGGGGAAATTATGCCTATGACGACTCGGAGATGCGCCGTTATGTGCTGTCCACTCGTTCCCACAATACGATCCGAGTGGATGGTATGGATCAGAATCGTAGGAGCTCCTATCGGTGGAAGGAAGAGGATATTGAGAAAAAGGCAGATATGGATTATGCGGTAACCCGTAACCTGGACTACGTGTCCGGTTGCTATGATGAGGGATATGGACCCAATCAGGACTGCTCGGTTATCCATAGGAGAGCGGTTTATTTCATTAAGACGCCGGAAGGATTGGGTGTTGGAGAGGAAGATGTGTGCGCAGGAGAGCGGAAGTGGGTCCCGTTTTTCATCATTATTGATAGAATGATCGCAAAGAGCGTTCATGAATATGAATCCCTGTGGCATTTGGATACCAGGGAAGCTCATCTGGAAAACGGAGCGGTTCAGGCAAAAGAGCTGACCATACTCACATCCATGCCAAATGCGAAAATGGATTTGATCTGTGGCCAGGAGGAGCCGGAATGGCAGGGATTCCGGGCATATGGAGGAAATCAGGGAGAGTACGTCCCAGTGCCCACAGTTTCCCAGAAAGTTCGGGGAGATAATGTTCGCATGGTGACGGTATTTTGTCCAGGCCAGCATCATCCCATCTGTGGTGTGGAGGCATCCGCCCAGGTGGAAGACACAAGGATTTGCTTGACCTTGGCAGATGGCCGTATGTGTGAGCTGAATGAAAAGAGCATGGTTTCCAAGTAAAAACACGGTGGGAGATTTCACCCTTTTGGCGCCGATGCCGCCCAGGTATGGAGAAGAGTGGCGGAGGGAAAAACAAGAGCTGATTGGGGACGGGGAAGCGGGTTTATTTATCCAAAAGGAATTTGTCTGGAATGGACTGTAAAAAATTTAGAAATGATATAGTAAAAATTTCAAAAGAGTGATATAATATCAATAGTCTCAACGTATCCAGGAGAAATCTGTCCTGCCCGGAATGATACCGGCCGGACAAGACTGGCGAATAACGGAAGAAAGGACGTGGCAAGGATGAATAAGATGGATGAATTATTGCATGTCAGCAAGCTCAATGATCTGCTGAAGCAGAAAGAGGAAAATGATAAGAAGAAAAATACGGTGATCTGGATCCTCGCAATTATGGGCGCCGTAGCAGCTGTGGCAGCCATTGCCTATGCGGTATATCGTTTCCTGACCCCCGATTATCTGGAAGACTTCGAGGATGATTTCGAGGATGACTTTGACGACGATTTCTTCGAGGACGAAGAGGACGCTGAAGAAGAGAAGAAGGAAGAGAAAGCTGAGGAGACTGAAACAGCAGAAGCGGATAAGAAGGAAGAAGAATAAAAGCTGTAGTCAAAGAGGGTGGGATTGTCTCAAACGGGTTTTTGGCCCAGTGCTGTAATGAGAAAGGTCCCTGACATATGAGACCGAAAAGCAGCGGTGTTTTCGCCGCATGCGGATCGTGGTGTCAAATAGGATAAGAGCAGAATGAGTAAAAGTCGGCGGCCGGGAAAGTGCGGATGTATTTTCCCGGCTTTCCTAATGTATGGATAGTTAGGTGATTGTGAAGCATCAAGAAGGAGAAGGTCTTCATATGGATTCCCGGACGGCTGGAGCCAGGCGGCATACATACGATGAGGAGTGATACGGATGGGCTGTTTCAAAAGTATTATAATTACAGGGCTTTCAGAGTTTCACAAACGCTTATAGGAATATAGAGAAAATGAGGAGAGAGATGAAAAAAGGAACAATCTACGAGGGAATCGTAAAGGAATTGAAATTTCCCAATCAGGGTGTGGTGGAGATCAACGATGGTAAGGCAGTGGTGAAAAATACCATACCCGGACAAAAAATCCGGTTTGCTGTGACAAAGGTGAGAAAGGAGAAGGCAGAGGGAAGACTTTTGGAGATTCTGGAACCATCGCCTTTGGAGACGGTGCGGGATATTTGCCCCCATTTTGGGGTCTGCGGCGGCTGCACCTATCAGTCGCTTCCTTATGAGACCCAGCTGGAGATTAAGAAAAATCAGGTAAAAGCACTGCTGGATGGAGTCATAGAGACGCCGTATGTATTTGAGGGAATCAAGGGCAGTCCCTTGGCCACAGAATATAGGAATAAAATGGAGTTTTCCTTTGGTGATGAGGTGAAGGATGGCCCTTTGGCCCTGGGCATGCATAAAAGAGGAAGTTTTCACGATATTGTCACCGTAGATGGATGCCGTATTGTGGATGGAGATTTCCGGGCCATTTTGACCTTTACACTGCAGTATTTTCAGGAAAAAGGGATCCCATTTTATAGGAAACTGTCCCATACAGGTTCTCTGCGTCATCTGTTGGTGAGAAAAGGAAAGAAGACGGGAGAGATTCTGGTGGATCTGGTGACCAGCTCTCAGCAGGTGCTTCCTCTGGAAGATTGGGTCAGCGGCCTGGGAAAGTTGCGTCTGTCCGGAACGCTCACCGGCGTTCTCCACACGGTCAACGATAGTCTGGCTGATGCTGTTATCAACCAGGGAACGGAACTCTTGTATGGGAAGGATCATATTTTTGAGGAGCTTCTGGGGCTGCGGTTTAAGATTACGCCGTTTTCCTTTTTCCAAACCAATTCTTTGGGGGCTGAAGTGCTGTATGAGACGGCCCGCTCCTATATCGGTGATACCAATCAAAAGGAGATATTCGATCTGTACAGCGGAACCGGCACCATTGCCCAGATCCTGGCGCCAGTGGCCAGGAAAGTGGTGGGAGTGGAGATTGTGGAGGAAGCTGTGGAGGCGGCCAGGGAAAATGCCGCGCTCAACCATCTGGATAACTGTGAATTTTTGGCCGGAGACGTGCTGAAAGTGGTGGATCAGTTGACAGATAAGCCGGACCTAATTGTGCTGGATCCCCCCAGGGATGGTATCCATCCCAAGGCCTTGGAGAAAATCATCGGCTTTGCAGTGGAGCGAATGGTATATATTTCCTGTAAACCCACCAGTTTAGTAAGGGATTTGGCGGTGCTGCAGGCAAGGGGGTATCGGGTGGAAAAGGCATGTTGCTGTGATTTGTTTTGTGGGACGGGGCATGTGGAGACGGTCGCTTTGCTTACACGAAATGCTGTATAAATGTAATGGAAAATGGTGTGAATACCACAAGATATAGTTGTCTGCGGAAATATTTCTTTGGGCAGAAGTAAGGGCAAAATGCCCGTAAATAAGGGGAAATAGCGAAAATGGGGTGCGGATAAGCATCCCATTTTTTCTAGTTCGCCCGCCATGGGCGGGCTCTA
>CAJFUP010000008.1 GCA_904420225.1 uncultured Lachnospiraceae bacterium
CAAAGCCTATAAGAGCCATATCTTAACTTCTAAGACTACCAAGAGAAAGAGAAATCTTAGAAAGTCCATTATCACAGATGCTACCAATGTTAAGAATATGAAGAAGATTTTACCGTATTTGTAAGAAGTAGAGGAGGAAGACGGAAATGGCAAGAATCAAAGGCGGCTTAAACGCAAAAAAGAAGCATAATAGAGTATTGAAACTGGCGAAGGGATACAGAGGCGCAAGATCCAAGCAGTACAGAGTGGCAAAGCAGTCTGTCATGAGAGCGCTGGCATCCTCTTACGCAGGAAGAAAAGAGAGAAAGAGACAGTTCAGACAGCTCTGGATTGCCCGTATCAATGCTGCAGCAAGAATCAACGGACTGTCTTACAGCAAGTTTATGTTTGGACTGAAGAAGGCTAACATTGAGCTGAACAGAAAGATTTTGGCTGATATGGCCATCAATGATGCGGAAGGATTTGCCAAGTTGGTTGAGACAGCCAAGAAGAGCATCGCATAAATTTTACTGAGATAAAGTATTTATGAAGGCAGAACGGTATCCCTGATACGGTTCTGCTTTCATAAAAATAGAAAAATAGCTTGACAGGCAGTTAAAAAGTGTCTATAATATTTTTATGTAATCCTCCTTAGCTCAGTCGGTAGAGCATGCGGCTGTTAACCGCAGTGTCGTTGGTTCGAGTCCAACAGGGGGAGTTCTCAGATCGTCAGCGTTGGCTGGCGTTTTTTTTATCTTTTTTTTGCTTAAAGGCGAAAAATGTGTTAAAATAATAATAAAAATAATTTTGGTGGCTTGACGGAGTGAAACTCCGCCGTAATCAATGGAGTATTTAGGAAAGGAGAATGGAATGGAGTCGGTAAAAGAATTTCAGAGAACGAAGGATTTTTTGGTTTGTGTGGATTCAGATGGGTGTGCCATGGACACCATGGATATCAAGCATATCCGCTGCTTTGGCCCGTGTATGGTGGAAGAGTGGGGACTGGAAGAGTGGAGGGAACCCATACTGAAGCGCTGGAATGAGATCAATCTTTATCAGAAAACCAGGGGGATCAATCGTTTCAAAGCGTTGGCTTTGATTTTAACAGAGATTCATCATAATTATGTGCGCATCAATGACTTGGACAACCTGGTATACTGGGCCGATCATGCCAAGGAGTTATCCAACAGCAGTCTGGAGGCGGCAGCGGAAGAGGCCGACAGTATCAGTATGAGAAAAGCGCTGAACTGGTCAAAACAGGTAAATAAGAAAATTGACGAGCTGCCGGATGAGGAGAAGAAACCATTTGTGGGCGTCAAAGCGGCGCTGGAGGAGATTCATAAATATGCTGATGTGGCCATTGTATCATCGGCAAATCGAAAAGCTGTTTTGGACGAGTGGGGAAAAGAAGGGCTGCTGGAGTGCACAGATATTGTCATGGCTCAGGATTGTGGGAGCAAGAGCCATTGCATCAGCACTCTGAAGCAAAGCGGATATGCCGATGACCATGTTCTTATGGTGGGCGATGCGCCGGGAGATCTGCAGGCTGCTGAAAAGAACCAGGTGCTGTTTTATCCAATCCTGGTGAAGCGTGAGCAAGAATCCTGGAAGGAACTGGCGGAAAAAGGGCTGCAGGTATTTTTGACAGGTCAGTATGAAAATGGTTATGAAAAAGAAAAAATAGAACAGTTTTGGAGCAACTTATCCCAGGGATAAGCCTGTGCCGATGGAGTTGCTGCGCAGCGCTCTTGCAGTTTGAAAAATAATGGTTTGGGTGCATCTGGGTATACCTGGATGAATTAACGTGAAGAAGGGAGAAGAAACCCGGTGAGGCTGATTTCCTATGTGAGAGATCTTTTATACGAACGCAAATGGTTCAACCGAACTTCCATGAACCACAACATGCTTTTGGCCATTGTGCTTTTGTGCATTTTTGGATTGATCATGATCTATAGTGCCAGTTATTATTATGCCCAGACGGCTTACGGATATGAATCCACATATTTTTTGAAGAATCAGGCGAAATACGTGGCTTTGGGACTGGTAATGATGGCGGTGATTTCCTTTATTGATTATCATGTGTGGAAGGAACTTTCCGGGTTTGCTTTCCTGGGAGCGCTGGCGCTGGTGCTGCTTCTTTTGGTACCGGGAATCGGCCGGGAATCCCATGGCGCTGTGAGATGGCTTCGCTTTGGCCCCATCCAGTTTCAGGCTGCGGAGCCCATTAAGCTTTGTATGATTATGTTTTTGGCTTGTTTTATTGAAAAGACAGGCATGGACTCCATAAAAAAGGCAGCCATCGCTCTCATTCTTTCTGGGATTATCAGTGTACTGGTGCTGCTGATTTCTGATAATTTGAGTACAGCTATTATCATTATGGGAATTTGTATTTTGCTGGTGTTTATCGCCAATCCCAGGGTGAATGTAAAGATTTGCGTCGCGGTGACAGTGGGGATCCTGGCGGCCTTGGTTCTTTGCGTTTTTGTGGTGGACCAAATTATACCGGCATCAGAACAGGAGAACTTTCGCATTACTCGGATTCGCGCTTGGCTCCATCCCACAGATCCGCAGTACGCGTCCGATCAGGCGATGCAGCCTGCGCAGGCTCTGTACGCCATCGGGGCCGGAGGACTCTTTGGAAAGGGGTTGGGCCAGAGTCTCATTAAATTCCGGCTTCCAGAGCCGCATAACGATTACATATTAGCTGTCGTGGCGGAAGAACTGGGGGTTTTCGGAGTGGCGCTGCTGATGTTTTTGTTCGGATATCTGCTGTATCAGATTTATAAGATTGCGCAGAATGCCAGAGACTTATTTGGAAAAATGATTGCCGCTGGGGTCTTCGCCCAGATTGCGCTTCAAGTGATTCTCAATGCCGCTGTGGTTTCCAGTCTCATTCCCTCCACAGGTGTGACGCTTCCTTTCATCAGTTCCGGAGGCGCTTCGGTTCTGTTTCTCATGGCGGAGCTGGGCCTGGTCTTCAGTGTGGATAAATGGAGCAGAGAGCAGCGCTACTATCTAGAAGCCAAAAAATATGTCAGCCAGCAAGAGAAAAAAAGAAACAAGAAATACCAGGGAGGATATCTATGATCCATGAGGCAATCATATTTGCCGCATTGGCCCATGAAGGGCAGAAGCGGAAAGGAACGGATGTCCCATATATTGTCCATCCTTTTGAGGTGGCGCAGATTTTGACCAAGGCGGGGGCGTCAGAATCGGTCATATGTGCTGGGCTGCTCCATGATACAGTGGAGGACACGGAAGTTACTTTGGAGGAGATCCGACAAAAATTCGGCGGGGAAGTGGCGGAAATGGTGTCTGTGATGACAGAAGACAAATCACTTTCCTGGGAGGAGCGGAAACAGAAAGCAGTGGAGAACGTCAACGGCGAGATGCCAAGGCAGACAAAACTGCTAATTTGTGCAGATAAGCTGTCAAATCTGCGCAGTATTCAAAAGGACCGGGATCAGGTGGGTGAGGAAGTCTGGTCTCGCTTTCGCAGAGGAAAAGAAAAACAAAGATGGTATTATGCCAGCATGATTCAGCGCCTGACGGATTTGAGCGACTGTGAAATGTATCTGGAAATGAAAGGGCGATTTAAAATGCTGTTTGAATAGCTGGATACAATGGATGAACCATGAGAGGGATTTTCAGAGGAGGGCTTTGGGAAGCCCTCTATTTTTTAACCAAAGTTTCCTGAATCTGTTGGGTAATGGCATCTGCCTGGGCGGCCGAGCGAAGAAGCGCATAAACGCAAAGCAGAGCCAGAAGAACCGCGCAGACGATTAGAATGGTAAGCAACATTTGAGTGACCTCCTTTTGAAACGATACTTTATATATAGGATGGCCTGTATGGGATTTTTTATACTTATCTTCAAGGTTATTTTTCAAGTTTTCATTTGTGGGAGCCAGAGAAGCCAGAGAATGGATGGGAGTGTCATAAAAAGGATGATCTTGACAGAAGGAAAAACTGATTTTATAATGAAACCACGTTTCCAAAGGCAGATTCCCGGCAAAAAACGGGAATCCATTTATATAAAAGTCAGAACCCCGGCAGAATAAAGGGCAAAGATGATATCTGTCAGACGGGGAGGAATAGAAAGAAAACTGGCGGAAAGAGGAAGATATGAGTTTTACATTTGAAAAAGAGCTGCCGACACCGGAGGCTATCCGGGCGGAATATCCCATTACAGATCGAATTGCGGAAATCAAGACGGAGAGAGATAAGATGATCCGTCAGGTGTTCACAGGAAAAAGTGATAAATTTTTGGTCATCATCGGGCCCTGTTCCGCTGATAATGAAGATGCTGTCTGCGATTATGTCAACCGCTTGAGTCGGGTGCAGGAAAAGGTAAAAGACAAATTGATTCTGATTCCGCGCATCTATACCAATAAGCCCAGAACCACAGGTGAGGGGTATAAGGGAATGATTCATCAGCCGGATCCGGAGAAAAAGCCGGACATGCTGGCGGGTATTTTGGCTATCCGCCATATGCATATCCGGGCCATTGAAGAGAGCGGTCTGACGGCGGCGGATGAGATGCTTTATCCAGAAAACTGGACATATTTGTCAGATTTGCTGTCTTATGTGGCCATAGGCGCCAGATCGGTGGAGAATCAGCAGCACCGCTTGACCATCAGCGGTATTGATATTCCAGCTGGAATGAAGAATCCCACAAGTGGAGACTATTCCGTTATGCTGAATTCCGTTTATGCAGCACAACATGGCCATGACTTTATTTTCCGCGGATGGGAAGTGCGCACCACGGGAAATGAGCTGACCCATACTGTATTGCGGGGCGCCACCAATAAGCACGGCCAGGCGATTCCCAATTACCATTATGAGGATTTGGTCCGCTTGGTGGATATGTACAGCGAGAGAGAGCTGAAAAATCCGGCCTGCATCGTGGATGCCAATCATTCCAATTCCAACAAGCAGTATCTGGAACAAATCCGCATTGTAAAAGAAGTCCTTCATAGCAGAAGTCATTCCAGCGACGTGGAAAAATTGGTAAAGGGCGTCATGATTGAGAGCTATATTGAGGCGGGCTGTCAGAAAATCGGAGCAGAGAACCATGTGTACGGAAAGTCCATCACTGATCCATGTCTGGATTGGGCTTCATCGGAGCGCCTGATTTATGAGATTGCACAGAAGGCGTGACAGAGACGCTCAGTAACGTTGAGAGAATCAAAGCAGGCATTGGAAAAATAGCTTTTTCAGATAGTCCCAGTAGTCGGCTTTTTCCACGGTTTCCGCTGCCAGGATATTTACAGAACCCAGTGTAGTATCGCCTAGTTTATAGATCAGCGTTCCCACCACCTCTCCCTCCATTATGGGGGCGGACAAATCTTCCCGATATGAGAGTTCTTTGGTGACGGAAGACAAGTCTTCCCCAGTGGTGCTCAGGTAAGAAAAGACCGATTCATAGCGGAGAGCCATGTCATCGGTTTTGCCGTTGGTGACGGCCAGCCGGGGGAGAGGCTCCGGATTTTCGTCTTTGTATAATTTACAGTTGGAATATCCATAATTGAATAGTGTTTCCGCCTCCGCGAAGCGCAGTTTGTAGTTGGGGCAGGCCATGATGACGGCGATTAGTTCCACGCCGTCTTTTTCTGCCGTGGCGGAAACGCAGTATTTTGCTTTGCTGGTGGAACCGGTTTTGAGACCAGTGGTCCATTGATACTGTTTCAGCAGTTTGTTGGTGTTGGCCAGGCCAAACTCCTTGGTGCCTTGGGCCGTATTGTGGGTGATATTCTCCATCCAGATGCTGGAGTATTGCTTAATCTGGGGATATTGTGTCAGCAATTCCCGGCTCATGATGGCCACATCCTTGGCGGAAGTATAGTGATTATCCGATTCAGTCAGTCCGCAGCAGTCCTCAAAATGCGTATTGGCCATGCCCAGCTGTTCTGCGCGGGAATTCATTTGATTTACAAACTCGGTCTCACTGCCGCTTATGTATTCCGCCATAGCCACAGAGGCATCATTGCCGCTGGCTACCACGATGCATTTGATCAGCGTCTCCACCGTTTGGGTTTCGCCTTCCTCCAGAAACACCTGGGAACCGCCCATGGATTTGGCGTAGGCACTGGTGGTTACTTCATCGGTGAGCTGAATCTGTCCCGAATCCAAGGCGTCAAAAATCAGAATCAGAGTCATGATTTTGGTGATGCTGGCCGGACTCAGTCTGGTATCAGCCTCCTGACTCAGGATGATTTGCCCTGTGCTGGCCTCCATTAGGACATAGGAGGCGGCGGTGATGCCCAAATCCGGGGCGGCGGCCGTTTGCTCTGTGTCGGCAGCGCAGACGGCGGCGGGACGCACCAGGAAGGACAAGAGACATAGAGCGCAAAGAAACGTCAGAATTTTCTTCATGTAAATCAAACCTTTCCGGAATCTTTTATTACCATTATAGATGCTCTGAGAGGGAAATATACCGGGAAAGGGAAAAGGCGCTGCTGTGCGCAAAAGAAAGGAAGAATCGAATGTGGTGGATAATCATTGCCGTTCTGCTGGTCATTGGGCTTTTGTGTATTCTTCGTTCCCGGTATGAGTGCCGGACGCTGACTGTAACCCATTACCGCATAGCCTCTCCAAAAGTGGGGAGTGCTTTTGAAGGTTTTCGCATGGCTGTGCTGGCGGATCTTCACGAAAATACATTTGGAGAAAGAAATAGTAAGCTGGTGGAGGCCATTGGACGGGAAAAACCGGATATCATTTTAATCGCCGGAGATATGATCATTGCCAAGGAGTGGAAGCAGAAGGATTTTTCAGTGTTGAGGGATTTGCTTTGGCAGCTTCGTTCTTTTCCGGTGTATTATGGCAATGGCAATCATGAACAGCGGATGGAGGAAGAAAAACAGCAGTATCCGGGATGGGAAGAAGAATTTCGGCAGATTTTAAACCGCTGTGGTGTCCATCATCTGAAAAATGAGTCGGTGGTGATTCAGAGAGGGAATGACCGGATACGTCTCAGCGAAATTGATATTGATAAAGAGTACTATCTCAAGGGCAACCCAGTGGAAATGGAAGATGGGTATCTGGAGAAAAAACTTGGTCCCTGCCCAGGAACAGAATTTCAGATTTTACTGGCCCATTCGCCGCTCTATCTGGAGCAGTATGAAAAATGGGGGGCGGATCTGACGTTTTCCGGCCACTTCCATGGGGGAACCATCCGTCTGCCAGGTATTGGCGGCGTTATGTCCCCGCAGTTTCAGTTTTTTACCAAGAGAGATAAAGGAATGCTGAATATTGGGCGTGCACACTGTATCATCAGCGGTGGTCTGGGAACTCACACCATCAACGTTCGCCTCAACAATTTACCGGAGCTGCTGATTGTCGATCTGGAGGCGGAGCCAAAAGCAGTCGGGGGAAACGGATGAATCATTTGTGTGATGCAAAAACAGGATCAGGGCGCTGTTTTGGGAAGGAGGAGGAAAGTGAAACTTTCAGTAAAGCTGGATACGTTTGAAGGTCCTCTGGATTTGCTCTTACATTTAATTGATAAAAATAAAGTTAATATCTATGATATTCCAATTGCCCAAATCACCGACCAGTATATGGAGTACGTGGGGAAGATGGAAAAGGAAGATTTGGAGCTGGTCAGTGAATTTTTGGTGATGGCAGCTACTCTTCTTTCCATCAAAGCCAAGATGCTGCTCCCGGCTGAGAAGGACGAGGAGGGAGAGGAGGTGGATCCCAGAGAAGAATTGGTGGCGCGTTTGGTGGAGTACAAACTGTATAAGACCATGGCTCAGGAGCTAAAGGAGTGCTATCTGGGCGCGGACCGCACCATGTTTAAGGAACCCACCATTCCCCGGGAAGTGGCGGCCTATCAGGAACCGGTGGATCTGGATCGGCTGTTGGACGGGATTACCCTTCAGAGACTCCAGGATGTTTTTCAAATGGTGATGCGCAGGCAGGTGGATAAGATTGATCCCATTCGCAGCAAGTTTGGCAATATCAAACGGGATCCGGTGCGCCTTTCCCATAAGTTGGGGTACATATTTGACTATGCTGATACCCATAAGTCATTTTCCTTTTCCGATCTTCTGGAGCAGCAAAATACCAAGGCAGATGTGGTGGTCACCTTCTTGGCCTGCCTGGAGCTGATTAAAGTGGGGAGACTGTTGGTGAGGCAGGAAGAGACGTTTGCGGAGATTTATTTGGATTGGAATGAGGACTGCGCCAATCAAATCACCAAAGAAGATATGGAGCAGTATGATTGAAAGGAAGAGTTGCTATGGACCAGGACAAGAAATGGAAAGCGGCCATGGAGGCTGTGCTGTTTACCATGGGGCGCTCTGTGGGGATCGGACAGATTGCGGCGGCCACAGGTCTGCCGGAAGAGGAAGTCATTCGATTGGCCAGGGAAATGATGGAAGAATATCGCCAGGAGGGCAGAGGGATCCATATGATTGAGCTGGATGGAAGGCTGCAGCTTTGCACCAAGGCGGAATATTATGAATATCTGATCCGCATTGCGGCGCAGCCGAAAAAGCATGTGATGACGGAGGCGCTTCTGGAGACCCTTTCCATTGTGGCGTATAAGCAGCCCATTACCAAGTCGGAGATTGAGCGGATCCGCGGTGTGAAAAGTGATCATGCCATCAATAAATTGGTGGAATATGAACTGATCGAAGAGGTGGGGCGAATGGATGCCCCGGGCAAGCCCATCCTTTTTGCCACCACAGAAGAATTTTTGCGAAGCTTCGGTGTCAGCTCGCTCATGGATTTGCCAGCAGCCAATCCGGAGCAGCTGGAGGAGATTCGGGAGGAGGCAGAGGAAGAGATTCCCGTTACAGTATAAAAAGTGTAAAAGCACGTAAGCCATCTGGAACGCATAGACTGTTATAAATGCGTTCACAGGTGGCTTTCTTTGAAAACATTTAAAAAACCATTGTCGACTGCGAAGGAAAGGGAATATCTGGAGCTGCTGAAGGCGGGGGATCAGACGGCGCGGGACATTCTGATTGAACACAATATGAGGTTGGTCGCCCACATTATAAAGAAGTACGCATTTACCGATAAAGAAATGGATGACCTGCTGTCCATAGGAACCATAGGCCTGATCAAGGCAGTCAATACCTTTAATCCGGACAGGGGAAATAAACTGAGCAGCTATGCCGCCAAATGCATTGACAATGAGATCCTGATGCTGCTGCGAAGTGAAAAAAAGCGAAGCAGGGAAGTAAGTTTATATGAACCCATTGGCACCGATAAAGAGGGAAATGAAATTAACCTGATGGACGTCATTGAGATGGAGGAAAGAGAGATCTCCGAAATGGTGGCCATGAAAGAAGATTTGAAGCGGCTCTATGAGGCTTATGACACCTGCCTATCGGATAAAGAAAAAAAGGTGATTCAGTATCGTTATGGACTATTTGGGAATGATGAATATACACAGAGGGAGATCGCGAAAGCTCTGGGGATCTCCCGTTCTTATGTGTCCAGGATTGAGAAAGGAGCCCTGGCCAAGATGCGCCGGTATATGCAATGAATGCGGTTGTCTGATTGACAAACAAACATTCAAAACGTATACTTAAGGAAAACGCAGGTCAGTCGCATTGGGGAGCCGACGGCGTATCGATACAGGGAAGAAGTAACAGTTCAGAAGTTTGGGGCTGTTGCGGGAAAGGAGCAGTCCATGAGAAAAGAAGAATTTTATATCAAGTCACGGAATGGAAAAGATCAGCTTTACTGCAATCATTGGCTGGCCGAGGGACAGCCCAGAGCAGTGGTGCAGATTGCCCATGGAATGATTGAACACATCAGGCGGTATGATGGGCTGGCCCGCTTTCTCAATGTCCATCAGATTGCTGTCATCGGCCACGATCATCTGGGGCATGGATATTCAGCGGAAGGTGATGAGGATCGGGGTTATTTTTCTGACAGAGACGGCAGTAATCTGGTGATTCGGGATATGTATCAGATCACACGTTTTGCCAGAAAGCGATATCCCGGTATTCCCATCATCCTTTTGGGACACAGCATGGGATCGTTTTTTGCCAGAAAGTATCTGATGATTTTCGGCAGCCGCATCAACGGAGCGATTCTCATGGGCACGGGATACCACACCTTTGCCGAGGCAGCCGCCGGGAAGGCCATGGCAGAGGGGATTGGAAAACTCAAAGGAAAACGATATCGCAGCAAATTGCTGTATGAACTGATGTTGGGATCCATGAACCGGAGAATTCCCGATGCCCGGACTCCCCATGACTGGCTCAGCACAGACCCCAAGGCGGTGGATGCCTATGAACAGGATGAAATGTGCCAGTTCACTTTCACCGCAGGGGCTTGCAGTGATTTTTTTCAGATTTTAGCGGAGCTGGCCTGTGGAAAATATTCCGATAGGATTCCCAAGCTGCTGCCGATTTTGCTGCTGTCTGGGACGGAAGATCCTGTGGGTAATTATGGAAAAGGGGTTGGCAGGGTTTATAAAGAATACCAGGAACTGAACATCCGTGATCTGGAGATGAAGCTGTATGACGGAATGCGCCACGAGCTGATCAATGAGGTGGGAAAAGAAACCGTGTATGCGGATATATTGGCGTGGCTGGAAAAACGATTTTGATCAAGGCAGTTCACAAGTGAAAAGAAAGCGCTGGCCCACTGCGGTCGGCGGATCGTTGGAAAAAAGGGGCAATGGGAAACGAAAATATGTTCGGTTTCCTGTTGCCTTTTTCTATTTTGTGTGCTATACTCGAGACAATAAAAACATATGTTCGGGAGGCGCCGTATGCGAATAGAAGAAACCATGTCTATTTCTGAAAAATTAAAGATATTGTCTGACGCGGCCAAGTATGATGTGGCGTGCACATCCAGCGGGGTTCAGAGAAAAGGGGTGAAGGGGGCCATTGGAAACACGGCTGCCGCAGGTATCTGCCACAGTTTTGCCGCCGACGGCCGCTGCATATCCCTGCTGAAAATTCTGATGACCAACGAGTGCGTCTTTGACTGTAAGTATTGTGTCAATCGGGCATCGCGGGACACAAAGCGGGCCACTTTCACGCCTGCTGAGATCTGTACTCTGACCATGGAGTTTTATAAGAGAAACTATATTGAGGGCTTATTTTTAAGCTCAGGTGTGCTGAAGAATCCCACCTATACCATGGAACTGATGTATCAAATTTTGTATCAGCTGCGGACTGTCCATGGGTTCAATGGATACATTCATGTGAAAGGGATCCCCGGCGCGGCTGCGGAAGTGATCCAGCGCATCGGATTTCTGGCAGACCGCATGAGCGTCAATCTGGAGCTGCCCACATCGGAGGGGATGAGACGGCTGACACCGCAGAAATCCAGGAAAACCATTTTAAAACCCATGCGTCAGATCCAGCTGGGAATCCGAGAAAATAAGAATGAACTTATGATGCGCGCCCATGCTCCGTCTTTTGTCCCGGCGGGACAGAGCACACAGATGATCATCGGCGCCACGCCGGAGAGCGATCTTCAGATCGTGTCGGTGGCGGAGGCCTTGTATGATCAATATGATCTGAAGCGGGTATTTTATTCCGCCTACATTCCCACAGTACAGGACGCCGCGCTCCCGGCGCTGCCTGGGGGACCGCCGCTTCTTCGGGAGCACAGGCTGTATCAGGCAGATTGGCTGCTGCGCTATTACGGTTTCCGAGCACAGGAACTGCTCTCCGAGGACAGGCCCAATTTCAACATTTTCCTGGATCCCAAATGCGACTGGGCAGTCAGACATTTGGAGTACTTTCCGGTGGAGGTAACCCGGGCGGACTATAAGACACTGCTGCGGGTGCCAGGACTGGGGGTCAAGAGCGCCCAGAGGATTGTTCGGGCCAGGCGCATGGGAAAGCTGGATTTTCCCGTCCTGAAAAAGATGGGTGTGGTGCTGAAACGGGCCCAGTACTTCATCACATGCAATGGCCGAATGCTGTACCCGGTGCGGCTGGAGGAAAATTATATCACTGGCCAGCTGATCCACAGTGAGCAAAAGAAAAACTGGGACATATCCCACACAGAGACGTACCGGCAGTTGTCATTGTTTGATGATTGGAAGATAACGGCGGCTCCAGCGGCTGAGGATGGGATGATGGCTTTGACGGGGCAGCTGTGAGGGGGAGAGTATGCAGATATTTCTATGCAAAGATGATTTTGAATGGATTTTGTGCGGCATCTATGATGCTTGGTGTGTGGGCGACCACAGCCAGACGCGGATAGAGTTGCGGGATACGTGTCAGAGAGAGCTGTTCTGTCAATATACGGAAGTGAAACGTGAGAAAGAGAAAGCGGAAAAAGTGATTCGTTCCGTGAAACGTAAATTGTCGGACGCATATTTTTACCGTTTTTACCAGGTGTTTTTAAGCTGTGATTTGGACAAGGCGGATGTCATGTATCGGATGCTGATCAAGGGGTTTTCCTTGGGCGTCAGGGCACTGGATATGCTCCAGGATCCGGATATGGCCAGGGCCTTTGAGCTGGCGCGGGCTGTGGGCCGTGAAAGCCATTTTTTCACGGAATTTTTGCGGTTTGAGAAGATGAGAAATGGTATTTATGCCGCCCGCATTGAGCCGAAAAACAATGTACTTCCTGTCATTGCCGACCATTTCAGTGATAGGCTAAATCCGGAACATTTTTTCATCTACGATGGAACCAGAGGAGAAGCGGTGATTCATCCGGCGGGGAACCCCTGGTTTCTGCTGAAACTAAGCCCAAAAGAATGGCGGGAGATCTTTCAGGAGATGCGGAAACAGTATCATTCCTGCCGGGAAACTCAGGAAGACTATCAGGAGTTGTGGCGTCTTTTTGTGGATACCATTGCTGTGGAGGGACGGATCAATCCCAAGCTGCAGAGACAGATGATGCCATATCGGTATCGGGGGTATATGCCGGAATTCGGCTCTTCTTTCTGGGATGATTTATGCTGAAAAGCGTGGACATTCTTCCCGGCCGGTGCTATACTGGACAAAGAAATGCCAGCCCATGAGGGCGGATGGGAGGAAAAGAACGCATGATCAATACGATTATTTTTGATATTGGAAACGTGCTGGTTCGATATGACTGGAAGGGATATTTGCGCCGTCTGGGATTCTCCGACGACATCTGCGAAAAAATCGGAGAAGCGGTATTTGAAAACCCCCTTTGGCAGGAGTTCGACAGGGGGGTTTTGGGGGACAAAAATGTGGAGCAGCGATGCCGTGCCCTGCTTCCACAGTATGCAGCGGAGATGGATAAGGTATTTGGTCATATGGAGGATCTGGTTCAGGAGTGCACTTATGCGGCGCCTTGGATTTTAAGTCTGAAGGAGAAGGGATATAAAGTATATGTGCTGTCCAATTACGGACGTACATTATTTGGGTATGCCAGGACAAATTTCCGGTTTCTTCATTATATTGACGGAGGCATTATTTCCTATGAGGTCCAATATATCAAACCGGAGCCTGAGATTTATGAGAAGCTGATACAAAAATATGGGATTCGTCCTCAGGAAGCGGTCTTTCTGGATGATACGGCAGAAAATTTGATTCCGGCCAGGAAACTGGGGATGCGGACCATTCATGTGACCAGCCATCGGGCGGCTGTGGAAGGGCTTCAGAAGCTGGGAATTGAGTCCTGATCACAGGTTCCCCAAATCGGTCGCAGGCTCTGCGCAGAATGGGGAGAGCGGAGTTGTTTATGACGAAACAGACGGAGGAGAGATATGAAATGGATGATTGCGTCAGATATTCATGGATCTGCGTACTTCGGAGAAAAACTGGCGGGAAGGTTTGAAAAAGAGAGGGCAGAACGCCTGCTTCTTCTGGGGGATCTTTTGTACCATGGGCCCAGAAATGATTTGCCCAGGGGGTATGCGCCTAAAGAGCTGATTCCAATTTTAAACGCAATGAAAGAGAGGATTTTCTGCGTTCGTGGGAATTGCGATGCGGAAGTGGATCAGATGGTATTGGAGTTTCCCATCCTGGCAGATTATGCGGCATTTTTTGTTGATGGGCTTTCGCTTTATGCCACTCATGGCCATATTTATCATGAGGGCAATATGCCGCCGCTGGCGCCCGGCAGTTGCTTTCTTTATGGCCACACGCACGTCCCCGAGATGGCTTATAAAGAGGGCCATTTGTTTTTAAACCCCGGTTCCGTGTCTCTGCCCAAAGGCGGCAGCCGGAACAGCTGTATGATTTTGGAAGACGGTGTATTCCGTCTGATCTCTCTGGACGGCGACACACTGATGGAGAGCGGCAAGGTGATCTTTTGAGACTCTGGAAGCAGCTATTTTTCTCATATTCTTTTGGCCTGCGCAAGGGGTGCGCAGGCTCATTTCAAGCAAAGATGGTATCAATTCTAAAAAAAATCCAATTTTTTTAATAACGAGCCAGGCGGACAAGTGTTAGGGCGAGAGAAAGGAATACAGGCAGAGGGAATGCCGCCTTTCCTGTCTGCAGAGTAAGGATAATGTTTGGAAGAGTTTATAGTGCGGCACTGATGGGCATAGAAGGATGTATGGTTCAGGTGGAGGCAGATATCAGCAGCGGTCTTCCATCTTTCGATATGGTGGGGTATCTGGGAGCCGAGGTGCGGGAAGCCAGAGAGCGGGTGCGGACAGCTCTGCGCAATTCAGGATATTTGATTCCACCCAGCCGGATTACGGTAAACCTTTCCCCGGCAGATTTGAGGAAACAGGGAAATGGGTTTGACCTGCCTATAGCAGTGGCATTGCTGACGGCATCCGGATATGTGACAGAGGAACAGACGCGGGGGACGCTGTTTGCGGGAGAACTGAGTCTGGATGGATCCCTAAAAGGAATCAACGGGGTTCTTTCTTTGGTCTCCTGCGGAGCGGAAAACGGGATGAGGCGAGCAGTGGTCCCTGTAGAGAACGGACGGGAGGCGGCTATTCCGCCGGGGATTCAGGCGTTTTGCTGTCCATCTCTGCGGGATGTGGTGGATTTTTTGCACAATCCCCAAGGAAGGGATCCTGTTCCCGGTGACGAAGAGCTTGGAGTGCTTCAGGAGAGCGTTGAAGGGGAGGACTTTGCCGATGTCAGCGGCCAGGAAATGGTAAAGCGGGCCACAGAGGTGGCGGCCGCTGGGATGCATAATATCCTTTATATCGGACCGCCCGGATCAGGAAAGACCATGGTTGCCAGGAGAATTCCTTCCATCCTGCCTCCGCTGACTTTGGAGGAAAGTATGGAATTGACGAAGGTTTACAGTGTGGCAGCTCTTCTGCCGGAGGGACAGGGATTGCTGAACAGGCGGCCATTTCGCAGCCCCCATCACACCATATCCGCCTCCGCTCTGGCCGGAGGCGGGAGGATTCCAGCGCCGGGTGAGGTGAGTCTGGCGGACAAAGGCGTTTTGTTTTTGGACGAGCTTCCGGAATTTCACAGAATGGCGCTGGAGATTTTGAGGCAGCCCCTGGAGGATAAAAGAATTGTTATTTCCCGCGTCCACGGTACGTATACCTTTCCAGCAGATTTCCAGCTGGTCTGCGCCATGAATCCCTGCCGCTGCGGCTGGTATCCCGACAGGAATCGGTGCCGCTGCACGGAGACGGACATCCGACGATATCTGGGGCGGATATCCAAGCCCCTTCTGGACCGCATCGATATCTGTGTGGAAGCGCCGCGGGTGGAATATCGAGATTTGATTCGACGAAAAAAGGGAGAATCTTCAGCCGCCATTCGAAGCCGGGTGGTCAGAGCCATGGAGATTCAGAAAAAGCGGTATGAGGGGGAACCGATTTTATTTAACTCCCAGCTGGGAGGGAATAAGGTCAGAGAGTTCTGTCGGCTGGACCGGGCGGGAAGCAAGTTGATGGAGCGCGTGTTCGCGCAAATGGAGCTCTCAGCCCGCGCCCACGACAAGATACTGAAAGTGGCACGTACCATCGCTGATCTGGAGGAAAGCCGGGAAATATTGCCGGTACATCTGGCGGAGGCGGTGGGATACCGGGAAATGGATAGAAAGTATTGGGGAGGAGACGTATGACAAAGGAAGAATACTGGTATTGGCTGTGCCATATAGATGGTCTGGGA
>CAJFUP010000009.1 GCA_904420225.1 uncultured Lachnospiraceae bacterium
GAATCCGCATCATCTGTTCCTTTACTTCCGATATCTATAAGATTGCCGATATGATCAGCAATCAGAATGATGTGAAAGTGCTGATGATTAAAAATTACATAGCCAATCCCAAGCCCAATGGATACAAAAGCTATCATATGGTGGTGTCCATCCCCATATTTTTGTCAGATGGTCCGGTGGAGACCAAAGTGGAGATTCAGATCCGCACCATTGCCATGGACTTTTGGGCCAGTCTGGAGCATAAAATCTATTATAAATTTGAGGGAAACGCGCCGTCTTATATCAGCGAGGAATTAAAGGAGTGCGCTGATATGGTTAATATGCTGGATGAGCGCATGCTTTCTCTCAATGAAGCCATCAAAGCGCTGGAAGAAAGTGAAAGAGAAAAGCAGGAAGCAGAAGAAAAAAATAAATAAGCGCGCGCCCATTGTTTCACCATGGACGCAGTCGGCAGCTGGCAGGTTTTGAGGCCAGCTGCTTCTATTTTTCTGTTGCCCGCATCACAGATTTGTGGTACGCTTAACATGAAATTTCAAAGCAGAATGGAGCAAACATATGACTAGGAATCAAAAAATGGAAATTGTGGAGCGCATCAATGCCTATGCCGACCGTGTTCTTTCAGATATTAATCCCCAGAACACACCCATCAGCGTCCAGCTGGAGGCGCTGCGGCCGGAGATGGAAAAAATCGCAGAAGAAACAAAGCAAAGCCTTTCCGACATTTTTATTCTCTATATGGATTTAAATTCTGAGCGTTCCGCTCAACAGGAGCAGATGCTTCAGAAGGAAATGGAGGATGTGGAAGCAGATACCAGTATGCTGGATAAGGAATTTTAGGTAAGAAATACCGCAGGCGCCAATGGCATGTGGCGGTAAGAATGGAGAAATTATGGCAGGAGAAACACGCACAATACTGAGAAACAAATATTTTCTATATGCCACGGAATTTTTTTCCGGCATGTCCGTGATGGCCATTGAGCTGGGAGCCAGCCGCCTATTGGCGCCGTATTTCAGCTCATCTCAGGTGGTGTGGACAGTCATCATTGGAGCCATTATGGTGGCGATGGCCCTGGGCAATATCTGGGGCGGGAGAGCGGCGGATAAAAATCCGGATCCGGGAAGACTCTACGGACGGCTTTTGATCGCGGCGGTCTGGATTGCTGCCATTCCGTTTTTGGGAAAATACATCATTGCAGGGATTTCGCTGGGAGTGGCGGCGGTGGTCAGCAGTAATTTCCTGGTGTGGGCATCCCTTTGCAGCTGTCTGGTGCTGTTTGTGTTTCCGCTGATGCTTCTGGGGACCGTTACGCCTTCTCTGGCTAAGTATACAGTGGATGATCTGGAAAATAATGGAGCAGTGGTGGGGAGACTGGGAGCCCTCAATACCATTGGCTCCATCATTGGTACGTTTTTGCCCACCTTTGTGACCATACCGGCTGTGGGAACGGCGGCCACCTTTTTGATTTTTGCCGGTATTTTGGCGCTGATTGCGGTGATTTATTTTATTTCCGCCAGAAAAAAGGCAGTGAAATGTGCGGTGACAGTGCTTTTGATCGGTGTTTTCAGTTTTTCGGCTGTGGATTACAGTTTTGCGTTTTGGGATGATGACCTGGTGTATGAGGACGAGTCCATTTACAATTATCTGCAAGTGAAGGAAAATGACAGGAGTGTGATTTTGTCCACCAATGTGTTGTTTGGCGTTCAATCCATCCGCATGAAGGAGGAGGAACTGACGGGAATGTACTATGACTACGCTTTGGCGGCTCCGTTCATGGCGGGGGTTCAGGATAAAGAAGACAGCAGTCTGCTGATTTTGGGACTGGGAACGGGGACGTACGCTACGCTGTGTTCCCGCTATTTCCCTAATATGAGGGCGGAGGGCGTGGAGATCGATGAAAAAATTGCGGCTCTGGCCAGGACTTATTTTGAGCTACCGGATTCGGTGAACATTCATGTCAATGATGGCAGGGCATTTTTGGAAAATGCCGGAACGTATGATGTGATCATGGTGGATGCCTATCAGGACATCACCATACCGTTTCAGATGTCATCGGTGGAATTTTTCACCATGGTGAAGGAACATCTGACGGAGGATGGCGTGATGGTGGTCAATATGAATATGCGTTCCTCCAAAGAGGGCAGTATCAATGACTATCTGACAGATACCATAGCTTCCGTTTTCCCGGAAGTTTATACGGTGATAGACAGCGCCAATACCAATACGGAGCTATTTGCCTCTTCCAATCCGGATATGGTATCCGGCCTGAATGACTCCATACCTTCCATATCTGATCCGCAGCTCAGGGAAATGATGGAAACGGTCCGGGATGGATTGGAACAAAAAGAGGGACAGGGCAGGATCCTTACAGACGATAAGGCACCGGTGGAAGTTCTTGGCATGAAAGTCATTGATGAGATCATTGGCGATGAGCTGGATTATTATCGCGATATTTTGAAGAATGGTTCCATAAGCGACATATTCCAATTGTTGGGGTAATGAGAAAAATATAAAAAATCAGTCAAAAGAGAAAACGGGCTCTATTGAGTGCGCAAAAGCCGCTCATAGAGCCCGTTTTGTTAAATTTTCCCTGCTTTTTCCGGTAAACATCTAACTTAAATTTAACGGGAAGCCATCTATGAATTTTACAAAAACTACTTATAATATGCCATGGTGGAAGGAACGCAAGAACTGAGAAGTAGGGATCACGGTCGTCCATCGAACAATGAAAATATGAAAATTAAGGAGAAGAAGTGATGAGAAAGACGCTGAAAAAGAGAGCAAAGGCTTTGGCGGCGGCAGCGGGAGCGGGCGCGCTTATTTTATCTGCCACAGGCTGTCAGTCCCCGTCTGTGAGTGCGGAGGGAAATAACCAGACGCAGCAGGAGACTGTCCAGGAGACGGAGGCGCAGACTGTTCAGGCCACAGAGGCAGAGGCGGAGAAAACAGAGACAGGCAGCGCCATACCTAAGTACGTATTTCTGTTCATCGGTGATGGAATGAGCTATCCGCAGATACAGATGACCAATTACTTTTTAAGCGCCAATGCGGCGGAAGAGAACCCGGAAATGGTGACAGTGGACGGTGAGGAGAAGCAGGCATTATCCAGCAAAAACAATCTGACCATGCTGAATTTCCCGGTCAGCGGATCCGCACAGACGTATGACAGTACGTCGTTTGCACCGGATTCGGCATCCACAGCCACATCCATTGCCACAGGAAATAAAACCTGGAGCGGCAGCATCAATGTGAGCACAGATTTCACGGAGGAGTATGAAACCATCGCCGAAAAGCTCAAAGAGCAGAAAGATTATAAGATCGGTGTCATTTCCAGCGTAAACCTGAACCATGCCACACCGGCAGCATTTTACGCGCATCAGGAATCCAGAAGCAGTTATTATGCCATTGGCGAGGAAATGATCGAGAGTGAGTTTGACTATTTTGCCGGAGGCGCGCTGCTGGATCCCACGGGCGCAGATGAGGATCAGCAGGATTTGTATGAGCGTGCCCAGGAAGCAGGGTACAAAGTGGTGAAAACGCAGGCAGAGGCAGAAGCGCTCACTCCGGAAGACGGAAAGGCCATTGTGATTGAAGAGCATCTGGCGGACAGCGATTCCATGCCGTATGGTCTGGACTTGGAGGAAGGCCAGTGGGGTCTGGCTGACTACGTGGACAAGGGCATTGAGATGCTGGATAATGAAAATGGGTTCTTCATGATGGTGGAGGGCGGAAAAATCGACTGGGCTTGCCATGCCAATGATGCCGCATCTACACTGATTGATACCATAGAGCTGGATAAAGCAGTGGAAGAAGCGGTGGAATTCTATAATGAGCATCCGGATGAGACGCTGATTCTGGTGACAGGAGACCATGAGACAGGCGGATTGACCATCGGATTTGCCGGTACCGATTACGATACGTTCCTCACAAACTTCAACAATCAGAAGATTTCCTATGCCAAATTTGACAGCGATTACGTGACAAAATATAAAGAAGAAAACACCGATTTCGATACCGTTATGAATGATGTTACGCAGCTGTTTGGCCTCATGGCTCCTGCTGAGGAGGGCGCGGAAGACACCAATGTGAAGGATAATGCCAATCAGCATCCGGAATCCGAGGATGACGGTAATCTGTACATGACCCAGTACGAATACGATCTTCTGAAGGAGGCGTATGAGACCACCATGACCAGAACCGGCGAAGAGGAAGAATTTGCCCAGGATGAGTACATCAAATACGGCAGCTATGAACCGCTGACTGTCACCATTACACATATCCTCAACAACAAGAGTGGAATCAATTTCGGTTCCTATGCCCATACCGGTCTGCCGGTGGAAGTGCTGGCCATGGGTGTAGGTCAGGATATGTTCGACGGATACTATGATAATACAGATATCTACAAGAAGATGGCAGATCTGACACAGGTACAGTAAGCCAATCAGGAAACTTGCATTGGTGAGGCAGCAACGCAGATGAGGGCAGACGGTGAAAACCGCTGCCCTTCTGTGCCCATGGGCGGCTTTCAGGGCTTCGCAAGCGCCTCATGATAGAGAAAGGAAAAGGAGAAAACGGAAACGTGAAACACTTGTGGTTAAAACAAAAAAAGTCCATGTTTTTGATGCTCCTCCTTGGTATCGTATTGATCGGTGTCCTCATAGCCATTCCCACTGGCTATGAGGATGCCTTGATTTATCAGGGAACAGAGCGGGTAAGGGGAGAAGTGATCCAGGTGGACAATTCTTCCATAAAATCCTCCGGACTGATCCAGTCAGGAGAACAGACCTGTATCATCCGGGTCAAAGACGGAATGTTTAAGGACAGAGAGATTGAGGGCGTCAACTTTTTAAGCGGATCCCTGGAAAAGGATAAAATTTACAAAGTGGGCGACACAGCTCTGGTGACCATTAGCCATCAGGGAGATGAGATCACCTCCACGGTAATGTCAGACCATTACCGTTTGGATAAGGAAGTGCTCCTGCTGGCAGTGTTTGCGCTGTTTCTGATTATCATTGCGGGGAAAAATGGATTGTTGGCCATATTTTCCTTTGCCATAACCATACTCATGATTTGGAAGATACTGGTGCCCTCTTATCTGAACGGATATTCTCCTCTCTGGATTGGCATCGGGATCACGGTGGTGATCACAGCGGTGATTATCTTTTTCGTATACGGATGGGATAGGAGAAGTCTCACCGCCAGTCTGGGTGCGCTTTTGGGTATTTTCACCACCTGTATTTTGGCCATGCTGTTTACGGATTTGTTCCAGATCAACGGAGCTGTGATGCCGGATTCGGAGTCTCTTCTTTACAGCGGCTATCAGCATTTGGATCTCACATCCATCTTCATGAGCAGTATTTTCATCGGCGCATCCGGCGCCATGATTGACTTATCGGTGGATATCACGTCCGCTGTTCACGAAGTGGTGGAAAAGAAACCGCAGATTCGTTGGCGGGAAGCGGCAAAGTCCGGCATGAATGTGGGACGTGCGGCCATGGGTACCATGACCACCACGCTGCTTTTGGCATATTCCGGCGGCTATATTACCTTGTTAATGGTATTCATGGCCCAGGGGACGCCCATTGATCACATTCTGAATTATAAGTATGTGGCAGCGGAAATTTTGGATACCGTGGTGGGAAGTTTTGGCCTGGTGACGGTGGCGCCTTTCACTGCCCTGGTAGCCGGTATCATCCTGACCCGCGGCAGAAATCATACGGAGGAAGCGCAGGCAGAGGTGGACGGGAGATCCGAGGCCAGCGAGACCGGTTTGCCAGGCGGTGAAATATCGCCTTTACAATGAAACGGATCATGCTATAATGAAAATGAATGAAAATCGAAAATAGGATTGGAGGTCATTGGCATGAAACTGGAAGCATTGAGAAGCGATATGGTTGCCGCCATGAAGGCGAAGGATAAAGAGAGAAAAGAAGCGATTTCTTCCTTGGTGTCAGCTGTGAAAAAGGCGGCCATTGATGAGGGCTGCCGGGAGGACATTCCGGAGGCACTGGTGGATCGGGTGATTTTGAAAGAGTTGAAATCAGCCAAGGAGCAGCTGGATACCTGTCCTGCGGACCGCACGGAGCTGATGGCGGAGTATCAGAGACGCTATGACGTGATTCAGGAGTATGCGCCCCGGCAGATGTCGGAAGAGGAGGTGCGCGCCTATATCACGGAAAAATTTGCCGATGTGGTGGCCACCAAGAATAAGGGGCAGATCATGAAGGCCGTGATGGCGCAGCTGAAGGGAAAGGCTGACGGTAAGGTCATCAATCAGGTGGTGGCAGATCTTTGCCGCTGAGAAACAGGGCAGATGAACCTGCCCTTGGAGTGACTTGAGGAGCTGAGTGAACGGGAAAAGACGGCGCTGAAGGAGTATACGGTAGAAAAGCCGCGGATCAGCGGCTCATACTCCGCCTGTTTTTTGCATAAACTGTACAAAAACAGGTGTGGAGGATCTCTTGAAGGATTATATCGAAGAGCGTGCCGTGGAGATCGGAAAATATATCATCCATTATCACTCCACTGTCCGCCAGACGGCGAAACAGTTCGGAGTATCCAAGTCCACGGTACATAAGGACGTGACTCAGAGATTGGAGAAAATCAATCCGTCTCTGGCAAAGGAGGCCAGAGTCATCCTGGACATCAATAAGTCAGAGCGTCATATCCGTGGGGGGATGGCGACGAAAGAAAAATATAAGCATCTCATGGAAGCTGCAATGGAAAAATAAACCAGAGGCAGAGCTGACCAAAGCCAATTGGCAACGGGCGGCTCTGCCTATTTTGCTGGAATGGCTCTGTTTGAGAGATGGATAAAAATCTCCATTGTACGGGGTAAAACGGATTGTTAGAATACATGGTGTAGGAAAAATGTACGAATTTGCAAGGCGCGGATTTTGTCCAGGAAGCGTTCTGGCAGGAATGGTTTGACGGGGCGGATGGAAGCGCAGAATGACATCGGGAAGAGAGGGATCAATATGGCAAAGCCAAATGTAATCGTATTTTTCACGGATCAGCAGAGGTATGATACCACAGGAATCCACGGCAATCCCTGTGGACTGACTCCCAATTTTGATCAGATGGCCATGGAGGGGACCCATGCCAATCTGGCATTTACGCCGCAGCCGGTGTGCGGACCGGCCAGAGGGGTACTGCAGACGGGCAAATACGCCACCTGCATTGGAAATTATCGAAACGGCATCTGTCTCTCGGCAGACCATAAAACCATGGCCCATTATTTCAACGAGGCCGGATATTATACCGGATACATCGGAAAATGGCATCTGGGTTCCACCCGCCATGCCGTTCCCAAAGAAGAAAGGGGAGAGTATCAGTACTGGCTGGGAGCCAATGCTCTGGAGGCAACGTCCACGGCATATGATACTTTGGTGTATGACAATGAAGACCGGCCAGTTCATCTTCCGGGATACCGGGTGGACGCTTTGACGGATGCGGCCATTCGCTTTGTGGATCAGAATAAGGACAAGCCATTTTTTCTGTTTTTGTCATTTTTGGAACCCCATTTCCAAAATTCCAATGACAGCTTTCCGGCGCCGGATGTCTATAAAAATCAGCCCGCCGGATATATTCCGCCGGATTTGGGGGCCCTGGGAGGCACCAGCTGGCAGCATCTGGGGGGCTATTACGGCATGGTGAAACGGCTGGATGAGGCTTTGGGTCGTGTGAGGGATGCGCTAAAGAGCCTTCATCTGGCTGAGAATACCATTGTGCTTTTCACCTCTGACCATGGCTGCCATTTCAAGACCAGAAACCAGGAGTATAAGCGCTCCTGCCATGAGAGTTCCATCCGTATTCCCATGGCATTTTGCGGCGGTCCGTTCACTGGGGGCGGGCGACTGCAGGAAATGGTGAGTCTCATTGACGTGGCGCCTACACTTTTGGACGCCTGTGGCATTGAGGTGCCAGGGGACATGCAGGGCCACTCCATCATGCCGCTTCTGAGGGGAGGGAACCCGCAGGCACGGGCAGAGTTTCCACAGGAAATATTTGTTCAGATCAGCGAGAGCCAGGTGGGGCGTGCCATCCGCACCAAGCGATGGAAATATTCGGTGGAGGCTCTGGACCGGCATCCCATTCAGGACTCTGGCTCTGATGTATATACAGAGACATTCTTGTATGATTTGGAGCATGACCCCTATGAACTGCGGAATCTGATCCACTCTCAGGCCCACATACCCGTTTGCCGTGTGCTGGCGGAAAAGCTGAAAAGGAAGATGGAGGAGGCAGGAGAACAGGTTCCCGTCATCCTGGAGGCGGAAAAAAAGAGTGAAGGGCAGCTTCGTTTGTTTGAAGGAGAAGAAAATCTGTAAGAAGCGCCGATGAGAGGCAGGGGTTCAGAGCTTCGCAAGCGCCTATTTCTTCCTATATTAAAGAAGGAGACAACTTGCTGCTGGAGGCGCAGGTGGTCATCAGAAGAAAAAGACACAAAAAAGCCCCTGGCTTCTCAAAAAAAGAAGACAGGGGCTTTTTGTTGGAGAAAATATCCCCATAAACGAGGAGTGGAGCCGATATCAAATCGGCTCCATATGTTATGAAAAAGGATGTTGAAATAATCAAAATTTAAGGGGGGGGGTACCTGGCGGTTTCCCGCCAGGTATGAGTATGAAAAAGCTTTAATTCTCAAGTGATGGGGATCAACTTGAAAAGTACTTTATTCAAGTACAACTATAGTATATCCGTAATTTGTGTCTAAAGTTTGTCCTTTTTATGAAAAAGTCGTTAAAAAAAATTAATAAAAAATAAAGGAAATATTTCGGAATTTATGGAATCACTGGGGTATTTGAAACGGTTTCGCAAATTCTTACAATAAACATAATTTTAAAAAAGGGTCTTTTAAAATCAGGGCGGATTGTATATAATAGAAAAGTCAAGCTGGGTATTTTTAGCTTACATACAAGGATTTCAAAAGAGGCTCACCGCAAAGGACCGGTCTCTCCGCAAAAGGGAAAGGGCTGCGGTGTTGATGGATAGAAAGGAGATTAGAATGGGATTTGGAATATTCGGGGTATCTGCGGATATTGGAATTGACCTTGGTACAGCTAGTATTTTAGTATATATAAAAGGAAAAGGAGTCGTGCTGAAGGAGCCCTCTGTGGTGGCTTTTGACCGAAATACCAATGAAATCAAGGCGATAGGCGAAGAGGCTCGCCTGATGATTGGTAGAACACCCGGCAATATTGTGGCTGTCAGGCCGCTTCGCCAGGGCGTTATCTCCGACTACACCATAACTGAAAAAATGATCCGCTATTTCATTCAAAAGGCCGTGGGAAAGCGTACCTTCCGCAAGCCGAGGATTTGTGTCTGCGTCCCCAGCCAGATTACGGAAGTGGAGAGAAAAGCTGTGGAGGACGCCACCTATAATGCCGGAGCCAGAGAGGTATTTCTCATTGAGGAGCCTGTGGCGGCAGCCATCGGCGCGGGTATTGATATCGCCAAGCCCTGCGGAAACATGGTGGTGGATATCGGCGGCGGTACCACAGACGTGGCGGTCATCTCCCTGGGCGGGACAGTGGTCAGCGAATCGCTGAAGCTGGCCGGTGATGATTTCGATGAGGCCATTGTCCGCTATATGCGGAAGAAACACAATCTGCTCATCGGTGAGCGCACGGCAGAAGAAATTAAAATCAAAATTGGAACCTGCTATAAGAGGGCGGATGAGCTGACCATCGATGTGAGAGGCCGCAATCTGGTGACAGGACTCCCCAGAATCATTACGCTGACGTCCGATGAGACATTGGAAGCGCTGAGAGAGCCTGCCAACCAGATTGTGGAGAGCGTCCACAATGTGCTGGAAAAGACACCGCCGGAGTTATCCGCTGATATCTCCGATCGGGGAATTGTACTGACAGGCGGCGGCGCGCTGCTCCATGGATTGGAGCAGCTCATTGAGGAGAAGACGGGAATTTCCACCATGACAGCGGAAGATCCCATGACGTGTGTGGCTGTGGGAACTGGAAGGTATATTGAATTTTTGAACAATCCCACCGCTGAAGAGTAAACAGAACAGACCAGATGGCAGAAAGGATGCTGCGAAAGGAAAATCTGATGATGTGCGGCGGTAGCGGCGGACAGATTCCCTTATGCGGCATCCTTTTTGAACGTTCAGGGTACAAAGCGTGGAGATGGAGGAACGTGTACTGTGGAGATTCAGGGATATGTGGAACACATCGTATTCCGCAATGAGGACAATGGCTACAGTGTCATTAATCTGACGGAAAATACCAAAGAACACTGCCTGGTGGGAATCTTTCCCTCCATCTCGGAGGGAGAATACATACGGGCAGAGGGGGAGATGATCAAGCATCCGGTATATGGCGATCAGATGCGGGTGGATTCCTACGAATTTATAGCTCCCTCCGATGCCCAGTCCACCCAGCGGTATCTGGCGTCGGGAACCATAAAGGGGATCGGAGCGGCCATGGCGGCCAGAATTGTCAAGGCATTTGGGGACGATACCTTTCGGATTATTGAAGAAGAACCGGAACGGCTGGCGGAGGTCAAGGGCATCAGCGAGAGGAAGGCCATGGAAATCGCCGGTCAGGTGGCGGCCAAGAGGGACGCCAGGCAGGCCATGATTTTTCTTCAGCAGTATGGAATAACCATCAATCTGGCTGTGAAGATTTATGGACGCTATGGACAGGACGTTTATAAAATTCTCAGGGAAAATCCATATCGTCTGGCCGATGACATAACGGGAGTGGGATTTCGCATGGCCGATGAGATCGCCAGAAGAGCGGGGATTCGCCCAGATTCTGATTTTCGGATCAAAAGCGGTCTATTTTATGCCCTCCTGCAGGGGGTATCCCAGGGACATACGTATTTGCCGGAAGAGGAGCTCTATCAGCGGGCCGGGCAGCTTCTGGGGGCGGAGGGACTGGATCTTCAAAAACATGTCATGGATCTGGTCATGGACAGAAAACTTGTGGTGAAAGAGCGCAATGGACAGAGGATCATGTATGCAGCCCAGTATTATTACATGGAGCTGAACACCGCCAAGATGCTTTTGGATTTGAATGTGCGGGACTCCATTTCCGAAAAAGAAGTGCAGAGAAAAATCAAGGCCATTGAAGCAGCGGAAAACATTGCTCTGGATGATATGCAGAGGCGGGCTGTTATGGAGGCAGTCAATAACGGCGTTACCATCATCACAGGAGGCCCAGGTACAGGAAAAACCACGACTATTAACACCATCATCCGCTACTTTGACAAAGAAGGGCTGGACATCCTTCTGGCAGCCCCCACAGGGCGGGCGGCCAAAAGGATGACAGAGGCCACTGGATATCAGGCTCAGACCATTCACCGTATGCTGGAATTGTCCGGCGCACCAAAGCAGGAGGGGGAACAGGCCATGGGAGATGCCACATCATTCGGCAGAAATGAGGAAAATCCCCTGGAAGCGGATGTGGTAATTATCGATGAGATGTCCATGGTGGATATTCATTTGATGTACTCCCTTTTAAAGGCGGTCACTGTGGGAATGCGTCTGATTTTGGTGGGGGATGTGAATCAGCTTCCCAGTGTGGGGCCAGGAAATGTGCTGAAGGATATCATCCGTTCCCACTGTTTCAATGTGGTTATGCTGACGAAAATCTTTCGCCAGGCTTCAGAGAGCGATATTATTGTCAATGCCCATAAAATCAATCAGGGAGAACCTGTGCTTCCCAAAAAAGGCAGCCGGGACTTTCTGTTTATCCAGCGGGATAATCCCAGCAGCATCATTGGGGCCACCATCACGCTGGTGCGGGAAAAACTCCCTCCTTATGTAAAAGCAGATATCCATGAAATCCAGGTGCTCACTCCCATGAGAAAGGGACCTTTGGGGGTGGAACAGCTCAATATAACACTTCAGCGGTACCTCAATCCTCCAGACCCCTCCAAAGCGGAGAGGGAACATGGCTCCGGCCTGTTTCGGGAAGGAGATAAGGTGATGCAGATCAAAAACAATTATCAGCTGGAGTGGGAGACAGCCGGGCGTTACGCTCTTCCTCAGGACAGCGGGGTGGGAGTTTTCAATGGCGACATGGGAATTATCATGGAAATCAATCAGTATACAGAGCAGATGACGGTGGAGTTTGACGAGGGCAGGCGGGTGGTTTATGGATTTAAACAGTTGGACGAGCTGGAACTGGCCTATGCAGTGACCATCCATAAATCCCAGGGAAGCGAATACCCGGCGGTGGTTATCCCGCTGCTGACAGGTCCGCGGATGCTGATGACCAGAAATCTTCTCTATACTGCCGTCACCAGAGCCAAGCAGTGTGTCTGTGTGGTGGGCAGTGTGGATACCTTTCAATCCATGATTGATAATGAACAGGAGCAGAAACGCTACAGCGGTCTTTGCCAGATGATCCAGGAGACGGAGAAGCTGGGGCGTGAGGAAGAGCGGGGATTGCTTTAATCATGGGGAGACATCATCAGGAAGAAGGGGGAGAGAGAATGGGAGGTTTTTTAAATAAGCAGATGATTTTATCTGTGAAAGAACAGGCGGAAGAATGGCTGTTTCCCAGGCGGTGCCCGGTATGTCTGGATATTGCCGTGCCGTCTGGAGCCATGATTTGCGCTGCCTGCGGTGACAAACTGCCGCTGGTGGAGGAACCCATGTGCAAAAAATGCGGTAAGCCGCTGGAGCAGGCAGAAAAAGAATACTGTCGGGATTGCAGCAGATATCTGCGCGCTTTTGAACGGGGAATTGCTCTGATGCCGTATTCCCATGAGATCGTCCATCGCCTGATGATGCGGGTGAAATATAAAAATGCCCGTCAGCTATTGGATTATCCCTGCGCTCTCATGGGGGAGCGGTATCGGTCTGCCGTGGGGTCCTGGAACATTCAGGCCCTGATTCCCGTGCCTCTGCATCCATCCAGGCGCAGAATGCGCGGATTCAATCAGGCTGCGGAAATTGCCCACAGACTGGGAAAAAGCTGGAATATTCCTGTGGACGGAGATTTGCTTTTTCGGGTGAGAAATACGACACCCCAAAAGGAGCTTGATTCCATGGAACGCTGGCAGAACTTAAAGGGCGCCTTTGCCGTGGCA
This sequence comes from uncultured Lachnospiraceae bacterium, assembly GCA_904420225.1. Taxonomy (GTDB): domain Bacteria; phylum Bacillota; class Clostridia; order Lachnospirales; family Lachnospiraceae; genus Fimimorpha. The sequence goes on from CAJFUP010000009.1 coordinate 13,055, forward strand.
GGGGATTGGGGCACATATGAGCGGGTGATGCTGGTGGATGACATTTACACCACCGGGAATACGGCTCAGGCATGCGCGGCTGCCCTGCTGGAAAGCGGAATTGATCGGGTATATTTGGCTGTCTTGGCGATTGGCAGAGATCCGCATTAATCCCAAAAACAGGAATCAGAATTCATTAAAATTTAATAAATCTATTGTTTCTTTATACTATCCCCCTTTTGATTTGTGCTATAATGAATCATAGCAAAGTTTTCCTAATTGAGTAAACAAATAGCAGAATGGAGAGTGGACGCAATGAAGCTGAAGACAAAACTGTGGATATCATTCGGCTGTATTATTCTTCTGCCCATCTTGCTGATCTGTGTGTGCGCCCATTTGCTGGTCTCCTATCAGCTGCGGGTCATTGACCGCACATATAATATCAATACTTCAGTGGAAGATATCCTTCCCAATTCCACAAGACTGGTGAACCAGGTAATGGCACAGATTCAGGAAACCATCCGCAGAGACGTGGAGCTGAATCCGGATAATTTTACAAAAGAAGAGTATTTGAACCAGCTCAGTGAGACGCTGAAATCCAAAGGAGGTTCGTATCTGATTGTCCGCAAAGGGAAGGATGTCATCTTTGACAGCGGTTCGTTGAGTGATATCTATCAGTACCTGCCGGAAGAATCAGAGGAGGACGAGGAGTATATCAGCGGGACGTATCTGGGCGGTGACGGATCGCTGTTGGTGAAAGGCCAGAATATCACATTTTCCGATGGGATCACTGGCACGGTATTCATCGCCATGGAGGCGGATACTTGGATTCCAGAGCTGAAGGTTATGATTGCCCAGCTGCTGGTGTCGGTGATTGTGGTGCTGGTGATCACTGCCGGGGTATTTATATTTTGGATTTACCGTTCCATCCTGCATCCCTTAAACATGCTTAAGGATGCAGCCCAGAATATCAAAGAGGGGAATTTGGATTTTAAGATCCAGGCAAATGAAAACGATGAATTGGGCAAACTTTGCGTGAGCTTTGAAGAGATGCGCAAAAGGCTCAAGGAATCGGCAGAGGAAAAAGTCCAATTTGATAAGGAAAGCAAAGAACTGGTCAGCAACATTTCCCATGATTTGAAGACGCCCATTACGGCCATCAAAGGATATGTGGAGGGAATCATGGATGGAGTGGCGGATACGCCGGAAAAAATGAACCGCTACATTCGCACCATTTACAATAAAGCCAATGATATGGACAGACTGATCAATGAGCTGACCCTATATTCCAAAATTGATACCAATCGAATTCCATATACATTTGCCAAGATCAATGTGGCGGATTATTTTAGAGACTGTGTGGAAGAAGTACAGCTGGAACTGGAGTCCAGAAACATTGAATTCGGGTTTTATAATTACTGTGAGGAATCCATCGTAGTCATTGCCGACGCAGAGCAGCTGAAACGGGTGATCAATAATATCATTGGAAATTCCATCAAATATTTTGATAAACCCAAGGGAAAGATCAATATGCGAATAAAGGATGTGGGAGATTTTATACAGGTGGAAATCGAAGACAATGGCAAGGGCATCGCCCAGCGCGATTTGCCGTATATTTTTGATCGCTTCTACCGAACCGATTCATCCAGAAACTCATCCAAAGGAGGAAGCGGAATTGGTCTGGCCATTGTCAAGAAAATCATTGAGGATCATGGCGGCAGGATCTGGGCCACATCCAAAGAGGGAACGGGTACAGTTATGTACTTTGTTTTGAGAAAATATCAGGAGGTTATTCATGAGTAAAATATTAATTATAGAAGATGAGGAAAGTATTGCGGAGTTGGAGAAAGATTATTTGGAATTGAGTGGGTTTGAGGTCCATATTGAGAATTCTGGAGACGCAGGACTGCAGGAGGCCTTAAATCATGAGTATGATCTATTTATATTGGACTTGATGCTGCCGGGTGTGGATGGATTCGAAATCTGCCGTAAGATTCGGGAGGTAAAAAATGCTCCCATTTTGATGGTATCTGCCAAAAGGGACGACATTGATAAAATTAGGGGGCTGGGACTGGGAGCTGATGACTATATCACGAAACCTTTCAGTCCCAGCGAGTTGGTGGCTCGAGTGAAGGCCCATCTGGCCCGCTATGAGCGCCTCATCGGAAGCGCCATGCCCAAAAATGATATTATTGAGATTCGCGGGATCAAGATTGATAAAACGGCCAGAAGAGTGTGGGTTAACGGGGAAGAGCGGCAGTTTACCACCAAGGAGTTTGATCTTTTGACGTTTTTGGCAGAACATCCCAACCATGTGTATACCAAAGAAGAACTGTTCCGGGAAATCTGGGATATGGAATCCATCGGCGAAATCGCCACTGTAACGGTGCATATTAAAAAAATCCGCGAAAAAATAGAGTTCGACACGGCAAAGCCCCAATATATTGAAACCATCTGGGGAGTGGGATACCGCTTTAAGGTATGAGATCATCAATTTTGGCAAAAGAGTCTGGACGCCGCAATCGCAGTGTGCTAAAATAAACGTTACAGAAATTGCGAGAAAAGGATGCGGAGTCCAGGGCTTTTTGATTTCGCGTCCAACCATTATGGTAAGAGGAGAGGGAATGGACAAACAATATATCCTGTTTGATTTGGATGGGACGCTGACAGATCCTTTGGATGGGATCACCAAATCGGCGCAGCATGCGCTGGAGCATTTTGGGATACGGGTGAAAGATCACACTTCGCTGTCATTTTTCATCGGCCCGCCCCTGCGCGATACGTTCAAAAGGCACTATCACATGAGCGATCAGCAGACGGACGAGGCGATCCGGGTGTTTCGGGAATATTTCGAACCCACGGGAATTTTTGAGAATGAGATTTATGAGGGAATTCCCGCCATGCTGGAGCATTTGGTGCAGGCGGGCAGAAGCCTTATTTTGGCCACTTCCAAACCGGTGGATTTTGCTGAGCGGATACTGGAGTATTTTGATATCAAAGATTATTTTGACTTCATAGCGGGAAGCACCATGGATGAGAGAAGGGCCAATAAAGAGGATATCATCGCCTACGCTTTGGAGGAGTGTCAGCTCATTGACTTGTCGGAGCTGGTTATGGTGGGAGACAGGAAGTATGATATAGAAGCCGCCAAAGCGTTTGGCATCTACACGGTGGGCGTTCTGTACGGATACGGCACCAAAGAAGAGCTGAAGCGGGCCGGGGCGGACTGCATTGTGAAGACAGTGGAGGAGCTGGAAGAAGTTCTCCTGGAAGTGGAATAGAATAAGCTTTTTTGATAAAAGAACTTGACGTTCCCATACGCCTGTGATATAGTATATAGGCGTGTGGAAGACGTCGGGTCTTTTTTTTGTGCAAAAAATCGGCCCCATCAATTAAAATACAAGTGGAGGTGGAAGTTGTGCGCGTAAATATCACATTGGCATGTACGGAGTGTAAACAGCGTAATTACACAATGACGAAGGATAAAAAGAACCATCCTGACCGTATGGAAACAAAGAAATACTGCAGATTCTGTAAGAGACACACATCACACAAGGAAACAAAGTAAAACGTGTTCAGGCTAAGGAGTGAACGTATGGAAAAAACAGAAAAAAAGAAGAAGGCTGGGAAAGGCGCAGCCGCATCCGTAAAGGGCTTCTTCAAAGGTCTCAAGTCTGAATTCAAAAAAATCATCTGGCCGGATAAACAGTCGCTGGGCAGACAGACTGCAGCGGTGATTATTATCTCCATTTTGCTGTGCGTGGTGATCCGTCTGCTGGATATTGCCATGCAGTATGGAATCGGATTCTTGGAAACAATGATTCAGTGAGAGAGGTAATCGTATGGCGGAAGCGCAGTGGTATGTTGTTCATACCTATTCTGGGTATGAGAACAAAGTCAAGATGGATATCGAAAAGACGATTGAGAACCGCAAGCTGCAGGATCAGATTCTGGAAGTTTCCGTTCCTCTGCAGGATGCGATTGAAGTCAAGAACGGCGTGAAAAAACAGGTTCAAAGAAAACTGTTTCCGGGTTATGTTCTGCTGAAAATGATCATGAATGACGATACCTGGTATGTGGTGCGCAATACGCGAGGCGTGACTGGTTTTGTTGGCCCGGGATCCAAGCCGGTTCCCTTGAGCGAAAGGGAGATTGAAAGCATGGGCTTCCATGTACCGGAAGTTGAAGTGGATTTTGAAGTGGGCGACAGTGTACTGGTTACCTCTGGCGCGTGGGCTGACACCGTTGGTATCGTAAAGGAGATCAATACACAGAAGCAGAGTGTTACCATTATTGTGGACATGTTCGGCCGTGAGACATCGGTTGAGCTGAGTTTTACAGAAGTAAAGAAGATGTAACAGGGAAGCGAGTGGGAGGGAAAATCCCGCCAATACCACATTAGTTTAGGAGGTGCCACAATGGCAAAGAAAGTTACTGGTTATATTAAATTACAGATTCCAGCTGGAAAGGCTACCCCGGCTCCGCCGGTTGGTCCTGCGCTTGGACAGCACGGTGTCAACATCGTACAGTTTACAAAGGAGTTCAACGCCAAGACAGCGGATAAGGGAGATTTGATCATTCCGGTTGTTATTACCGTATATGCTGACAGAAGCTTCAGTTTTATCACAAAGACTCCTCCGGCAGCTGTACTGCTGAAGAAGGCCTGCAACATTAAGTCCGGTTCTGCAGTGCCCAATAAGACAAAGGTGGCTAAGATTTCCAAGGAAGAAGTTCAGAAGATCGCTGAGCTGAAGATGCCTGATCTGAATGCGGCAAGCCTGGAAGCGGCCATCAGCATGATTTCCGGTACTGCCCGCAGCATGGGAATCGAAGTTGTGGACTGAGAATGCATTGCAGGGCTGTCAAAAGGACACGATCCTTTGGCAGTCGTCACCGAATAAATAGATGAACTGTTATGATATCGCGTGGGAGGGAAATTCCCGCAAATACCACTAGGAGGTTTTTGAAAATGAAAAGAGGAAAAAAGTACGTAGAGGCTGCGAAATTAATCGACCGTACCGCTCTTTATGACAGAGATGAAGCAATTGCCTTGGTTAAGAAGGCAGCTGCCGCAAAATTTGATGAGACAGTTGAAGCTCATATCAGAACTGGCTGTGACGGACGTCACGCTGATCAGCAGATCCGCGGCGCCGTTGTATTGCCCCACGGTACAGGTAAATCTGTCCGCGTGCTGGTGTTTGCCAAAGGCGACAAGGCTGATCAGGCTTTGGCCGCAGGCGCAGAGTATGTGGGAGCAGAGGAACTGATTCCGAAGATCCAGAACGAAGGTTGGCTGGATTTTGATGTCGTCGTGGCAACCCCGGATATGATGGGCGTTGTGGGACGTCTGGGCCGTATTCTGGGACCCAAGGGCTTGATGCCCAACCCCAAGGCCGGAACCGTTACCATGGATGTGACGAAGGCCGTAAAGGATATCAAAGCTGGTAAGATTGAGTACAGACTGGACAAGACCAATATTATCCACGTGCCAGTTGGTAAGGTTTCCTTCACAGAGGAACAGTTACAGGACAACTTCCAGACGCTTATTGATGCAATCCTGAAAGCAAAGCCTGCCACACTGAAGGGCCAGTATTTGAGAAGCGTAACGCTGACATCCACCATGGGCCCTGGTGTGAAGCTGAACGTCACCAAACTTGTAAATGCATAAACGGTGAAATTAAAAATTTGGGATTGACAAAATAGATACCATGTGTTATGCTACACATGTTCTGCGTAAGCATCGGCGAGCGCAGAGAAGCCGAAGACAGCAGGTGTCGCAAGACATAAGGAGAAAACGCCTGCCCAGGTTATAAGAATTATCTTTTTGATAAAACTTATGGAGCCTTTCTGTCTTGGCAGAGAGGCTCTTTCGGCGTGTCCGAGGACACATTCAAATCTAATAAGGAGGACATCAACAATGGCTAAAGTAGAGTTAAAGCAGCCGATCATCGCAGAGATTTCCGACCTGCTGGACGGAGCGCAGACAGCTGTTTTGGTAGATCACCGTGGCCTGACCGTTGAGCAGGATACAGAACTGCGTAAGCAGCTGAGAGAAGCCGACGTTCACTACAAGGTCTACAAGAACACAATGATTCGTTTCGCCATCAAGGGAACAGACTTTGAATCTCTGGGAGCGCATCTGGAAGGACCTACAGCCCTGGCTACATCCAAAACGGATGCCACAGCGGCTGCCAGAATCCTGTTCGAGTTTGCAAAGAAGAATCCGGCGCTTGAGCTGAAGGCTGGCGTCGTAGAAGGTACCTACTACGATGAAAAGGGAATTGCCGTAATCGCAACCATCCCATCAAGAGAGGTACTGCTTTCCAAGTTCCTTGGAAGCATTCAGTCTCCCATTGCAAATTTTGCTCGTGTTATCAAGCAGATTGCAGAAAAGGACGCAGAAGCGTAATGGCCGCATAGCGGTTTAGAGCCGTGTATAGGCGGTGAGTCCATGCCGGAGAGCATACGGCCCTTTCATGAGAGAAAGAGGAATCCGTACCGGATGGTTATACAGTATTTAGAATATGGAGGAAAAAATAATGGCTAAGTTGACAGCAGCAGAAATCATCGATGCGATCAAAGAGATGACTGTATTAGAGTTAAATGATCTGGTTAAGGCTTGTGAGGAAGAGTTCGGCGTATCCGCAGCAGCAGGCGTAGTTGTTGCAGCAGCAGGCGCTGGCGCAGCAGAAGCAGCAGAAGAGAAGACAGAGTTTGATATTGAGCTGACAGAGGTTGGCCCCAACAAGGTTAAGGTTATCAAGGTTGTTCGTGAGGCTACAGGTCTGGGTCTGAAGGAAGCCAAGGAAATGGTAGACGGCGCTCCCAAGGTAATCAAGGCTGGCGCTTCCAAGGAAGAGGCAGAGGAGATCAAGAAGAAGCTGGAAGCAGAAGGTGCAAAGGCTACTTTGAAATAATTTGTGATCTGAAATTGAAACCAAGAAGCGGTGCAAAGCACAAGTGTGTATTGCGCCGCTTTTTGTATGGTATGTTTTGCTGGAGGTCTGTTTTGCAAAACAAAAAGACTTGTCCCATCAGCGTGATTATAATAAAATCATACTGATGGGACAAGTCTTTCTGAAGTCGGGGCGACAAGATTCGAACTTGCGACCTCATGAACCCCATTCATGCGCACTACCAAACTGTGCTACACCCCGGTGAGAAATATAATACCAGAATAGGGGTCGATTGTCAAGAATAAAATACATTTTTTAACAACAGTTCAGCAATCAGACATAGCACGGACAAACTGTTGCCTACAGGCGTGCAGGCCCGCCATCAAGGACAGGCCGACTAAAGCGCCCAGTTTATACGGTACTGCTGCCAGCCTTCTGCTGAGCCTGCATCCTGCTGATAAGCCGCATTTCAAAAGAAATCAAAACAACCGTCGCTATAAATGCCATCGTATCTGCCACAGGGCCAGCAAACATTATACCGTCAATTCCCATAAACAGCGGAAGGATCAGGATCAGCGGAATCAGGAAAAACACCTGGCGGGTTAAGGACAGGATCATGCCTTTTAACGGTTTCCCAATGGCAGAGAAGAAATTGGATGAAATCAACTGGACTCCATTGGCAATAACCATAAAAAGGAAAATCCGCATAAATTTTACAGAAAATTCAAAATAAGCCTCGTCGCCAGTACCAAACAGGGATATGATCTGTCTTGGGAAAAACTGGAACAAAATAAACCCTATGGCGGATACTACCAGGTTACACACTATAGCCAGCTTATATGTATCTTTCACCCGCTGGTACTGCTTTGCGCCGTAATTAAAGCCTACAATAGGCTGAGAACCCTGGGAAATACCAATAATAACCGCCAGAAGGATGGCGTTTGTTTTCATAACGATACCGCAGGCCGCCAGAGGAATTTCCTTTCCATAGACGGACATTGCGCCATAATAAGTCAGGGAATTATTCATGACAATCTGCACAACCGTCAAAGCCACCTGATTCAGACTGTTGCTCATTCCCAGTGTCACCGTGGTCAGACATAAACGCAGATTCAGCCGGAAATGCTCCCGTTTCAGTTCCACAGATTTGAATTTTCTCAGATATCTGAGGGCAAACAGAAAGGAAAAAAACTGTCCGATCACAGTGGCCCAGGCGGCCCCGGCAACACCCTGATGAAATACAAAAATAAAAACAGGATCCAAAATCGTGTTGATCACCGCGCCGATGAGCATACAAGTCATGGAATATTTGGGGCTTCCATCTGCCCGGGCAAGGTTACTGATGCCGTTGGTCACAATAAGGAGGGGCATACCGATGGCCGTGATCCGGGTATAGCTCTGTGCATAAGGCAGCACATCCGGTGTTGAGCCAAAAGCGTTAAGCATGGGAAGGAGAAAGATTTCGATCACAACCGCATAGATTATGCCAAACATCAGCATCATACACACTGCGTTTCCTGTAATTTTTGCCGCCTTCTCCTTATCCCCGCCTCCAAGGGAGAGTGAGAAATTGGACGCACTTCCGATACCGATCAGCAGTGCGATCGCCAGACATATAGTTGTCAGCGGGTAGGATACGTTTGTCGCCGCATTTCCCAGATACCCTACGCCCTGTCCAATAAAAATCTGGTCTACAATATTATAGAGCGAGCTTACAAGCATGGCTATAATACTTGGTATAGCAAAACTTTTCAGCAGTTTTGGTATTTTTTCATACCCTAATGGGTTTTTTATCATTGTCTGTTCCATAGTATCTCTTAATTAACCTCTTTCCTGAAAAAAATCTTTCGATGTCTGCAAAATCACTTTTTTCCCGGCATCCTCCAGCCATTCTCTCAACCATCTGGCCTGGGAATTATCAAGATGATCCGTCAGATATCCTTCCATATCCGCAATGATCTTTTGAATTTTTTTATTGGCCTCTATAGCTCGCCGTGTGGGCCAAAGCCGCCATGTCCTGCGGTCTCCCGGATAACTTTCCCTGCGTATAAACCCATCCTTCTCCAATCGGGCCAGAGAACGTGTAATATTACTGGGATTAACATAAAACAGTTTCAAAAACCGATCCTGGGTAATTCCCGGTTCCTGACATACCCGGATGACATACATATACTGGCTGCTGTTTAAATTCAAAGGCGCCAATTCTTTATCCAGATATATTCGGGTATATCGGGCTGTGATGGACAGCCATTTAATAATTTCCATACTTCCTCCTCCCATTCTTATACTGCCGCGCTCAGTCCGGCATATATGTTTGCTCTATTAAGTATACTATCATTTATTTGCGTGCGCAAGCAATTTTCTCTTGTGATAATTCTAAGCAAATATCTATTGTATTTCTCCAAATGGGCCTTATCTCCAGCGTTACTTTACCGCCTCATAAGGTCCTATGGCCGCACATCAAAAAACAGGCGCCGGGGCGGTAAAATTCAACCGTCTCAGCGCCTTAAACTTATTCTTTTATTCCTTTCTTTTCCAAAATATCTAAAAGCTGGGAAATATTTTTCTTTCCAAAATAAACATCCCTGTCATTGACTACCATACAGGGGACGCTCATGATCTGATACTGTTCTTTCAAATCCTCATAATGAGCCAGATCAAAGACCTCCGCACGGATTTTTGGATTTTCCAGGGCGATCTTCTGGGCAGCCATGACAAGTTCCGGACACATCGTACATGACAGGGAGACGGCAAGTTTAAGATCCAGCGCTTCTGACAAACTGTGGATACGTTTTTCCAACCCCGTATCCACAGGCTGCCCCGGTCCAGCCGCATTATACAAAGCAATAATAAAAGAATTAAATTCGTGGCCGCCAGGTACCCCGTGAAACACAGCCCCAAGATCATGGCCGGAGTCATCACAGATTGCCATAGCCGGCATCCGGTATCCGCCGTCACGGTCTTTGATCTTTTCGTAGCGGACTTTATCGCTCAAAGGTTCCATTTCTGAAACAAATCCCTCTACTTCCCTGGAAAGACGGGAATCGTCCAGATAGACACGGACCACAATGTTTTTCTCAAACCGCCCAAACACCGGAGCCAGAGTTTCTCTCATCTCCCCTGTAATAAAACGGTCATCTTCATTTTTTTCTTTCCCAGGCTGGGCCTGAACTGCTTTGGGAGCGACTCTGCGCTCTGGCTTCTCCCTTTTTATGTTCAGCTTTTGATACATAGCAAATAGATCTTTTTCAAGGGATGTGGCCGCCACCGCTCCGTCGGAAACAGCGGTCACCACCTGGCGAAGCTGCTTGACACACACATCTCCCGCCCCATAAACGCCAGCGGCGGAGGTTTTCTGATTTCTGTCTGTCATAAGATATCCCTCTTTGCTCAGTTCAAGCTGATCTTTAAACAGTTCTGTGGCCGGAGCATATCCCGCAAAAACAAAGATGCCGAAATTACTTTTTTCCGGCGTCTCATAGCGCCAGGTCTCACCTGTTTTATTATTATAAATTTCGGCATACTGCAAAAGTCCGTTTCCTCCTACTTTCCGAATCTGAGTATTAAAATACACCTGGATATCCGGCGTGGACATCACTTGATCCACAATGGACCCGGCACAGGTGAAATTTTCTTCACGGACCAGGATCGTCACCTTTTTGGCATACCGTGTAAGAAAAACCGCTTCCTCAGCCGCTGCGAAACCGCCGCCCACCACAAAAACGTCTTTTCCTGAAAAAAATTCTCCGTCGCAGGTGGCGCAGTAAGCCACGCCGCGCCCTCGAAATTCTTCTTCCCCGGCAAATCCGGCCCTGCGGGGACTTGCGCCTGTGGCGAGGACGATTCCAAAGCATTCCACCGTCCCTTTATCGGTGTCCACCAATTTTTTATACCCATCCAGATGAAGGGCTCTCACATCGGCCAGTAAAAAATCCGCTCCAAAACTCTGGGCCTGACGGCGCATTTCCTCAGTCAGCCGCTTTCCGTCTGTGGAATAAACGCCGGGATAATTGACCACCTCTGACGTAATGGTGATCTGGCCGCCGATTTTTTCTTTTTCAATGACCAGGACACTGTACTGTGCCCTGGCCAGATAGATGGCTGCCGACAAACCTGCCGGTCCGCCTCCCACAATAACCGCGTCATAAAAATTTTTCATAATAAACCTACCAGATCAAGACTGGGTTTTAAAGTCTCCTCTCCAGGCTGCCACCGGGCCGGGCACACCTCATCGCCGTGTTCTGCCACAAACTGTGACGCCTGTACCCGTCTGAAAATCTCATCGGCGTTGCGCCCTACATTTCCGGCAGTGACCTCGTAGGCCACAATAACTCCATCAGGATTGACAATAAAATCACCCCGCTCCGCAAGTCCGTCCTCCTCGATCATCACGTCAAAGTCTCTGGTCAGTTTGCCGGTAGGATCGGCAAGCATAGGATACTGGATTTTTTTGATGCGTTCTGACGTATCATGCCATGCTTTGTGAACATAGTGGGTATCACAGGAAACAGAATAAATATCGCAGCCGATTTTCTGGAAATCTTCATATTTATTTGCCAGATCTTCCAGCTCTGTGGGGCAAACAAAAGTAAAATCCGCAGGATAGAAGAAAAATACGCTCCAGCGCCCCTTCACATCTTCCAGAGTAACTTCCTTAAATTCTCCGTTAATATATGCCTGTACTTTAAAATCACCGACTTTTTTCCAATTAAAGACATTTTTGGATCCTCCTCTTTCATCCTCTTCTTACATTAAATGCGTCAAATCCCGGATAACTTCCGCTCTGCCCAAGTTCCTCCTCAATGCGCAGAAGCTGGTTATACTTGGCCACCCGTTCGCTTCGGCTGGGCGCTCCGGTTTTGATCTGGCATGTGTTTAACGCTACCGCCAGATCTGCAATAGTTGTATCTTCTGTCTCCCCGGAGCGGTGGGAGGCGATGGCGGTGTATCCGGCTTTGTGGGCCATTTTAATAGCCTCCAGAGTTTCTGACACAGAGCCAATCTGATTAAGTTTAATAAGGATAGAATTTCCGCACCCCATGGAAATTCCTTTAGCCAGCCGTTCTGTGTTGGTCACAAACAGATCGTCCCCCACAAGCTGTACTTTGCCGCCCAGCTCCCTTGTAAGCATCTGCCAGCCTTCCCAATCCTCCTCGTCAAGACCATCCTCTATAGAATAGATGGGATATTTTTCACACAGTTCTTTCCAGTGCTGGACCAACTCCTGTGACGTAAAAGTCTTTCCACACTTGGGCAGGATATATTCCCCTTTTTTATTCCCTTTCCACTCGCTGGAAGCCGCGTCCATGGCAAGGACAAAATCTTTCCCCGGTTCATAGCCCGCTTCCTCTATGGCCTGCAATATATACTGAATCGCTTCCTCATCGCTGGAAAGATCCGGTGCGAAACCGCCTTCATCTCCCACAGATGTGGCAAGCCCCTTAGATTTAAGCAGATCCGCCAGGGCATGGAAAACTTCTGTACACCAGCGCAGTCCTTCTGAAAATGATGGGGCTCCGGCCGGCATGATCATAAATTCCTGGACATCAACAGTGTTGGCCGCGTGAGCTCCACCGTTTAAAATATTCATCATAGGAACTGGCAGACGGTTTCCGCAGATTCCTCCCAGAAAGCGGTACAGGGGAATATTCAGGGCGCAGGCCGCGGCTCTGGCGCAGGCGATGGATACCGCCAGTATAGCGTTGGCCCCCAGCTTTGATTTATCCTTAGTGCCGTCGGCCTGGATCATGGCCTGATCCACTGCATAAATATTCTGAGCGTCCATACCTTTTAATGTTTTGTCAATAATGGTATTAATATTTTTAACAGCTTTGGTTACACCCTTACCTTTATACCGGGTTTTGTCTTTATCACGAAGCTCCAGGGCCTCAAATTCTCCTGTAGACGCTCCGCTGGGCGCGGCTCCTCTGGCCGTCGTCCCATCGCTGAGCCAGACCTGAGCCTCTACCGTAGGATTTCCACGGGAATCAATAATTTCTCGTCCTATAACTTTTTCAATCTGAAGCAGTTCCATGCTCTTTACCCCTTTCAAGAGAATATAAATAAAATGATTTATCCACTCGGTTAGTAATAACTAACTAAGTGGATAATATCATTCTCCCTATATTTTGTCAACGATTCCTCAAAAAAATACGTCTGATGAAAGATTTTATCGTTACTGTCCGCAAATGAAACAGTAACGATTATCCAAAATTACTTTCCCCTTCTGCGGTCATAGCCCATCTCTTCATAATATCGCTTTTTGTCGGCGTACATCCGGGCTTCCGCTGTTTTTATCATAGATTCCACCTGAATATCTTCATTTTCCCACGCCAGCCCGATAGATACATGTATATCTTCTGAAACAAGCTCGGCTGTGAGATTGGCAAGTTTTTCCTTAATTTCAGCCTCATCTGTATCCACAACAAAAATAACAAACTCGTCGCCGCCAATGCGGTATGTAAAGCAGACTCCGAATTTTTCCCGGATCTGTCCGGCCACTGACTGGAGCATACGATCCCCCGCTTCATGCCCCTTTGCATTGTTGAGTTCGTGAAGGCCGTTCACATCAATATAGATACAGGCCAGAGACATCTCATACATATGTTCAAATCTGTCAATATCCATTTCATAGCGGTTCCTGTTATTTAACCCTAAAAGGATATCTTTTTCTCCCAGTTCTTTAATTGCATTGTAGGAACGCATATTTTTTGCCAGCATAGTAAAACTAAAACTGATACTTTTTATAAGTTCCAGATTACCGCTGTGTCTCTTGCAATTATATACATATAAAATACCGGCCACAGCGCCGCCAACATTTTTTACAGGCACCGCGATTATGTTGCGTATATTTTCTTTGTTTCTTAAAAAGCTCTGGATTTCTTCCAGGTTATCCATCTCAAAGGAATCATCGGTATGCCGGAAATATTCTAAAAGATAATACATATTCTCGTCAGTAAGGCTGGAGACGCCGCTGGAACAGGAAAATACCGCAGTCTTTTTATCCTGGCTTCCCACCCAGTATCCGGCCAGTTCGGCTCTGACCATATTAGCAATCTTTTTCAGTGCCGCCGAAATATTTTCCTGATTCTCATGAGCGTTAAAAAGAAGATTTTCCACATCATAAATATGGCTGATGGTGTCCAACTGCCGCTGTTTTTCTCCGGTCTCATGGAGAACATAGAAAATCATCCAGATAAAGTAAAGTACAAAAAGAACCACTTCAAATATAAGAAAGGCGCGGATGACCTGCCGGATGGCACTGGCATTGGCAAATACCGTACTTTCCGGCACAGACAGGGCGATACGCCAGTCATTAATGTCCATAGGTTCATAATAGAAATAGAGATACTCTCCAATCGTTCTTGACACAAAAACCACATAATCCGACTGGCCATGAATAAGGCCCTGCTTCAATTGCTCATGATCATATCCCGGCGCCATCTCCCGCTCTCCCAGATCCCAGATATTCCCCATTTCTTCATGCCATGTATCCACGATAAAATCGCCGCTTTCTCCCTCGATAATATAGATTGCCGCTTCCCCGCTGTAAGGTTTAACACGAATCTCTCCGGGGATATCTTTCAGATCAATAACACCGCACAGCATGGCAATGGTTTCCCCTCTGCGGATTACAGGAACGTAGTGCCGGAGAATATATCTTCCGCCATCGGTAAAATCCTCCTCCCTGTTGGTCACATGGGCGCCCAGCGCTGCCTGCTCAGAAAAAGACAATGTAGTCTGTACCGTCTCTCCGCCGGATGTTACAACAGAATCGTCGGGGAGGAGAAGATCCAGCCTTGACATCAGCCCAACCGACGTGTACCCGTCCAGCACATCCCACAGCCTTGGAGATGTAAGATCATCGTAGGTAGCCACAACAGAGGCAATCAATTCCAGTTGCTCCCTGTCACTTTGAATGCGCGCCTCGAAATCATCTGCAACTCTTCCCGCTTCCTCATAAAGCGTGGTAAATCCCCGTTCTTCCTCCATACGGTTGATCTGTGTTGCCGCCACAATAAAACCACTAATCATCAGTAAAATCAACACAAACATAATGCCAAAAGATTTATGCCAGTGTATTTTTTGAAGCTTGTTCATAATCTCCCCATCCATGAAAAATAGTCAAAAGCCGGCCTGAAAAATCTATTTACAGGCCGGCATACTGTTTTAAAGTCAAATACCCCGCTGCAATCAACGGAGTATCAAGTTAGCAGCGCCAAATGGACGCGCATGCGCGTACATTTGGCTCACTGCCTGCGGGAATAAATGATAACAGCTCATCTCGCGCCATCTATAGATGGCCAGACTGTTCCCCTAAATTATTAAAGAATGTCAATATACTCTCCCGCCAGCGCTTTATTCATACTGCGCACCGCGCAGAATTTTCCGCACATGCTGCATGTATCGCTGTGATCATCCTCAGGGCTTCTGCTATCCCGAATCGCTTTGGCAGTTTCCGGGTCCAGAGCGCAGGCAAACTGGGCGTCCCAATCAAGATTTCTCCGGGCGTCAGCCATCTGGTCATCAATATCTCTGGCTCCCGGAATTCCTTTGGCGATATCTGCCGCATGGGCCGCAATCTTTGAAGCGATGATCCCCTGCTTTACATCCTCAACATTAGGCAGAGCCAGATGTTCCGCCGGAGTGACATAGCACAGAAAAGCCGCGCCGCTCATTGCCGCAACCGCGCCGCCGATAGCCGCTGTTATGTGATCATAGCCCGGAGCGATGTCGGTCACAAGAGGGCCGAGTACATAAAATGGAGCGCCCATGCAGATGCTCTTCTGCACTTCCATATTTGCCGCCACCTGATTTAAAGGCACATGTCCCGGACCTTCCACCATAACCTGGACATTATGATCCCAGGCCCGCTTTGTCAGCTCACCGAGGCGCACCAGTTCTTCAATCTGGCACACGTCTGTGGCATCGGCCAGACATCCTGGACGGCAGGCATCTCCCAGGGAAATAGTGACGTCGTATTCCTCACAAATATCCAGTATCTCATCAAAATACTCATAAAAGGGGTTTTCCTCCCCGGTCATACTCATCCATGCAAACACAAGGCTGCCGCCCCGGCTGACAATGTTC
Organism: uncultured Lachnospiraceae bacterium; assembly: GCA_904420225.1. Lineage (GTDB taxonomy): Bacteria > Bacillota > Clostridia > Lachnospirales > Lachnospiraceae > Fimimorpha. The sequence goes on from CAJFUP010000009.1 coordinate 29,020, forward strand.
ATCTTACGTTTATGCTTTTTGATCTGCTCAATAGTCTTTCTCGTAATCCCGCAATGGAGGGTCACAAAATCAACGCCGTCCTCCGCATGGAGCCGCACCACATCAACAAAATCTTTGGCCGTCAGGGTTGCCAGATCTCTCTGATAATGAATCACGCTGTCATATACCGGTACTGTTCCGATCATTACCGGACACTCGCGGGTCAGTTTTTGACGAAAAGGCTGTGTATTTCCATGACTGGACAGATCCATGATCGCTTCTGCCCCCAAATTCACCGCGCTCATCACTTTCTGCATTTCAATATCATAATCTTTACAATCCCTGGAAACGCCAAGGTTTACATTGATCTTAGTGCGCAGCATACTTCCGATACCCTCCGGGTCCAGGCATGTATGGTTTTTATTGGCACAAATCGCCACTTTTCCTTCCGACACAAGCTGCATCAGCTTATCCACTGGCATTTTTTCCTTTTTGGCCACCGTTTCCATTTCCGGTGTTATGATCCCTTTGCGGGCCGCATCCATCTGAGTTGTATAATTTCTCATGTATCTGCCTCCTTATTCTCTTGTAAACTTACACGCCATCCTGAACTGTTACGTGTATTTTTTATATGAGTTGCCCGACAAATGGGCAACTCATTATATATAACAAAATAGGGGCTCCGCCTGGGAACCCCTGCTATATCACGGTCTTCATCCCTACGTTGGCATTATCCAAATCAGGTCACGGGTCGAAGCAATCCAGCTTCCTCTCAGCCGGCTTCCTGCCAGCTCCCCTCAGTGTATCACTACTGCTATCTGAAGTTTTTCTGCATTTATTATAGCGTGGCACAGTATATTTTTCAACAGCAAATTTTACTGTTACAGATTCATTGACACTGTGTGACAGGTTCATTATAATTAATAATAATACACTGTTAATCACAAATGTTAGGAGTGAGAATCTTCCATGCTGCTCTATCAATTTTTGCCGGTCACTGAAATGCTTATATTTAATCTGATTTCAATTTACCGCTGCTGCCATAAAAAATATTCTCTCCCACGAACAGTTTTTTTCCTGGTTTTATCATCAATCCTCATTTTTATATGTTTTATGGCACTGAGCCCGCTGATCCCCACCAGCGGCGACGGAAGTTCTGTCCTTTTTGGGCTTATCTTCCTGATTCCCTTTAAATTGCTATTTAAAGAGAACTGGCGGCTGCTGATCATCATTTCATGTACCTGCTGGGTTTATACTATGGGCGTATTATCTCTTTCCATTCAGCTCTCGCGAATATATTTTTCAGGGACTATAGCCGCCATATTGATCATCGAAAATATTATTTTTGCTGTTACAAGCCTGCCTTTTTTTCGGCAAATACTTCCAAGATTTATTTTTGTGACGAAACATCTGGAATCCTTTGACCGTCAATGGTACATATATATGACATTGAATGATCTTTTAGGTTTTCTGCTCCTTGTTTTTATCCACGGAATTTTTATCGCCTCGCAAAATTCCATGGCGAAAGTTCTGGTCACAGCCCTGCTTCTGGCCTTTATTTATATTTCTTATTACATTATTTATCGGATTGTTATTGACACGTTGAAAATGAACAATCTGAAACAGGAGACGCTTCATGACCCTCTCACCGGTCTGGGAAATCGGACGCATTTGTGGAATGAGCTGAATGAACTAATTCAAAAGGATGCCGATTTTTCCCTGCTATTTATGGATCTCGACCGCTTTAAGCATATTAACGATCATTACGGACATATGGTGGGGGATAAATATTTACAGCATTTTTCAAAAATAGTTTCCGAGATTTTTGATCGAAATGGGACCGTCCACCGCTTCGGCGGCGATGAATTTGTAGCTATTTATTCCGGTACTGTCCCAGATCATATTTTTGACCAGCTAAAGGAATGTAAAAATTGGGATGAAGGCGCCCCCTGTCCCTTTAATGGAGTAAGCATCGGCGTTCTGTACTGCACTCCGCCCCATCATGACGCAGAACAGATCCTCCGACAGGTAGATCAGCTTATGTATCAGAATAAAGTCGCAAAAAAAACCTCACAATGATGTGCATTTTGCCAAAAAACGCCATAAAATTTTGTCTATTCTGTCTCCCGTACCGGCTCGACAAACGGTGCATGAAAATGCTATACTTAACTAAGTTTTTTATCAGTGTACTATGTTAAAGTCAAAAAGCTTCAAGGAGACCTATATGATCAAAATAATTGTTTGCATGAAACAGGTTCCGGCGGGGACATCAGTGGAGATTGACCCTGAAACCGGAGCTATGAAACGGCTCGGAAGCGAGTCTTGCACAAATCCCTATGACCTGTTTGCCCTTGAAACCGCCCTTTTCTTAAAAGAAAAACTGGGCGGAACGGTCACTGTGCTGACCATGGGGCCTTTGCAGGCGGAAGAAATGATGAGAGACGCCTATGCTATGGGCGCTGATGACGCTGTGATTTTGTCGGATCGGAAATTTGCCGGGGCCGATGTTTTAGCCACTTCTTATACACTGGCCCAAGGTATTATGATACTTGGCGGCGCTGATCTGATTTTATGCGGACGCCAGACCACTGATGGGGATACCGCCCAGGTAGGTCCGGCGATCGCCCAGCATCTTGGCCTGCCCCATGCCGCATGGGTGTCTCAGATCACAGATGCGGATGATACAAAGATCCAGATAAAGCAAGATCTTGCCAGTGTTACTCAGATTTCTGAAATTCCCTATCCTTGTCTAATCACTGTGGAAAAGGATATCTGCGTTCCCAGACTGCCATCTTATCTTTTACAGCGGGCCACCGCAAAAAAACCGGTTCATATTCTCACCTTCCAGGATTTTTATGACCAAGATGAAAGCCACTACGGTCTTGCAGGTTCCCCCACATCTGTGGAGAGTATGTTTGCTCCTCCTGAAAAAGAAAAGCAGGTCTATATGGAGGGAAATGCCATAGAAAAAACCGACCAGCTATTTTCCATCCTTAAGTCCAGGAAGATTATATAAGATGAAACAAGCGACAAAAGGAATCAAAAGTGCGAAGTCAGGAGCAATCCGTATCTCATGTCCATTTGTCGGGCAACTTATAATATAGGAGAAAGGTCTCATGGAATTATTAAAATTAGATATTGAAAAATGTACCCTCTGTGGGATATGTGTGGAAAAATGTCCTTTTGGCGCTCTGAGCCGGGAAAATGACGTTATCCATATACTGGATACCTGCCGGACCTGCGGCGTCTGCGTCAAATGCTGCCCTGAGCAAGCCATACATTTTGAGGAGCGAAAAAAAACTGTTGACAAATCTCAGTGGCAGGGCTTTCTCATTTTTGCGGAACAGGAAAGAGGCGAAATCCATCCTGTAACTTACGAGCTTATCGGCGAAGCACTGAAAATGGCCCAAAAGGTGAATTTTTGTGTCAACGTGCTGATGATCGGCGGCAATTCCACAGAAAAAAACGCAAAAAAACTGCTGGACTATGGCGTAGATAAAATTTATGTCTACGAGCATGAAGCCTTTTCCCATTTTCGGGCAGACTGCTACTCCAATGCCGCCATCGACTGTATTGCCCGGACAAAACCGTGTTCAGTTCTTATAGGCGCCACCGCCCTTGGACGGTCCCTCGCGCCACGGCTGGCCACCCATTTTCAAACCGGTCTGACCGCCGACTGTACGACTCTTGACATTAAACCAGATACAGATCTTGTGCAGATCCGGCCTGCTTTTGGCGGAAATATTATGGCCCAGATCGCTATTACCCGTTCCCGCCCTCAGTTTGCCACAGTCCGATATAAGGTCATGGACCGGGCCCAAAAAGTGAAAACTCCCCACGGGAAAATCCTGGCCTGCCCGGTGACAGAAGCGATGATCCAGTCACAGATCCGTGTTCTATCTTCCAGGGTTCTTGAGAAGAAGAAAAGTCTGGAAGAAGAAGATATTATTGTTGTCGCCGGACGGGGCGTCCGCAGTGAAAAGGATGTGGAAATGTGCCGCAGCCTTGCCGATGCCCTCGGCGGCCAGCTTGCCTTTACCCGCCCTATGGTAGAAAACGGCCTGGGGGACAACGCCCATCAGATCGGATTGTCCGGACGCACGGTCCGCCCCAGTCTGATCATCACCTGTGGCGTATCCGGCGCCATCCAATTTACATCCTGTATGAGCAGTTCCCAGTGTATTGTGGCCATTAATACAGATCCTGAGGCTCAGATCTTTAAAGTGGCCCATTACTGCATCGTAGACGATTTATACCAGGTGGTACCCCGGCTGACCGAGCTGATCCGCCGGCAAAAGGAGGATTAAATAATGGCTTATCCATATAAAAAAATGACTGCGGATGATTTTAATTTTATCCGTTCAGTAACATCCCCAGAGCGGGTGTGGGTTGGCGAAAACATTGACTATGATTATTATAAAGACGAAATGCCGGAATACGGTGTTTTCCCGCCGGAACTTTACGTTGAAGTTTTAAACAAAGAGGAAATTTCTGCCATTATGGCCTACGCCTATAAAGAAAATATTCCTGTAGTCTGCCGGGGCGCAGGAACCGGTCTTGCCGGCGGCGCCACATGCAAATACGGAGGCATTATGCTGTCAGTCATGCGCATGAATAAAATTTTTCCTGTAGATCATAAAAATCAGACCATTACTGCGCAGCCCGGCGCCCTTCTCACTGACGTACAGGCGGCCGCTGCCGCAGAAGGTCTGTTCTATCCGCCGGATCCGGGTGAAAAGACCGCTTCCATCGGCGGAAACGTCATCACTAATGCCGGAGGCATGAAAGCGGTACGCTATGGTCTGACGCGGGATTTTGTACGATGCATAGAAGCTGTCATGCCCGACGGGTCCATTATGAATTTTTCTTCCAATGTAGTAAAAAACACCACCGGCTATGATGTCAAAGATCTGATCATCGGCTCCGAAGGCACTCTGTGCATTTTAACTCAGGTAACATTAAAGCTCCTGCCGGCGCCTACCTGTACATGTACCCTTGTCATGCCCTTTAACAGCCTGGAAGAATGCGCCGATATGGTGCCTAAGGTGCTGGAACTTCCTTTTGTCCCCACCGCCATCGAATTTCTTGAGCGGGAACTGATTGACATTGTGGAACGAACGCTCCACAAATATTTCCCTGTAAAGCAGGGTGAGGCTGTGCTTATTGTTATGTATGACGCCTCCAGCCGCCAGGAATTGGACAGCGCTGTGACCGCCGCCGCCGAGGCCGCTTTGGCCAACGGTGCCCTGGACTGCTGTATTGCAGGCACCCCTGAGCGGGCAGCCTCTGTGTGGGAAGTGCGCGGCGGTATTCTTGAAGGTATGAAGGCGGATTCTGTAGCACAGGAAGAATGCGACGTAGTCGTCCCACGAGCCAGAATCGCCGAGTATGTGAAAGCCGCCAAAACGATCGCCCTATCCCACGGCATCCGGGTAGAGCCCTGCGGGCACTGCGGCGACGGCAACATCCACACAGAACTTCTCCGGAGCGAAAATATGAGCGATGAAGAATGGAAAAAAGCCACTCACGCCTCACTGACTGAGCTTTACGCCCTCTCAAAAAAACTTGGCGGCCAGCTTTCCGGCGAACACGGTATCGGCAACGGCCGAATTGAATTTCTTGAAGAATTTGCCGGGCCAAGGATGATCCGGCTTTACAAAGCCATCAAGCTTGCTTTTGACGATAAGCTTATTTTAAATCCTGGAAAAATTATCGAATTTAATAAATAATATCCAAAACTTTGACATAGGTTTCAAAGCATCGAGGGCTGTTCCGAAGCCCCCATTGCACACTGACAAAAAAGAGACAGCGCCTTTCGTTGATAGAACAAAGGTCTGTCTCTTTTTTATTAAAAATCCGTCTCAGGCGTTCTAAAAATTTTTCTCAGACAGCCGCCTCTTCCGGGTCGTTTTCTTTCCCCATATCCCGGCAGACTTTTCGTATACAATAAATACACATCGGCACAATATACAGACATGCCATTATCCACGCGGTCTGATCTGCGCAGCAGATGGCCGTATAACCATAGGTGCCGACAAAAACAAAGCTGACAAAAATCCGGGCGATCATCTCAGTAACTCCTGAGAACACAGCCCGTCCTGAAAATCCAAGGCCCTGAGTACACATGCGGGCCACATTTAAAAATCCTAGACACCAGAAAAAGTATCCCATATAGCGCAAATATTTGGCGGAAGCATCCAGAACCTCCACAGAATCCGCGCTGACAAAAAGCATAGAAAGGGTCCGTCCCAGAAGGATCAGGACAATGCCCGCGCAGATACCGTATAGCACGCCAATACACAATCCCTGTACAAAACCTTTTCGTATGCGCGCCCCCTGTCTGGCCCCCGCGTTCTGGCTGCAAAACACGGAGACGGAGGTGGCGATGGCGTCAAAAGGAGACATTGCAAACTGCTTGATCCGAGCCGCCGCTGTAAATCCGGAGACATAGACGCTCCCAAGGCCGTTATTGGCCGACTGCATGACCATACTGCCAATGGCCGTAATGGAAAACTGGAGCCCCATAGGGACGCCCATGCCAAGCATCATACTGAAGGTACTGCTCTCCAGTTTCCGGTCATCTTTTGTCGGCACGAGCTGGCGGAATTTGTGAAAAATAAACACAAGACACAAAATACCGCTTACCGCCTGTGATGTGATAGTAGCGATAGCCGCCCCCGCACATCCCCAGGAGAACACAAGGACACACAGCAGATCCAGGCCAATGTTAAGGGCCGCCGAAAAAGCAAGGAATACAAAGGGTGTCCGGCTGTCACCTACCGCTCTTAAAATACATGAAAGCAGATTATACAGCAGAGTAAAAGGCATTCCAAGGAAAATGATCAGCAAATACCAGTAGGCGTCCGCATATATATCATCTGTAATTGACAGAATCCTTAAAATCTGCGGGCAAAGAATGGCGCAGGAGGCCGTAAGTATTACCGCGGCACCGGCGGTCAGCACAAGAGCATGGGTAATACACTGGCGCATACGCCCATAGTCTCCCGCTCCAAAATATCTGGCTACCGGCACCGCAAAACCGTTGCACATACCCATACAAAAGCCGAGAACCAAAAACTGTACGCTGCTGGTGGAACCCACACTTGCCAGGGCCTGAGCGCCTAAAAATCTTCCCACAATTGCAGCGTCCATCATATTGTAGGTCTGCTGCAAAAGATTTCCCATCAGCAAAGGAAGAGCAAAATAAAGCATCAGGCGTATAGGGCTCCCCTTTGTCATATCTTTTGTCATTATGTAGTCACTCCTTCTCCATTATGTTCATTGTTCCTCCAGACATCCAGCTCATCCCGGAGACTGGCCGGCATCCTCCGGGGACTTCTCACAGAGCTGACACCGTGAGTTTTTAGACGCCCCACCGGCAAAAATGACGGGTCAAAAGTTTCAATCAAACGAATCTTCATTGCTCTGCTGATCTTTATATTTCCATCCTCAAAGGTATAGGGAATATCCGTCTCTGTCACTTCACACTTATACAAGATTGCCTGAATAGGAGCGGTCATATATAAATATACGTCATCTCCCACCAAAATTTTATTTCTCTGTTTCCATAAAATCTCTCTGTGTTCCGCGAATCCTCTGCCTACGTCATAATATTTAGGATTGGCCGGGATTATCCAGTCCGACGGCCCTGCGGCAGTTTTCCCGCCGCTCTTTCCCGAACCTGACGTCAGATCAAAACTCATATCTATCAAAGGGAAAATTTTTTCTTTCGCCACTGTCCCATCCAAAAGCACAGTGATCCAACGGTCGTGCTGCATATGATAAGCCGGAAAGAATCCGTCACCGGACTTCAGCGCGGCACCGAACATAGGATCACATTTCACATTCAGAATGTCAATGTCATCCTCGCCATCCAGTCCAAGGCGTTTTCGCAAAACAGTCATGATCACTCCAAACCACTTCCGATTATCCTCATGGCGAAGGACTTCATAGTCTGGATATTTTATCCACGGATGATCCGGCCGTGTTTTATAGTTTTGCCAGGCATATTCCAATACAGCGCCCCGCAGAGATTTCTCACCTTTCCTGTCTGACATTTACAATCCCAGTCCTTCCATCTCCTTAGCCACGGAAGTCTCGCAGGAACGCATGGCAAGTATAGTCTTATCCATCAGCTCCTCCAGTGTCCAGTTCAGTCTCTGGGCTCCAGTTTCAATAATCTCTCTGGAGCATCCCGCCGCAAAACGTTTATCTTTAAATTTCTTTTTAAGGCTTTTGACTTCCATATCCATCACACTTTTAGAGGGCCGCATTTTCGCTGCCGCGCCAATTAGCCCGGTCAGCTCATCCACAGCAAAGAGAACTTTCTCCATCTCATGTTCCGGCTCTGCATCGGAGCAGATCCCATAACCGTGGCTGCACACAGCGTGGATCACTTCCGGCTGAGCGCCGGCTTTGGTCAAAAGTTCCACTGCC
>CAJFUP010000010.1 GCA_904420225.1 uncultured Lachnospiraceae bacterium
CGTTGAGAATTTGTCGGTAAATGCAATCCGCGTATTGGCCGCGGATGCTGTGCAGAAGGCCAAGTCGGGACATCCGGGTCTTCCCCTGGGCTGCGCGGCAGTGGCATATGAGTTGTGGGGAAAACATATGAATCACAATCCGAAAAATCCCCAGTGGAAAAACAGAGATCGTTTTATCCTGTCTGGCGGTCACGGTTCCACGCTGCTGTATTCCCTGCTTCATTTGTTTGGATACGGAGATCTTTCTGTGGAGGATCTGAAGCAGTTTCGCCAATTTGGTTCTCTGACTCCAGGTCATCCGGAATACGGCCATACGGTGGGAGTGGAAGCCACCACAGGCCCTCTGGGAGCCGGTATGGGAATGGCAGTTGGCATGGCCATGGCAGAAGCCCATTTGGCAGCTGTATTTAACAAAGAAGGTTTTCCGGTGGTGGATCACTACACATATGTTTTGGGCGGCGACGGCTGCATGATGGAAGGGATCTCTTCAGAGGCATTTTCCCTGGCCGGTACTCTGGGACTGTCCAAACTGATTGTGCTGTATGATTCCAATCGAATTTCCATCGAGGGCTCCACAGATATCGCATTCACAGAGAATGTACAAATGCGCATGGAAGCCTTTGGCTTCCAGACCATTACAGTGGAAGATGGAAACAATCTGGAAGAAATCGGCGCAGCCATAGAGGCAGCCAAGGCAGATACCACCAGACCCTCTTTTATCACTGTCAAGACACAGATCGGGTATGGCTGTCCCTCTAAGCAGGGAAAGGCCAGCGCCCATGGAGAACCTCTGGGCGAGGAAAATGTGGCAGCCATGAAAGAATTTTTGGGCTGGCCTTCTCAGGAGCCATTCTATGTACCCCAGGAGGTATATGATCATTACAGAGAGCTGGCCAATGAGCGCGCCAAGGCAGAAGAGGAATGGAATGCGCTGTTTGCCGATTACTGCGAAAAATATCCGGATATGAAAGCCCTCTGGGATCAGTATTACGATGACAATGTGAAGGAAAAACTGGATGCCAGCGAGGATTTCTGGGCATATGAAGACAAAGCGGATGCCACGAGAAATCTGTCCGGAAAGATGATCAACCGCTTGAAAGATCTGATGCCCAACCTGGTGGGCGGCGCCGCCGATTTGGCTCCCTCCACCAAGACGCATATGAATGGCGAGCTGGATTTTGCAAAGGGACAGTATGAGGGTAGGAATCTGCACTTTGGCGTCAGAGAGCTGGCCATGACCGCCATCGGAAATGGACTCATGCTCCACGGTGGGCTGAGAGCTTTTGTATCCACATTTTTCGTGTTCAGCGATTACACCAAACCCATGGCTCGTCTGTCGGCGCTGATGGGAGTACCGTTGACTTTTGTCTTCACCCATGACAGCATCGGTGTGGGCGAGGACGGCCCCACTCATGAGCCCATCGAGCAGCTGGCCATGTTCCGGGCCATGCCCAACTTCCATATGTTCCGTCCCGCAGATGCCACCGAAACGGCGGCAGCATGGTACAGCGCCGTAACATCAGAAAAGACGCCTACGGCTCTGGCGCTGACCAGACAGAATCTGCCCCAGTTGGAGGGATCTTCCAAAGACGCGCTAAAGGGTGGCTATATTTTACAGGATTCGGACAAGGAAACACCGGATGCCATCATCATGGCCAGCGGTTCCGAGGTTTCCCTGGCAGTGGAGGCCAAAAAACTTTTGGCGGCGGACGGCATCGATGTACGTGTGGTCAGCATGCCGTGTATGGACCTGTTTGAGGAGCAGAGCGCGGAATATAAGGAGCATGTACTTCCCAAGTCAGTGAGAAAGAGAGTGGCAGCAGAAGCACTCATTGGATTCGGATGGGACAAATATGTGGGGCTGGACGGAGATATTCTCTGCATGAACAGTTTCGGCGCATCGGCGCCTTACAGTAAGCTGTTCCCTGCTTTTGGTTTTACAGCAGAAAATCTGGCAGCCAAGGTGAAGGCATTGTTTGCATAAAGCAGAAAAAGGCTTGTGGAGCCAAATGGTTCCATAAGGATTGATAAGAAAAGCCGTCTTGTGGGCTTTCCGGCAAAAAGCCGGGAGAGTTCATGAGGCGGCTTTCAGAGTTTCGCAAACACCTAAGAGTCTGTGCATAGGAAAGGAGATTACAGGGGAACGTATGGACCGGAGAAGCTATTGTATACAGGAAGTGGCGGGAAAAGAAGAGTTTTTATAGGGGTTGGATGCTTGGCCCAAGGCCGAGATTGGCTGTTATCCGTGGGGAGGCGCGTATCGGCCCGAGGCATATGGCATTTGCTGTGCCGGTCCCGAGGCTCTCTACGTCTTTCTGGCAGCTCGGGAAGAGCAGCTGCGCTGCCAGGTCAAGGAAGCCAATGGGCCGGTATGCACCGATTCCTGTCTGGAGTTTTTTTATCAGCCTGGGGATACGGGATACTTTAATTTCGAGTGGAACCCTCTGGGAGTGCTGCATCTGGGATTTGGAAAAGGACGGAACGGAAGGGTGCATCCTATTTTGGAAGACGGAGAAACGTTTTTGCTGAAATTGGGCCAGTGGGAAGAATGGAGGCGAACCGGGTGGTGGTATGTGGCGTTTCAGGTTCCGTTCTCGTTTATTCGCCGGTATGTACCCACATTCACAGGTGAAGGAGCGGATATGGGCCGCGGAAATTTTTATAAGTGCGGGGATAAGACGGAGCAGCCGCACTGGGGATGTTATGCGCCGGTAAAGACGGAACAGCCGGATTATCATCGGCCGGAATTTTTTGCATCATTCAATAAAATTCAATAAAATGATGCATATACAGGTGGATTACACAAATTTCTAGACAGACAGGTATGAAAATAGCTTAAATCTATTGATTTTGGTATTGCCTTAACCTCCCCAATGTTACTATAAATTCTACAGACTGTGAAAAACAATTGCGGGAAAGCTTTGGGCAAAATCTAAAGATGTTGGGAACCATTCAAACCACAAAAACCAGGGGCTTATCTTTTGAGGGCAATATGCGACTTTCATATAGGCGATGGGGAAGACGCAGTTAATCATCGATTTGACCCTGGACTGGTGGAGCTTACCGTTATAGAATAAGGAGTTAAGCATAGGAGGATTCTGAGAAGATAAGCCCTTTATTTTCTCAGAGTCCTTTTTGAGATATACGAAAATTTTCGGCAGCAGGAATATCCCGTAGGGGTATTGAACAGAACATATGAAAATAAAGTATCTGCGGATATTGAAATTCTGTCTTTTTGTTTTGAAAATCCATTGACAAAATTTGCGTAATAGATATAATGGGTCTTGTTGTTTAGAATTACTAAACTCTGAGTTTAATGATACAATGCCTGGAAAAAGGAGTGGACAAAAGAATATGGAAATCGGACAGAAGATTAAGCGTCTTCGGGTATTGAAGGGACTGACGCAGGAGGAACTGGCCGACCGGGCGGAGCTGTCCAAAGGCTTTATCTCTCAGGTGGAACGGGATCTCACATCCCCGTCCATTGCCACTTTGGTGGATATCCTCCAGTGTCTGGGAACCACCATCAGTGAGTTTTTCAATGATAACTTGGAAGAACAGATCGTTTTCGGAAAGGAAGATTTTTTTCAGAAGGTGGATGCCGCCCAGGGGAGTACGGTGGAGTGGATCGTCCCCAATGCCCAGAAAAACAGGATGGAACCCATATTGCTGAAACTGGAACCGGGCGGCGGCGTTCAAGAGGAGGATCCCCATGAAGGGGAAGAATTCGGCTATGTTCTGTCTGGCAGCGTTCTGGTGACGCTGGGGGATGAGACGTACCGAGTAAAAAAAGGAGAGGCTTTTTATTTTTCAGCCAGCAGGAGACATGGTCTGTCTTCCAAGACGGGAGCAGTGGTCCTCTGGGTCAGCGCTCCGCCCAGTTTCTGACGGAGCGGACGGCAGGAAAAATGGAAAAAACAGAGGAAAGAAGAGGAGTACGGCATGATGAAGCAGCCATTGATCAATCTTGTGGACATTTCCAAGCAGTATGACGGAACCACGGTTCTGGATCAGCTGAATCTGGAGATTTTTGAGAATCAGTTTGTCACTCTGCTGGGGCCCAGCGGGTGCGGAAAAACCACCACTCTGCGGATTATCGGGGGGTTTGAGACCCCGGATGCGGGACGGGTGATTTTTGACGGAAAGGATATCACACAGGTGCCGCCCCATAAGAGGGCGCTGAATACGGTATTTCAGAAATATGCCCTGTTTACTCATATGAATATCGGTGAAAATATTGCTTTTGGCTTGAAAATAAAGGGAAAAAGCAAGTCTTATATTCAGGACAAGATCAAATACGCTCTAAAGCTGGTGAATTTGGAGGGATTTGAAAAGCGCATGCCGGATTCACTGAGCGGCGGTCAGCAGCAGAGAATCGCCATTGCCAGAGCCATTGTCAATGAACCCAAGGTACTGCTTTTGGACGAACCCCTGGGCGCGCTGGATCTGAAGCTGCGTCAGGACATGCAGTACGAGCTGATTCGCCTGAAAAATGAGCTGGGTATCACATTCATTTATGTGACCCACGACCAGGAAGAGGCGCTGACCATGTCAGATAACATTGTGGTTATGAATCAGGGATATATCCAGCAGATGGGAACACCGGAGAAGATATACAATGAGCCAGAAAACGCCTTTGTGGCAGACTTCATCGGCGAGAGCAACATCATAGGCGGCACCATGATACGGGATCGGCTGGTGGAGATCCTGGGGGCCCGCTTTGCCTGCGTGGATGAGGGATTCGGCACCGACTGCCCGGTGGATGTGGTAATCCGCCCGGAGGATGTGGATCTTTTGAAGCCAGGGGAAGGGACGCTGGAGGGCGTGGTGTCTCATTTGATTTTCAAAGGCGTCCACTATGAGATGGAGGTCATGGCGGGAGGGTTCGAATGGCTGGTTCACAGCACGGACATGTTTCCTGTGGGGACCCAAGTCAGCATCCATGTGGATCCCTTTGACATTCAGATCATGCACAAGCCCGAATCAGAGGATGAGGAGGCAGTGGGAGTCAATGAATAAAAAGAAATTGCTGGCAGGTCCATACCTGCTTTGGATGGTGGCGTTTACAGTCATTCCGCTGATTATGATCGCCGTATATGGATTTACAGATAGAACGGGGGCCTTCACCTGGGAAAATGTGACGGCCATGATTCGGCCGGAACATATGAAAGCCTTGTGGCTGTCTTTGAAGCTGGCGTTTCTCTGCACAGCAGTCTGTCTGTTTCTGGCCTATCCCTTGGCCTTGATTCTGAAAGCCAAGGGAGTGAAGAAGGGCAGCTTTGTAGTGATGGTGTTTATTCTTCCCATGTGGATGAACTTTCTGCTGCGCACGTATGCCTGGCTGAATCTGCTGGATGATGGAGGGATTCTCTGCACCCTGCTGGAAAAACTGGGGCTGGCCCGGTTTAGCATCATCGGCACAAACACCGCCATTGTGCTGGGAATGGTATATAATTTTCTGCCATTCATGGTGCTGCCTTTGTACAATGTCATCAGCAAGATTGATGAAAATGTGATCAATGCTGCCCGGGATCTGGGGGCCAACGGGTTTCAGGTATTTCGGCGGATTATTTTGCCGCTGAGCTTTCCGGGGATCGTCAGCGGCATCACCATGGTTTTTGTGCCGTCCATGACCACCTTCGCCATTTCCGATCTGCTGGGAGCCAGAAAAATCATGCTCATTGGAAACATTATTGAGCAGGAATTTTCCACGGCTGCCAACTGGAATCTGGGATCAGGGCTGTCCTTGGTACTGATGGTTTTCATCCTCATCAGTATGGCGGCGCTGAGTCATTACGATAAAAATGGGGAGGGGACATCGTTCTAATGAGAGTAAAAAAATTTTTCTCACAAATCTATATGGCGCTGATTTTTATTTTTATGTATGCTCCCATAGTGACGCTGATGGTACTGTCTTTCAATGAAAACAAAGGGCGAAGGTGGAGCGGTTTTTCTCTGAAGTGGTACGGGGAGTTGTTTCAGAGCGATATGATTTTGTCAGCGCTGGGAAACACTCTGCTCATCGCTTTCATCTCCGCCACAGCGGCCACTGTGTTGGGCGTCCTGGCATGTGTGGGGATTAATTCGCTCAAGGGAAAAGCCAGAAATGCCTACTTGGCTCTTAACAACATTCCCATGCTTAATTCTGAGTTGGTGACAGGACTGGCCATGATGCTGGCATTTATCGCTTTTGGGATCAGCTTTGGATATGCGACCATAATTGTGGCTCACATCACTTTCTGTGTTCCCTATGTGGTGCTCAGCGTCATGCCAAAACTGCGTCAGACAGATAAAAGCGTTTATGAAGCGGCCGTGGATTTGGGAGCAAAACCCGTGTACGCTTTTTTTAAAGTGGTTCTGCCGGAATTGATGCCGGGAATTGTGTCCGGGTATCTTTTAGCTTTTACCATGTCCCTGGACGATTTCATCATTACGCATTTTACCAAAGGCGCTGGCATCAATACCCTGTCCACGCTCATTTACAGTGAGGTTCGAAAAGGGATTAAACCGTCCATGAATGCATTGTCCACCATTCTATTTGTATCGGTGCTGATCCTGCTCTGTGCGGGAACGTACGGACCAGGGCGTAAGAAGAAAACAGAAAAGAGGGAAAAGGTAAAATGAGGAAACATGCAGAGCGCAAGGGTTTGCGCCAAAAGCACCAGGGACGCCGGGTGCAGGCTGCCGCGGCATTGGGGGTGCTCATGGCCTCTGTGCTGGCAGGATGCGGTTTGGGGGAAGGAGATATGGCGGCGCGTTATCCCAACGGGGAAGTGAAGGTGTACAATTGGGGGGAGTACATCGATGAGGAGCTAATCGAACAGTTCCAGGAAGAGTACGGAATCCGGGTAATCTATGACACATTCACCACCAATGAAGAAATGTTTCCCAAGCTGCAGGCAGAGCCGGGTATGTACGATGTGGTCTGTCCGTCGGATTATATGATTGAGAAAATGATCCAGTACGATATGGTGCAGCCTTTGGATAAGGATAAGCTGCCTCATTATGATAATATGGGAACAGCCTATTTGGAAAAAATGGAGGAATTTGATCCGGGAAATCAGTACGCGCTTCCGTATACCTGGGGGACCGTGGGTATTCTTTATAATACATCCATGGTGCAGGAGCCTGTGGACAGCTGGGATATTCTCTGGGATGAGACATACGAGAATGAAATCATCATGCAGGATTCCGTGCGGGACGCGTTTATGGTGGCCTTAAAGAGGCTGGGATATTCGTGCAATACCACCGATGAAGGCCAGCTGGAAGAGGCCATGGTGACGCTTCGGGATCAGAAGCGCCTGGTAAAGGCCTATGCCATCGATGAGGTGCGGGACAAGATGATCGATGAGGCCGCCGCCCTGGGGGTTATTTATTCAGGGGAGTATCTGTACTGCAAAGAAGAAAATCCCCAGTTGGCCTATGCGGTACCCCAGGAGGGATCCAACATCTGGTTTGACGGCTGGGTGATCACCAGCGGCGCTCAGAATGTGGAGAATGCCCATAAATGGCTGGATTTTCTCTGCACAGCAGAAGCGGCGTATAAAAATTTTGAATATATCACGTATGCTACGCCCAACACGGCGGCTCAGGAGATGATTGCGGCTGAATATCTGGAGGATCCCGGCGTCTTCGCCGATGAGGAAACCATTGGACGCTGTGAGGTATACCGCTATCTGGGCGACGAAATGGATAACATATACTACGAATTTTGGAAAAAGGTGAAATAGGGCGGTCGGAATTAGTCCGGGAAACCGTCGGGGAAGGAGGGAAAACCGCATGAAGAATATCAAGTTTACATTGGAGTACGAGGGAACCCGCTATGACGGCTGGCAGAGGCAGGGCAATACCGGCAATACCATTCAGGGGAAGCTGGAGGCAGTGCTTTCGCGCATGGTGGGGAAGCCGGTGGAGGTTCATGGTTCCGGCAGAACCGATGCGGGTGTCCATGCCCTGGGGCAGGTGGCCAACGCCAAGCTGGAGACAGATATGACGGCAGAAGAAGTGATGGAGTATCTCAATGAATATCTGCCCAGAGATATGGCGGTGACAGAGGCGCTGGAAGTGTCCATGCGGTTCCACAGCCGCCTCTTGGCGGTTTCCAAAATCTATCAGTACCGGATCCGGACAGAGAAGAGACGGGAAGTATTTTCCAGGAATTTTGTCTGGCATTTGGGAAAAAATCTGGATACAGCAGCTATGGAGCGGGCGGCGTCCTATTTGGTGGGAACCCATGATTTTCTCCCTTTTTCCAGCGCCAAAAAAGGAAAGAAATCCACAGTGCGCACAGTGTATGCCATTGGGATTCAGGATATGGGAGAAGAAGTCATCCTGACATACACGGGAGAGGGATTTTTGTATCATATGGTTCGAATTTTGACGGGAACCCTGGTGGAGGTGGGGCTGGGACAGCGCCCTCCGGAGGATATGTGCCGCATTTTAACCTCTGGTGATCGGAGGGAAGCGGGAATGATGGCGCCTCCCCAGGGGCTGACGCTGGCGCGGGTAGAGTATGCAGACGAAAAATAAAATACGCTCTAGCCAGGGGCAGTCTCCTTTGGTACAATAGAACTATGAAATGATACGTATCCTAGGGCCAAAAGGTGAGGAGGCAAAGCATGGGAAAGAAACGAAAACAGCCTTTGTGGAAAAGCTTCCGGTATGCTTTTGAAGGAATTGGCACCGGAGTTCGGAAAGAAAGAAATATGAAGATTCATTGTGCTGCGGCGGCATTGGTGGTGCTGGCCGGTCTATGGCTGGGACTGTCGGCTGTGGAGTGGTGTATCTGCTTTGGACTGTTTGGCCTCATCCTGGCCTTGGAGCTGGTTAATACAGCTGTGGAAGCTGTGGTGGACCTGGTGACGGAGGAAAAAAAGCCGTTGGCCAAGCTGGCCAAAGACACGGCTGCCGGGGCTGTGCTGATTGCCGCCATCATGGCGGCAGCGGCGGGACTGATTATATTTCTGCCAAAGATTGGGGCATGGTTGACGGCATAGGGAACCAGACAGGGAATCGGCGCCCAGGCGCGGCCGGGGCCGGGCAGATCGCAAAGGGCTGCGCAGAAAAGAGGAGGCATCATGGAAGGATTTGGAGAAAACATCAGAAAGATTTTGTTGGCAGGAATCGGCGCCATCGCTGTCACCGGTGAGAAATCCAAAGAAGTATTGGAGGAGCTGGTGAAGAAAGGCGAGCTGACGGTGGAACAGGGGAAGGCTCTCAATGAAGAACTGAAGCATAATATGAAACAGAAAATGAAGGAAAAAGTCAATGTGTCTGTGAAGGCATCCACGCCGGAGGAACTGGATGCCTTGCTGGATCGGATGACGCCGGAGCAGGTGGAACAGCTGAAGAGCCGCATTCAGGCCATGGAACGGAACCGTGAAGATGGAAAAACAGACGGGGAAAGCAAAGAGGATCCCAAAGAAGAACCGTAAGGTGATCAAGGGGAGACAGTGTTGGCCAAGAAGCCTGTGATCAGGAGAAGGAATGATCATGAAAGAGAATCATAAGGAAGAGCAGAGTTTGGGGTATGGGGAGCGCCTAAAAGAGATGACGGCAGTGCTTCACAAATACGGGGTGACCAGAGGCGTCACCCCAGAAAAGCTGCGCCTGATTTTGGAAGAACTGGGCCCTACCTATATCAAGCTGGGACAGATCATGTCCATGCACTCGGATATTCTCCCCAGGCGGTATTGCGATGAACTGATGCGCCTGCGCTCCGATGTGTCTCCCATGTCTTTTGCGGAGGTGACGGAAGTCATTGAGAATTCCTATGGCTGCGCCTGGACGGAGGTCTTTGCCTCCATGGAACAGAAACCGCTGGGGTCTGCGTCCATAGCCCAGGTTCATCGGGCAGTCTTAAGGGATGGGGACCAGGTGGTGGTTAAGGTACAGCGGAAAGGCATCTATGAGACAATGGCCAGGGATATCGGTCTTTTGAGAAAGGCGGTTCGGCTTCTGCCGCCCATGAGCATCAAAGGCGTGGTGGATCTGGATATGGTCTTGGATGAGCTGTGGTCCGTGACCCGGGAGGAAATCAATTTTCTCACAGAAGCCTCCAATATGGAAGAATTTACCAGAAGGAACCAGGATGTGGCCTATGTGGCAGTGCCGAGACTGTACCAGGAATATACGGCCACCCATGTTCTGGTAATGGAGTACATCGATGGATTTTCCCTGGATGACAGAGAGGGACTTCTGGCGCAAGGGTACGATTTGAAAGAAATCGGAACGAAGCTGGTGGATCATTACATCAAGCAGGTGATGGACGACGGATTCTTCCATGCGGATCCCCATACTGGAAATATACGGATTCGGGATGGGAAGATCGTGTGGATTGATATGGGGATGATGGGCAGGCTGTCGGAGCGCGACCGACAGCTGATTGGCCGTGCCATCCAGGGAGTGGCAGCTGGAGATGTCAGTATGATCCAGGAAGTGGTCATGGCATTGGGTGAGTTCAAGAAAACGCCGGATCCCAGTCATCTTTATGAGGGGATTCGCGAACTTTTGGCTAAATATGGGACAGCGGATATGGGCAGCATCGATGTGGCAGAGCTGATGATGAGCCTAATGGAAGTCATGAAGGAAAACGGCATCGTTATGCCCCACGGCCTGACCATGTTGGCCAGAGGTCTCACCCACATGGAAGGTATTTTGGCGGACATTGCCCCGGATACCAACATGGTACAGATTGCATCCGCCCACATGGCAGGATATTTCTTTAGAAACCTGGACTGGAAAAAGGAAATGAAAAGCGGCGCCAAAAGCTTATACCGTTCCCTTCATAAAGCAGTGACCATTCCCGCCCTGGTGACGGACATTTTAAACGGATATCTGAAGGGCCAAATGCGGCTCCATATGGATCTCCATGCCTCGCCCGCCTTGGAACGTCTTTTGCTGCGGCTGATTCGCAATCTGGTCATGGGCATTTGGGTTATGGCGCTGCTCATTGGCTCCAGTATCCTCTGTACCACAGATATGCAGCCCAAAATCTGGGGGATCCCAGCCATTGGCGCCATGGGCTATCTCATGGCGTTTGCCATTGCCATGTTTGTATTTTTAAGGAGACTTTTTTCCAGAAAAAAATAAAGTGTATTCCAGCCCGGACTGGCTTGTGCCGCCGGGCTGTTGGCGTATCCAACATCATTAAAATTTCGATAGGAGACAGATATGGAACAGTTATCTTTATTCGATGATCGCAAACAGACGGCTCCTCTGGCCAGCCGTCTTCGCCCCAGGACGCTGGAAGAGTTTGTGGGGCAGAAACATCTGGTGGGAAGGGGAAAAATCCTGCGCCAGCTCATTGAGAAAGATCAAATATCCTCCATGATCTTCTGGGGACCGCCGGGAGTGGGAAAGACAACGCTGGCCCGAATCATTGCCGGGCAGACCAGAGCAGACTTCATCGATTTCAGCGCTGTCACCAGCGGTATCAAGGAGATAAAAGAAGTCATGGCAAAGGCGGAAACCAGTCGGAAGATGGGAATCCGCACGGTACTATTTGTGGACGAGATCCATCGATTCAACAAGGCGCAGCAGGACGCGTTTCTTCCCTATGTGGAGAAGGGAAGCATCATTCTCATCGGAGCCACCACAGAGAACCCCTCTTTTGAGATTAATTCCGCGCTTTTATCCAGGTGCAAAGTGTTTGTGTTACGGGCGCTGGAGGAGGAAGATGTGGAACAGCTGCTCTGCCATGCCCTGGAGAGTCCCACAGGATTCGGCGGGCAGAGGATCGGCATTTCCCATGAGCAGTTGAAGGCCATAGCCCGTTTTTCCAATGGAGACGCCAGAACAGCGCTCAATACGCTGGAGATGGCTGTGCTGAATGGGGAAATCAGCGCCAGCCAGATCACGGTGACGGATGAGGTCATTGCCCAGTGCACCAGCCGCCGCTCCCTGCTTTATGACAAAAATGGGGAAGAACACTACAATCTCATATCTGCTCTGCACAAATCCATGAGAAATAGTGACCCGGATGCCGCGGTATACTGGCTTTGCCGGATGCTTCAGGGCGGAGAGGATCCCCTGTATATTGCCAGGCGTCTGGTGCGGTTTGCCAGTGAAGACGTGGGTATGGCGGACAGTCAGGCACTTCCCTTGGCTATATCAGTGTATCAGGCATGCCATTTCAATGGTATGCCTGAATGTGATGTCAACCTGACCCACGCCGTGGTCTATTTGTCCATGGCGCCCAAATCCAATGCCCTATATGTGGCTTGTGAGGAGGCCAAGAGAGATGTGAAAGAGTCACCGGCAGAGCCGGTTCCTCTCCAGATCCGCAATGCCCCCACGTCTCTGATGAAGGAGCTGCACTATGGAGAAGGATATCAGTACGCTCATGATACCCAGGAGAAAGTGACTGCCATGCAGTGCCTTCCGGATGCCCTGGCGGACAGGGAATACTATCGGCCCACAGGGGAAGGACGGGAAAAACAGGTAAAAGAAAAGCTGGACAAAATAAAAAGCTGGAAAGCACAAATGCGAGAATCTTTGTAAAATTCATTTCTCAAAACCTCCGATTATTTAACGTGCATTTTACAAAACTATGCTGGTAGATTTTCCAATTGAAACGGTATACTAAAGGCGTTCCAAGACAAGGAAGGAAAAAACACACGGGAAATACTTCCCGTCAGGCTGAATCCAGCCTGGAGCATAAGGAGGAAAAAAGATTATGAAATTGAAGAAAATCGCTGCGTTAATTACAGTTTGTGCAATGGGCGCCAGCCTGGCCGCATGCGGCAATGATGCGGCAAGCACCACTGCTGCTGCTACGAAGGCGGCCACAGAGGCAAATGATACAACAGATGCTGCCACAGATGCGGCAACAAGCGGAGAGACAGAAGCTGATACAGGGGAGGATGCAGCTCTTCCCGAGGATCTGAGCGGCGCTGTTGCCACAGGCGGATCCACCAGTGTTGAGGCCGTAATCGGAGCTCTGAGCGAAGCGTTCATGGAAGAGTATCCGGATGTGGATGTTACATACGATCCCACAGGAAGCGGCGCTGGTATCACAGGAGCTTCCGATGGAACTTTGGATCTGGGACTTTCCAGCCGTTCATTGAAGGATGAGGAGAAAGAGCAGGGCCTGACAGAAACAACATTTGCTCTGGACGGTATTGCCATTGTTGTAAACACAGAAAATACAATTGAAGACCTGAGCCTGGAAGATATCAAGTCCCTGGCCACAGGCGAGATCACCAATTGGAGCGAGGTGGGCGGCCCGGATGCACCGGTTGTACTCATCGGCCGTGAGGCAGGAAGCGGTACCCGCGATGGATTTGAGAGTATCGTAGATGTGGAAGAGCAGTGTGTGTATGAGCAGGAGCTGACCAGCACAGGAGCAGTTATGGCGGCAGTTGCTTCCAATCCCAACGCGTTTGGATACGTATCCCTGTCTGCTGTAGATGACACAGTAAAGCCCATCACTGTTGACGGCGTGGAAGCCACAGAGGAGACCGTGCTGGATGGAAGCTATAAGATTCAGCGTCCGTTCGTATTTGTAACAAAAGAGGGTGAAGAACTGAGTGAGCAGGCACAGGCATTCATGGATTTCGCCACCAGTTCCGCAGCCAGCGAGCTGATTGCCAATGCGGGAGCGGTTCCGTTGAAATAATCCAACTGTCAGCGGCAATCTTTTTGTCAGAGATAATCGTTTAAAATGATATACAGGAGGGAGTTGTACAGCTAAAGTAGAAGCAGCCGTTTCTATGACAGAGATGCAGCCCCCTCCTTTCGCGAGGAAAAATACCTGTGGCCATTTGGCAGGCTGCAGGAATGGAAAGGCATAGATAGAGATGAAAGTAAAGCATATTATTGAGCGTGTGATGAATGCAGTGTTTTTCATATGCGGTATTGTTTCCATTGCTGCAGTGCTGCTGATCACCATATACATGATTATTGCCGGTATTCCGGCGATCAGAGAAGTCGGGATCATTGATTTCCTGTTTGGAACGGTTTGGCAGTCCACGGCCAGCGATCCCAAGTTCGGAATTCTTCCCTTTATTCTGACCAGTATCTGGGGTACTTTGGGGGCAGTCATCATTGGCGTTCCCATTGGTCTGTTTACGGCCATTTACTTGGCGAAGATGGCGCCGCCTAAGCTGGCAGCCGGTGTGCATGCGGCGGTGGAGCTGCTGGCCGGTATCCCCAGTGTTGTCTACGGTCTCATCGGTATGATGGTTTTGGTGCCGGGGATCATGAATTTGTTCAATTTAAAGAGCGGCAGCACGCTGCTGGCAGCTATTTTGGTGTTGGCAGTAATGATTTTGCCCGGTATTATTTCAGTGAGTGAGACGGCATTGAAGGCTGTTCCCAAGGAATATGAGGAAGCCAGCTTAGGGCTGGGAGCCACCTGGACGGAGACTATTTTCAAAGTCAGCGTTCCCGCAGCCAAAAGCGGTATTGCAGCCGGTATCGTATTGGGCGTGGGGCGTGCAGTGGGAGAGGCCATGGCTGTCATCATGGTGGCCGGAAATGTGGCCAATATGCCCGGTCTTTTCAAGAGTGTCCGCTTCCTGACAACAGCCATTGCCAGCGAGATGAGTTACGCTGCTGACGGCAGCCTTCAGAAAAACGCCCTGTTCAGTATCGGACTGGTTCTCTTCTGCTTCATTATGATCATCAACGGTATTTTGGGTTTTGTACTGAAGAAAGGAGAAAAAAATAAATGAGCCATGCAATAAGGCGTAAGCTGAAAGGGAATATTTTAAAGGGACTTGTGTATTTTTGTGCCATATTTACAGTGCTTCTTTTGATTGCGCTGCTGGGATATATTTTTGTGCGGGGAATTCCCAATATCACATGGCAGCTGCTGAGTACAAAGCCCAGCGCCATCCGTGATACCATTGGTATTCTCCCCAACATTCTCAATACGCTGTATATGATTCTTCTGACGCTGCTGATTGCTCTTCCCTTGGGCGTGGGAGCGGCTGTATATCTGACAGAATACGCGAAAAATAGAGTATTTGCCAGAATCATCGAGTTCACCACAGAGACGTTGTCCGGTATCCCCAGCATTATCTATGGTCTGGTGGGCATGCTGGTTTTTGTAAAGGTTTTGGGATTTGGTACCAGCCTTTTGTCGGGAAGTCTTACGCTGGTAATCATGATTTTACCCACCATCATCCGTACCACCCAGGAAAGCCTGAAGACGGTTCCGGCCAGCTACCGGGAAGGAGCGCTGGGACTGGGAGCCACCAAGTGGCATATGATCCGCACCATTGTTCTTCCCTCATCCATCAGCGGTATTGTGACAGGCTGTATTTTGTCTGTGGGACGTATCGTGGGTGAGAGTGCCGCCCTTTTGTTCACCGCTGGAAGCGCCACGGTTATTGCTGACAATATTCTGGAGGCTTATACCAGAGGCGGAGGAACGCTGTCTGTGGCATTGTATATTTACGCATCGGAGCGTGCGGAATTTGGCGTAGCGTTTGCCATCGCGGCAATTCTGTTGGTGATGGTGTTTATCTTGAACTGTTTGGCAAAGCTGGCCGAAAAGAAGCTGAAACGAGATTAACGATAAGCCTGAAAAAATACGCAGCCGCGGCAGGCCAGAGAAGCTATGCGGCGCAGAAATGAGGAAGAAAATGAATCCTATTATATTAGAGTCAAAAGATCTTCATTTGTATTATGGAGAGACAGAAGCCTTAAAAGGTATTAATATAAAAATTTATCAGAATGAAATCACCGCTCTCATTGGACCTTCCGGATGTGGAAAATCCACATTCTTAAAAACGCTGAACCGAATGAACGATCTGGTGGACGGCGTGCGGATCACAGGCGATGTGACATTCAAGGGACAGAACATTTTGGATAAGAGCGTTGATGTGACACAGCTTCGTCGTCAGATCGGTATGGTATTCCAGAAGCCCAACCCGTTCCCCATGAGTATCTATGACAATGTGGCCTACGGCCCCCGTCTCCATGGAGAACACAGTAAAGTACAGCTGGATGAGCTGGTGGAAAATGCCCTGAAGGGCGCAGCTCTGTGGGATGAAGTGAAAGACCGCCTGAAAAAGAGCGCCTTGGGACTTTCCGGCGGTCAGCAGCAGAGACTTTGTATCGCTCGAGCTCTGGCGGTACAACCGGATATCCTTCTGATGGATGAGCCCACCAGTGCCCTGGATCCTGGAAGTACCCTTCGCATCGAGGATTTGATGGCAGAGCTGAAGAAGGATTATACTGTTGTCATCGTAACCCATAATATGCAGCAGGCCAGCCGTATTTCTGACAGGACCGCTTTCTTCCTGCTGGGAGAACTGATTGAGTACGGGGAGACATCACAGATCTTTACCAATCCTTCCGAGAAGAAGACAGAAGAATACATCACAGGACGTTTTGGCTGATATGGGCGGCGCTTTTTGCCGCTGGCTGTTTAAAAGCGCGACAATTTATATGGATGCCAGGGTCTGTTTGTGGTACAATGGGACATAGAAACAGAATGGCGCCCCTTGATTTGATAAACGGGAAAGAAGGAAGGAGACATAAAGCAATGAGAGTGAATTACACCAATGAGCTGGAGCATATTGGCGGCCAGGTTCAGCATATGGGAAACGAATTGGTGGAAGCCATTGAGAAGACCAGAGGTGTTCTCAAGACCCTGGATGTGGAAGGAGCAAATGAGCTCATCCAGGGAGATGAAGTGTTTGATCAGATGAACCGTGACATCGAATCTGAGTGTCTGGGCATCGTGGTGACCCAGGCTCCCGTGGCCTGCGATTGGAGAAGAATCGCTTCCATCATGCGGATGGTGGCGGATCTGGAGCGCATCGCGGATCACTGCAGTGATATCGCGGAGTATGTGGTGAAGCTGGCAAAACTTTCTAAGGTAGAGATTCCGGATTATTTTGGCAAAATGTTTGATCTGATGAAGCAAATGCTGGTGAATACGGTACAGGCATTTGTGGAAATGGATAACGAAAAAGCCATCAGCGCGGCAAAGCAGGACGATATTCAGGATGACTATTTTGAGAAAGCAGTGGAAGATTTGACAAAGCGCATGGAGCAGCATCCCCAGGATATTCCCCAGTATGTGGGATATTTGATGATTGCCAAATATCTGGAGCGCATGGCAGATCACACCACCAATCTTGCCGAGTGGATTGCCTATATGGTAAAAGGAGAGCTTCGGACATATCAATAATCAGCATCATAAGAAAAGAAGAACAGCCGCCGATGCGGATCCTTTGGATCTCGCACCGGCGGCTGTTTGCGCGGATAAGCCCGGAGGGCGGCCGCCGTGCCTGCGCAAGCGGGCGTAAGCGGCGCCGGAGGCTTTACATAAATTTTACATAAGAGAGATGGCATATTTTACGGGAATGGGATACTATGAAAATAGATTGTGGCAAAACCAAGGCAGCTTTTTGCGGCGCGGCAAATAGCGGCCGAAAGGATGCCCCAAAAGTCAGATCTCAGCGGGATTTCGGGATCAGCAAAGGCTTGAGGGGCATCCTTATTTAACTTATTATGGAATACCGATCCGGATCCCAGGCGGTTTTGGGAGACTGCCGCCTGCCGCAGGCCTGCACTGACACACGGTCTGCATTGGGGAGATGGAAGCAGAAATGGGGAATGATATGAGACTGCGTTTTGATCGGCAGCTGAACTGGCTGCATGTGGAATTGATAAAATTGGGAAGCCTTTGTGAGAAAGCCATTGCGCTCTCGGCCAGGGTATTGGAGGCCAGGAGCGATGAAGTCATCGATGAAATCCTCGGTGTGGCGGCACAGATAAAAGCCAAAGAAAAGGAATTGGAATCCTACTGTATGATGCTTTTGCTGAAGCAGCAGCCAGTGGCCAAGGATTTTAGGGAAATATCGGCGGCTTTGAAAATGGTATCCGATCTGGAAAGAATCGGAGATCAGGCCGCTGATATCGCCGATCTCTCCCGGCATATCAGGGGAGAAACGGTGCATGGCCTGCTGCACATCAATGACATGGCCGAAGCCACGGTTAAGATGGTGACTGCCAGTGTGGATGCCTTTGTAAAAGGAAATCTGCAGTTGGCAGAAAAGGTCATGGAGGATGACGATATAGTGGACAGCCTATTCAATCAGATTAAAGACGAGCTGATCTGTATGATCCAGGAAAAACGAATTGAGGCAGAGTCGGCGCTGGATCTTTTGATGGCGGCCAAATATTTGGAACGCATCGGGGATCACGCGGTGAATCTGGCGGAATGGGTGGAATATTCTGTGACGGGAAAAAGAAAAAATAATGAAGTTCCGCAGAATCTGTGGTAAACTACAGGGGACAGGAAGAGAAATGGAAGCAAACGGCGGTTTTTCCGGCGGCCGGGCGGCATGTCTGGCTGGATAGGGAACGTCGGCGGGAAATGAGGTTGAAATGAACAGAATTTTTATTGTGGAAGATGATGACAATATCAGAGAACTTTTGATTTATACCCTGCAGGCCCAGGGGATGGAGGCGGAGGGATTCGCCCTTCCATCGGATTTCTGGAAGGCCATGGAGAAGAGGCTTCCCAATCTGCTGCTGCTGGACATTATGCTTCCTCAGGAAGACGGGTTAACGATTTTGAAAAAGCTGAGATCCAATGCCAGAACCAAAAAGCTTCCGATCATTATGCTGACGGCAAAAGGCAGCGAATACGATACGGTATTGGGACTGGACAGCGGGGCGGATGACTATATCCCCAAGCCTTTTCGGATGATGGAGCTTCTTTCCCGCATACGTGCGCTTTTGCGCCGTTCCCAGTCTGATGAAGACACATTGGAATATAAAGTGGGGAACCTCACTGTCTCCCCATCGGCCCACATGGTCATGGTGGATCACGAAGAGGTGGTGCTGACTCTGAAAGAGTTTGAACTTTTATGCCTGCTTTTGAAAAATAAGGGAAAGGTGCTCACCAGGGCGCAGCTGCTGGATCAGATTTGGGGATATGAGTTTGACGGAGAGAGCCGGACTGTGGATGTTCATGTGCGGACACTGCGCCAGAAGCTGAAAAGCGCCGGCGGCATTGTGGAAACCATCCGGGGAATCGGTTATAAAATCGGCTGAGGGGGTGAGTGATTGACTAAAAAGATATTCCGCTCCATGCTTTTGCTGAGCATGATTGTACTGGTGGCTGCCATAGGCGGTGTCATGGGAGTTCTCTACCACTATTTCAGCGAAAATATGAGTGATACGCTGCGCAGTGAGGCCATGTATTTGGCTGTGGCGGTGGATGACGAAGGGACCGGATATCTGGAGCGCTTGCCGGCACAGACAGAGCGTATCACGCTGATTGACGGGGACGGAACCGTGATTTATGACAATATGGCGGATCCTTCCAATATGGAGAATCATGCGGACCGGGTGGAGGTGAAGGAGGCGATGGAAAGGGGATATGGGGAATCCAGCCGCTATTCCGGAACGCTGTCTGAGCGAACCATGTATTACGCCATCCGCCTAAGCAGCGGGCAGGTTCTTCGGGTAGCCAATACCCATTATACGGTGTTTACCCTGTTTGGCGGCCTGATCTCACCCATTGTACTGATTCTGGCCGGCATGCTGATCCTCTCCGCGGTGATTTCATCCCGGGTCTCCCGCAGAATTGTGGAACCCATGAATGTGTTGGATCTGGATCATTTGGACCAAGTTCCGGTGTACGATGAGCTGGTGCCATTTGTGACCAAGATCAGCAGGCAGAAGAAGACCATTAAAAGGCAGCTGGCGGATGCCAAAAAACAGCAGGAAGAATTTTCTGTGATCACGGAAAATATGCAGGAAGGCTTTTTGGTGATTGACAGTGAAACAGAGGTGCTGTCTTTCAATAAAAGCGCTCTGAAACTGCTGCACGCAGACTATTTTGCTCCCAAACAGAGCGTGCTGACCTTAAACCGCAGCGAGGCGTTCTGCCAGGCGGTGGAGGCGGCTCTGGGGGGAGAGCACACAGAGGCGGTGCTGGAACTTGGGCAGAAGCGCTGTCAGCTCATTGCCAATCCTGTCTGGGAAAAGAAAACCGTGAAAGGCGCCATCCTGATTCTCATTGATGTGACGGAAAAGATGGATCGGGAACATTTGCGGCGGGAGTTTACTGCCAATGTCTCCCATGAGCTGAAGACCCCCTTGACCTCCATCTCCGGATATGCGGAAATTATCCAGAATGGCTTTGTACGCCCGGAAGATGTGGGAAAATTTGCGGGCAAAATTTTCGAAGAATCGCAGCGGCTCATCACTCTGGTCAATGATATCATTCGCATTTCCCAGCTGGATGAGGGACTGATGCCTTACGAGCATGAGGAGATTGACTTGTATGAGGAAGCCAAAGAAACGTTGGTGCATTTGGAGCCGGCGGCCCGGCATCGGGGGATCTCTCTCAGTTTGAACGGGGAGCATTTCTACATCAGCAGTGTGCGGACCATTCTTCACGAGGTGCTGTTTAACTTGTGCGACAATGCAGTGAAATATAATAAGGAAAACGGCAGCGTCAGGGTCACGGTGGGACGGCAGGACGGCCATGTGACGCTGACGGTGGAGGATACAGGAATTGGGATTCCCCAGGAGGATCAGGAGCGGGTCTTCGAACGGTTTTATCGGGTGGACAAGAGTCATTCCCGTGAGATCGGCGGCACCGGCCTGGGGTTGTCCATTGTAAAACATGGGGCGGCTTCCATGGGAGCAACCATTGATATGAAGAGTACCCTGGGCGAGGGAACAGCCATCACCCTGCGTTTTCCATTGGCTGTGGAGACCGCGCAGCCTGACGGCCCAGAGCAGCATTAGACTTATACCCCTTTCTGTGATATGATGATGATGCCGGAGAAAAAGAACCTTCGGTGCCAGCAGCAAAAGCGCTGCTGCATGATCATAGAACAGAAAGGGGTATTTTCCATGGAGGATACGTCTGTAAATAAAAACAACAGAATCGAAATAGAAGCGGGGAGACGCATATGCGCGGGCATTCTTGCCCATGTGGACGCGGGGAAAACCACCCTGGCAGAGGGGATTTTGTATGTCTGCGGCAGCATCCGCAAATGGGGCAGAGTGGATCATGGCGATGCGTTTTTGGATACGTATGATTTGGAGCGGGAGCGGGGAATTACCATATTTTCCAAACAGGCAGAGCTTTCCCTGGGGGACAGGCAGGTGACGCTTTTGGACACGCCGGGCCATGTGGATTTTTCCGCGGAGATGGAGCGGACGCTGCAAGTGCTGGATTACGCTATTTTGGTCATCAGCGGAACGGACGGCGTACAGGGCCATGTTCTTACCCTGTGGAAGTTGCTTGTCCGCTACAGCGTCCCGGTGTTTCTCTTTATCAACAAGATGGATCAGCCAGGCACAGACCGGGGGAGAATCCTGGAAGAGCTGCGCCGTCGGCTGGATGAGCGCTGTGTGGATTTTGGCTGCGGCTCCCAGGGTGAGGGGCAGGAGGAGCAACCGGAGTTTTACGAGCAGGCGGCCATGTGCGGGGAGAAACTTTTGGAGGAATATCTGGAGACAGGGCGGCTGGAGGAGGATTCCCTTCGGGATGCCATCCGCCGCAGGGAAATATTCCCCTGTTTTTTTGGATCAGCGCTGAAAATGCAGGGAGTAAAGGAATTTTTGGAGGGATTTCGCCGCTACAGTGTCTGTCCGGAGTATCCCAAAGACTTTGGCGCTAGGATTTATAAGATCGGACGGGATGAGAAAGGCACCCGGCTGACCTATATGAAGATCACCGGGGGCAGCCTGAAAGTCAAAGCCCTTTTGACCAATGCCAAAGCGGAGGGGGAGGAAGGGGATCAGGTCTGGGAAGAAAAGGCGGATCAAATTCGAATTTACTCAGGCGCCCAGTATGAGGCAGTCAACGAAGCGGAGGCAGGAACCATATGCGCAGTCGCAGGGCTCACCAGGACAAAAAGCGGGGAAGGGCTGGGGATTGAAAGCGGCGGGGCGGAACCCTTATTGTCTCCGGTACTCAATTACCAAATTTTGCTGCCGGAAGGGAGCGATTATTTAAAGGTTCTCTCCCAACTGCGCCAGCTGGAGGAAGAAGAACCTCAGCTGCATATTGTGTGGAATGAAAAACTGGGAGAAATCCATGCTCAGGTCATGGGGGAAGTTCAGATTGAGATTCTCAAGCGTTTGATGGAGGATCGGTTTGGGATCCCAGCAGAATTTGGCTCCGGCAGTATTGTATATAAGGAGACCATTGGAAATACAGTGGAAGGGGTGGGCCATTTTGAGCCGCTGCGCCATTACGCGGAAGTGCATCTTCTGATGGAGCCAGGGGAGAGGGGAAGCGGTTTGGTTTTTGCCTCCTCCTGCAGCGAGGATGTGCTGGAACGCAGCTGGCAGCGCCTGATATTGACCCATCTGGAGGAACGGATCCATCCCGGCGTGCTGACCGGATCTGAGATTACAGATATGAAGATTACCCTGGTTGCCGGGAGAGCCCATTTAAAGCACACAGAGGGAGGCGATTTCCGCCAGGCCACCTACCGTGCCGTTCGCCAGGGATTGAGGAAAGCAGAGTGTGTGCTGCTGGAGCCCGTGTATGAATTTATGCTGGAAGTACCCACTTTCATGGTGGGGCGGGCCATGGCCGATATCCAGCGGATGCATGGGGAATTCCAGCCCCCTGTACAGGAGGGGGAGCTGTCGCTGATCACGGGTACGGCACCGGTGGCCACCATGGGCGGCTACCAGACCCAGGTGGCCGCTTATGGTCAGGGTATGGGCAGGCTGTCCTGTACGGTAAAGGGCTATGAGCCATGCCATAACACAGAGGAGGTGCTGGCCCAGATGGGCTATGATCCGGATGCGGATGTGGAGAATCCCACGGGATCGGTGTTTTGTTCCCATGGAGCTGGATTTTATGTGCCCTGGGATCAGGTGGAGCAGTATATGCACCTGGAAAGCGTTATGAAAAAGCCCGCAGCAGAAGACGACCACAGGAAATCCAGGCCTGCAGTCTCATCTGGGGCCGCAAAGGCGCGTTCTTTGAGGGAAGAGGATAAAGAATTGGAGGAGATTTTTCTCAGGACATACGGCCGCGGTCAGAAGCGCCAGCGGCCGGGGGGCTCATCTGGCCACGCCGAAAGGCGCAGAGATCTGTTTCAAAAGACGGAAAAAGGGAGAAAGAAAGCAGACAAAGAAAAAGATGAGGAGCCGACCAGGGAATATCTTCTGGTGGACGGCTATAACATCATATTTTCCTGGGAAGAGCTGCGAGAGCTGGCAGCCGTCAGCATCGAGGCGGCCAGACATAAGCTGATGGACATTTTGTCCAATTACCAGGGATATCGAGGCGGCACACTGATCCTGGTATACGATGCTTATAAGGTGGAAGGAAGTCAGGGGGAAGTTTCCAAGTACCATAACATCCATGTAATTTACACAAAGGAGGCAGAGACAGCGGATCAGTACATCGAGAAAGCTGTCCATGAAATAGCGAAAAAACACCATGTAACCGTGGCTACCTCCGATGCCTTGGAGCAAGTGATTATATGGGGCCAGGGAGCCAGAAGAATGTCGGCCCAGGATCTTTTGGACGAGGTGGAACGTGTGGGGCAAGAGATCCGGGGAACCTATCTCAGCCGTCCGGCCAGGCCGGTGCATCGTCTGTTTGATCATCTGCCCGATCAGCTGTCGCAGATCATGGAAGAAATTCGGCTGGGACGAAAAAAGATATAAAAAGTTTCATTTTCAAATAAAAAGAAAATTTAATTTCCTTTTAACGTGATAATGATTTTGATTTAACAGTTCCGCGCTAGAATAGTCCTGTAACCAAGGAGGCCCCAAGGGGCTTATGCCAAAGGATTGTGAATGTGATCACTGTTAGGAGGATGCGAAATGGAACAAACAAGAAGGCAGACTGCTTCCCAGTCTCAAAAACTCATGATTTTTGTGCTGACCATGGCATTATATGGCCTGGCCACACTGTTTACGGAGCTTATCCCCAAATTTCAGGTGGGTATTGTGGAGTTTTCAGTGGAGTACTTTCTCTTTATCCCGCTGACGCTGGCCATGCTTTTTGACCCCATGTCTGCAGCTCTGGGCGCTGCCACGGGAGAGCTGGTATTCAGTGAGATTATGCTGGGACAGTTTGGCGGCCTGGGTGAGCTGGAAAAATTTCTCACAGTCACCATAGGTGTTTACATCGCCGGAAGAATGGTGAAAAATCCCAAAAACAGAAAAATGGTTGGCATTGCAGCCATGACGGGAGTGGTTCTTCAGCTGCTCATGGGAACCATTGTGGATATTATGAAAGTACAGTTTGCTGTGGAGGATTTTGAAGCGGTGGCCGGTCTGCCGGAAAGTGTATTTGCCACAGAAGGCTTTGCTTTCCTCAATGACGCGCTGTTTTCAGGAATCCTGTTCTGTCTGCTGCCCACGCTGTATCTGGTGCCCATGCTGTATGGAAAGATTGAACCGCTTTTGGGCATGAGTCCCCGCACAGAGAAAACGTGGATGGGCGGAATCAGTGGAAAAGTGGTACTTGGCTCTGTTGTTGCTTTTGCCGCAGCGGCAGGTGCCGAATTGCTGGCCACCAGCGGCACATCTCTCATCGACTGGGAGGCTGACTGGGCCGAAAGCGGTACAGCCATGGCTGTGGGTATGACGGTGGCCGCCGCAGTGGCTGTCATCATCATTGCTGTGCTGAGAAAGACGGCGGGCAGCATGAAAGAGGAACGGGCATGAATGCAGTGGAGATTCAGGATCTGACGTACACGTATCCTGCCGCCCATCAGCCCACCCTGAATGGGGTGTCGCTGACCATCCAACAGGGAGATTTTGTGGCCCTGGTGGGAAACAATGGATGCGGGAAATCTACTCTGTGTAAGACACTCAACGGTTTAATCCCCCATTTCATTGACGGGGATTTTCAGGGAGGGGTATCCGTGGGCGGTTTGGATACCCTTCAGGCGGATGTGGGAACCCTGGCCACCAAAGCAGGGTATGTGTATCAGGATTTTGAAAATCAAATTGTCAGGCCCACGGTGCTGGATGACGCTTCCTACGCGTGCCTCAATTATGCCATGCCCGATTATCTGGAGCGGGGAAGAGAAGCCCTGCGTCTCTGCGGCTTGGAGGGAAAGGAGCAGGACTATATCTGGCAGCTGTCCGGCGGCCAGACCCATCTGC
Organism: uncultured Lachnospiraceae bacterium; assembly: GCA_904420225.1. GTDB lineage: Bacteria > Bacillota > Clostridia > Lachnospirales > Lachnospiraceae > Fimimorpha. The sequence continues at coordinate 25,075 of CAJFUP010000010.1, forward strand.
TGGCTCTTTCAGGAGCCGTTTCCCTGCGGCCGGAGATTTTGATTTTGGATGAACCCATTGCCCAGCTGGATCCCTACCATGCTGACCGGGTTTATGAGGTTCTGCGGGAACTCAATGAAATTCATGGAAAGACCATCATTGTCATTGAGCATCATACCGAGTACATCGCCAATTACTGCAAACATGTGGTGCTGATGAAAGACGGTTCCATTGTCTGGAATCTGCCCACAGCGGAGGCGCTGAGCCGGGTGGAGGAGCTGATGGCCAGCAATATTTTTCCCCCACAGGTAACCCAGGCGGCCTATCGGATGAAACAGGAGGGAAAACTGGATCTGTTTGGCCGTCTTCCCTCCACGGTTGAGGATGGAAAACGGCTTATGAGCGATCTGCGCTGGAATGGTACCGTGTCCTGCGCTGGTCATCCGCGGCAGGGAGAAAAATTGGTGGAATTTCAGGATGTGGTCATGTCATATCGTTCGGTCAAAGGGGAACCCAGAGTGGTGTTTGATCATCTGAATTTGGACATCCATCGGGGAGAAAAAATCGCCCTCATCGGCTCCAATGGAGCGGGAAAATCCACGCTTATGAAACTTTTGGTGGGCCTTCTGAAACCGGAAAGAGGCAGCGTCTCGGTGGAGGGCAGAGATCTTCGCAAGATGAAAACCCAAGAGATTTCAAGAAAAATATCTCTGGTTTACCAGAATCCGGAGGAAATGTTCATTAAAGATTCCGTTGAGGCGGATGTTGCCTACGCCATGCGGGTGAGAAATGTCCCCCAGTATGAGGAGAAAACCAGTCAGCTGCTGGAGCGTTTTTCCCTGACAGAACTGGGGAAACGGGACGGCCGTCTGCTGTCCGGCGGACAGATGCGCCGCGCCAGCCTGGCCATCGGCATCGCGCTGAATCCAGAGATTTTACTTTTGGACGAACCCACAGCCAACTTGGACATTGCCACCAGGCGGGAAGTGCGAAAGACGCTTGCCGATATTCGGGATGTGACAGATACCGTGATCATTGCCACCCATGATATGCAGCTGGTCTGTGAGTGGGCGGAGCGCATTGTGGTTTTGTATCAGGGGACGGTGGTGGCTGACGGAACCAGAGATGAAATATTCGGCAATGACCGGATTGTGGAAATGGTGGGAATTCGTCCGCCGGAGATCTTTACCATGGGGCAGGCGCTGGATAAGCGGGCATACTGCTACACCGTGGAGGAATTTGACCGGCAGTTTGCGCCCATGGAAATGAGAGGTGGAAATAGATGAAAAAATTATCGGAAAATATCATGGATAAATTTACCATAGATTTTCTGCGCACCCAAGTGCTGAAAAATGCCTATGGAAACGATGACACGGTCATCGCCTCTCTGGATCCCAGAATCCTTCTTGTGTGGTATCTGTTCTTTGCCATCGTGCCCTGGTTTGTTCAGGATGTATATTTCCTCATGGGATGCTTTTTGCTGGTCATGGTGACCACTCGGCTGGCCAGGGTGGCAGGGCTGGTGTTGTTTTTATTTGGTCTGGGTGTATTTTCCCAAACCGGGTATCTGTTTTTGGCATCCCTGCTGTTTGGCGGAAATCTCTCCACGGCAGTGCCGCTTTTGGTGCTGACTTTGAAGGTGGCCACAGTGTCGTTGGCTTCGGTCACAGTGTTTTCCGGTCTGGATCCCGACCGGCTTTCCAACGGCCTGATGTGGTATGGATGCCCGGAACGCCTGTCCTTTTCCATCTCCTACGCGTATCGGGTGCTGCCCATGCTGATGGAAGAATTCCAAAACATCCTGCTGGCGTATCGAATGCGTGGAAATCCGCCGCCGCATGATACCGTCCCCCAGAAGATTCGTTATCTGTGCTATCAGGTTAAGATTATCATGCAGGCGTTCTATCCGCTGATGCTCAACACGGCCAAGCGGTCCCGCACCACGGTGGAAGCGCTGGAGATCAAGGGATACCGGTATGCTGCGGTTAATAAAGATGTGAAAAAGATGAAGCTGGCCGCTCTGCGGGTGACATACAATGATTTGATGTTTTTGGCCGTTTCTTTCTTATGGGTGGCGGTTTCCGCTCTGGTTTCCTCCATCATGTGACAAGGGCGGCATCCGGGGCATCAACATTTTTAGATTGAATGACAGAGAAAAGGGGAGAAGCGTTGAGACTGGATTTTCACACACATGGAAAATTGGCGAAAAAATTGCCGTTTTCCACAAAATATACAGATTGGCTTTTTGATGAAGCAAAACATGCCGGGCTGGATGCTCTGTGTCTTACAGAGCACTTCAATACTTGGCAGTTTGAGGACTTATACGGATATCTTACAAGTATCGGAAAACGGGACGGGGATGCTCTTATTCTGGAAAATGGCTTGGCCATATTCTCCGGTATGGAGACGGATATTGCGGAAGGAGGCCATATTCTTTCCATTGGCACCCCTGAAACCATACTGGAGCTGAATGGAAAGCTTAAGTCCAACAAGACGCCGGGAAGCTTCCTTCCTTTTAAGGAGCTGATGGACTTGTTTGATCAATATCCTGTGCTGGTGGGGGCTGCCCATCCGTTCCGCGCGGGGGGAAACATTCCCGGTCTGCCGGAGGAACAGCTGAAACGCCTGGATTTTCTGGACTTAAACGGAAAGGACGTGGCGGAGAACCGGGAATTTGCCTGCCGCATGACCGCGCGGCTGGGAGAACGGCTGGGAAAACCGGTGGTGGCCGGAAGCGATACCCATCAGGCAGTTCAGTACGGCTGTATATGCACGGAATTTCAGCGGAATTTGCGGCGGGTGGACGAGATATACGCGGATATGAAAGCTGGAACATATCAGGTGATCATTGCGGATCAGGCTCCGTTCCAGGTAAAGACTGCCGGAATCCTTAAGCGGGCGCTGAAAGAAATCCATGCCCTGGGCGGGGATTACGTGGATATACTAGTCGCAGTAGAAAATGGAAGGGATGAAATCAATGAGACCGATGCAGCTGCAATTTCCCAATATGTCGGAGCAGTTTACAAAAGCAGACAGAAAAATCATAGAATATATCACCAATAACACGGAAATGTTTTTGTTTTCCTCCATTGGGGAATTTGCAAAACAGTTGGATCTCTCCGAGGCCACAGTGTCTCGTTTTGTCAGACATGTGGGCTGCCGGGATTATAAGGAGCTGAAGCGATTGGTGATGCGGCAGAATGCTGTGGAGGGTCCGGCGGCCAAATTGGCGGCCACTTTAAATGATGATACGGATTTTTCTCTGGAGCAGTGGTTCAGACGACAGCAGCAGTATTTGGAAAAGACGCTGGAGGGAATGGGGGGAGAGGAATTTGACCGGGCGGCAGAACTGATTCTGTCAGCTCGACGGATTTTTATCCATGCCAAAAGCGCCTCCGCTTCCATGGGACAACTGTTGTTTTTTCGGCTGCGTAGGCTGGGATTTGATACGGTGCTTTTGCCTTCCGGCGGTTCTGAGGTTCTGGAGGGCTTGGTACAGGCCCAAAAAGGAGATGTGGTAATCATGTTTAGTTTTTCCAAAGTGTCGGCAGAGGGGCGTATTATCCTTCGCCATGAGCCGGAGGCGGGATACCGCACGGTTTCCTTTTCCAGCCGCACGTTTGCGCCGCAGGAGGAGCGGGCGGATGTGAATCTGTATGTGTACCGAGGAGAAGAACGGGAATACCATACCATGACGGCAGCCGCGGCGTTGGTGGATGCCTTGGTGGTGGCGCTGTCCCGCAGTATGGGCAGCGATTCCGCCAGAAACCTGACAAAATTGCACCGGATGAAGAAGCGCTATATGTAGGCTGTGTGGGGAAGACTTAGGGATAAAAAGCGCCGGAACTCGAGGATACAGGCCCATTTGGGCGATGGAAAATCGAGTCCCGGCGCTATGTTTTTTTGTGATCCCCTGGGAAGCGCATCAGTCTTGATACAGCCGCTTTTTCTCCCTTTGAAACAGCGCCACGGCCGCAGCAGCTGCCGCGACTTCGGCCACAGGAAAGGAGGCCCATACGGCATCAACGCCGAAAACGCCGGAGAAGATCCAGCTGATGAGGATGGTGATGATGAACTGGCGAAGCAGAGAGATGATCAGGGATTCTTTTCCCTTCCCCAGCGCCTCAAAGGTACCGGAGTAGACGATGCTGAAGGTGGACACCAAGAAGCCCAGGCTGATGATCCGCAGGGCGGTGGTGCCGCTTTCCATGAGTGAGGCGTCTGCGTCAAATAAGGCCAAGATCTGTTCTGGCAGCAGCAGAGCCGCGCCCATTCCCAGGGCCATCAGGAGAGCGGTCAAAAGCAGGCTGATGCGGATGGCCTGAAACATGCGTTTGGTCTCATGGGCTCCGTAATTGTACCCGACAATGGGGCGCAGCCCCTGAATGATGCCATTGGCAGGCATGTAGATGAAGGTCTGCAGTTTGTAGTAGATGCCCAGCACAGCCACATATACATCAGAGATTCCCATGAGAATGCCGTTTAAGACACTGATGAGCACCGAAGGCAGCGTAGTCATGACGCTGGAGGGAATTCCCACGGCGTAGATCTGCCGGATAATAGACCAGTTGAGTGAAAGATGGCTTCTGGAAATGGTCACGCCGATGTCCAGCCTGCGGTACACAGGAATGTAGAGAAGGAAAGCGCCAATCTGCCCGATGACGGTGGCGATGGCGGCGCCGGATACTCCCAGTGCGGGTATACCAAACCAGCCAAAGATCAGAATGGGATCCAGGATGATGTTGATGATGCATCCGCTACCCAGGAGAAACATGGTGGGAATCATGTTTCCGGTGGCCTGGAAAATTTTTTCCATACTGATCTGAAGCAGACTGCCGAAGGAAAAACATAGGACAATGGTGCCATATTGGGAAGCCATATCAAGAATTTCAGAATCTTCGGTGAATAATTTTAAAAAGGGAACTGTGGCAAAAAGCCCCACCAGTACAAATAAGAGAGAGTGGAAAACGGAAAGAGCCATGCCCAGTGTGGCTGCCTGATCTGCAGCCCACCGGTTTCCTGCGCCCAGATGGCGGGAAATGACAGAGCTGATGCCAACGCCGATCCCCACAGCCACAGATACAATGACATTTTGCAGGGGATACACCAGGGAAACAGCTGTCAAGGCATCGGTGCCCAGGCGTGACACAAAAATACTGTCCACGATATTATAAAGAGACTGAATGAGCATGGACAGCATCATGGGCACCGCCATGGACAAAAGAAGGGGAAGGATGGGTTTGGTTTTCATAAATTCCTGTTTCTGTGATTCCATTTTACCTCACATTCTGCCGCGTAAGCGGCTTTTTCATTTCCAAAGAAACAAAAGAGCCGCAGTTCCTGTTTATGCATAGAAACAGGCAAACATACGGCTCTTGGCAGCCATATCCTACCATGGAATCAGGGAAAAGTCAATTATCTTTGCAAAAGTTGCGAAAACCTCGCCTGTTTTTTATTTTTCAGATATTTGGAGATGGAATAATGGAAGATGATGTGATAGAATAACGTTATATTCGGAATTTTTGGAAGTCATCACGTATGGCCCGGCTGTGAAAAGTGCTGGGAGACAGGAAAGGAAGGAAGCGTTATGGAATACAGGAGATTTCAGCAGACCATTGTGGCCAGAATGGACAAGGGGGAAGAGATTCTGACAAAGCTGCAGGAAATCTGCGAAAAAGAACAGATAAAGCTGGCCAGCGTATCGGCACTGGGAGCAGTGGGGGAGTTTACGGTGGGGCTGTTTGATACGGTTAAGAAGCAGTATCAGTCCGCTTCCATGACAGGGGATTTTGAGATTGTTTCCCTGACCGGGACTGTCAATACCATGGGCGGGGCATACTATGCCCACATTCACATGAGCGCCGGGGACAGGGAATACCATGTGTTTGGCGGTCATCTGAACCGGGCTGTGGTCAGCGGCACATGCGAGATGGTCATCCAGATCATTAACGGAACGGTGGATCGCGTGTATGATAAAGAAGTGGGACTGAATGTATACAAATTTGACTGATGGGGAAGACTCTGGCAACGCATTGGGAAGACAATCGTGTCAGAGCCCCAGAGGATAGAAGGGCAGCGTGAGGATAGCAGGATGAAGATTTTAGTGACCATTCCGGTACAGGAGCGCCACAGAAAGCGGTTCCAAAACATTGCGCCGGAGGCGGAGTTTATTTACAGAGCGGCGGGGGAGACAGACAGAGAGCTGGTCCAGGATATGGATATCATCATTGGCAATGTAAATCCGGCTCTCATCGCAGGTACCCAAAACCTGAAGTGGCTGCAGTTAAACAGCGCGGGGACAGATGGATATCTGGCCGAGGGCATCCTGCCACCGGGGGCCAGCCTGACCAATGCCACTGGGGCGTATGGATTGGCCATCTCCGAGCATATGCTGGGAATGGTGCTGGTGCTGAAAAAGAAATTGGACCGGTATATGAAGAATCAGCTGGACGGCGTGTGGAAGGATGAAGGAAACGTGACTTCTGTCTGGGGTTCCACCACGCTGATCATCGGTCTGGGAGACATCGGAAGCCAGTTTGCCATAAGGATGAAGGCGCTGGGAAGCCGTATCATTGGCATCCGCCGTACCAGAGCGCAGCGGCCGGAGTTTGTGGATGAGCTGTATCAGCCGGATCATTTGGACGCATGCCTCCCCCAGGCAGATATTGTGGCCATGTGTCTACCGGGAACCAGAGAGACGCAGCAGATCATGAACAGGCAGCGTCTGGGGAAAATGAAGCGGGAGGCCATCCTGGTGAATGTGGGCCGGGGAACAGCGGTGGATACACAGGCGCTTACGGATGCCCTCCGCGAAGGCAGTATCGGAGGGGCCGCTCTGGACGTGACGGATCCGGAGCCGCTGCCTCCGGATCATCCTTTGTGGAAGGCGCCAAATCTGATTCTGACGCCTCATGTTTCGGGCCAATATCACCTGGCAGAAACCCATGAGAGGATACTGGAAATTGCGGCATGTAACCTGGAGGCTTTTTTGAAAGGGCAACCCTTAAAAAATGTGGTGGATCCCGCCACTGGGTATCGTGCGCTGCCGTGAGGCTGTGTAAAATGACAGAGACTGTTGGATGCAAAAAGGCCGTGTGCTGATGGCGGGAAATACGCATGGCATGGAAGAGATGAGAGGAATCATGAGCAGGAATGAGTTTTCAGATCTGGGAGAACAGATCAAGGATATTGTGCAGGGCGCAGTGAAAAATATGGACTTTGAAAAGCTGAACCGGGATATTTCCGGCACAGTGGGGAGAGCCCTGGATGAAGTAAAGTCCAATATGGGAATCAGCCGAAATCAATGGACGGGTTCGGGAAACGGCGGCGGTTACCGTTACCGAGGCTCGGCGGCTGGGCCGGGAGTCCGTCCTCCGGGAGCGCAGCCATGGGACAGAGGGGGAACGGCGCGGCAGACCTCTGGATGGAATGGGCCGGGAAACAACTATGGAGCAGGCCAGGCCGGGCGCAGTTTTCCACGGACAGTCATCGGCCGCGCCAAGGGAGCCGTGGGCGGTATTCTGGCCAGTGTCTTTGGCGCCATAGGGACCTTTTCTTTTGGGATGGCGGGCATATCAGTATTGGCTTCCTTTGCAGCTGGCTTTTTGGGGACGGGAGTCACCATTGTATCGCTGGCAGTGCTGGCGCCGCTGTTCCTCATCAGCGCGGGGGTGCTGGCGGCGGGGATTCGTGTCAATGGCCGAAACAGTCGCTTTAAGCGGTATGCATACCGCATTGGGCGGGCCAGTTTCATCACCATGGAAGAGCTGGCGGCATCCATAGGAAAATCTTTGGATTTTGTGCGAAAAGATGTGCGCAGGATGATTCAAGATGGAATGTTTCCCTTCGGCCACATTGATCCAGAGCAGAAATATCTCATTTTAAATGACGAAACGTACCGTTTGTATCAGGCCACTCGAGTACAGCAGATGGAGATGAAGCGGGAAGAGGAGAAACAGCAGGAAGCCCGTCAGGAAAGGCAAAAAGATGAAAAGCTGGAAAAGGTTATAGCCTCCGGAGAGGAGTATGCGGCCAAGATTCGCGCGGCCAACATGGAGCTGAAGGAGAAAGAAATTTCCCTGAAGTTGACTCGCCTGGAAGCCATCATCCGCAGAATTTTCCAGTGTGTGGAGCTGAATCCTGATAAGCTGCCGGATATAGAAAAGTTCACCGAATATTATCTCCCCACCACCCTGAAGCTGGTGAACACATATCGGGATTTTGAAAAAGAGCCCATTCAGGGCGATAACATAAAAAAAGCCAAAGAAGAAATCAATCAAACGTTAAACACCATTATCCGGGCCTTTGAAAATTTGTTGGACAGCATGTATGAGGATGTGGCCATGGATATCTCCACGGACATCTCTGTACTTGAGACCATGCTGAAGCAAGAGGGACTTACGGACAGTGATTTTCAGAAATAGAAAGCCGCCGGATCAGGAGGTTTTGCAAGTATCAAACAATTTTTATAATGTATTGCGCCAATGCGGAAAGAGGTAGAAAATGAAAGAGGAAACAATGGATAAGTTTGCCAGTGAAGCCATGGATATCCCTACTCCCACCCTGACTTTTGATCCGTTTCCGGAGACAAAGCAGGAACTGGAAAGTGTGAAAGAGGAGAAAATTCAGGAGACGCCCATTTTGGAGGAGAGCAATCTGAGTCCGGAGGAGCGGGCCATGGTGGAGAATTTCTCCAACCAGATTGATCTGACCAATTCCGGTATGATTCTTCAGTACGGTGTGGGTGCCCAGAAAAAAATCGCCGATTTTTCCGAATCGGCTCTGGAAAATGTGAAGACCAAGGACTTGGGGGAAATCGGGGAGATGCTTTCCGGCGTGGTATCGGAGTTAAAGAGCTTTGACGCCGAGGAGGAATCCAAGGGGATTTTCGGTTTTTTTAAAAAGAGTGCCAATAAACTGGATTCTATGAAGGCAAAATATGAAAAGGCCGAGACCAATGTCAACCGGGTAATCAAAGTGCTGGAAGGCCATCAGATCCAGCTGATGAAAGACGCCGCCATGCTGGATAAGATGTATGAGATGAACAAGGCTTATTTCAAGGAACTATCCATGTATATCCTGGCGGGGAAGAAAAAGCTGAAAAAAGTCATGGAGACAGAGCTGCCCGCTCTGAAGGATAAGGCGGCTAAAAGCGGTCTTCAGGAGGACGCGCAGGCGGTCAATGATCTGGCGGGGCTGTGCAACCGGTTCGAAAAAAAGATTCATGATCTGGAGTTGACTCGAATGATCTCGGTGCAGATGGCGCCACAGATCCGCCTGATTCAGAATAACGACACGCTTATGTCAGAAAAAATTCAGTCCACCATCGTAAATACCATCCCATTGTGGAAAAGTCAGATGGTGCTGGCATTGGGGGTGACGCACTCTGCCCAGGCGGCTCAGGCACAGCGCGAGGTGACGGACATGACCAATGAGCTTTTGCGCAAGAATGCCGCCACCTTGAAAATGTCCACCATTGAGACGGCCAAAGAGTCGGAGCGGGGTATTGTGGATATTGAGACTCTGAAAGCTACCAATGAATCTCTCATCACCACCATAGATGAAGTGATGAAGATTCAGACAGAAGGGCGGCAAAAGCGCCAGGAGGCGGAAAAAGAGCTGTACCGGATCGAGAATGAGTTGAAGAACAAGCTGCTGCAGGTGAGCGGCAATAGGTGAGCGGATAGGTTTGCGGTTATGGTTTTGTCATCAAGAGCCGCAGAAAAATGATTCGGCAGGAAAACACCACACAGAAATTGGCACCCATGAGAGCTATTTGGCTCACACAAGGATAAGGTTAAAAGGGCTGTGAAGTGATATGGCACCTGTAGGAGAAAAGGAGGAAGAGGAAATATATGGAAATAGTAAGAGCAGAGAA
>CAJFUP010000011.1 GCA_904420225.1 uncultured Lachnospiraceae bacterium
GCCCTCTTCCAACGCGGCAGTATCTGAAATCATTTTGTATGTGGAACCTGGCGCTGTCCTGGACTGGGTGGCATAATTATACAGCGGCCGGGACTGATCCGCCAGAAGGTGGCTGTAGTAATCGGCATTTGTCACCTGGTTCAAATCGTATCCCGGATACGATACCAAAGCCCGAATTTCTCCGGTATTCTCATCCACCACAACCGCTGAGCCGGAACAGGGATCCAATGCCAGCTGCGCCGGTGTGATCTCCAGGTCGCTGATTTTTTCCCGCATGAACTCATAGGCCGTGGCGTGATCGCCTGTGGAAAGACTGACCACTGCTTCCTCATCCATTTCCAGTATTCCCTGATCAAACAAAGCCAGACAAATCTCATTGCCGGTAATGGTTTCATCCTGAATTAAAGTATGGTACACTGCCTTGGCGAATTCATCGCTGTCAGCCAAAAGCTCTTTCAGCTCCGTCACCAGATTATCATAAACCGTCTCAGCACTGCTGTATTTCTCATCCCCGGAGGACACCTTGGTGGAATCGATCCACCCCTGTTCTATGGCATGGCGGAGAAACTCTTGAAAGCTAATGGTCCCGTCATTCCAATTTTGATACACTTCATCGGAAGTGTCTATGTTTCCCGTCACCAAAATTCCCCTGGCAGCGTCCGTCAGCAAATCATACGCCACAGTGAAATATTCCTGATACCCATCATCTTGACTTTCCATGGAGGAAGGGTCACTTCTGGTCAGCTGATCCTCCACGTAGGCCATGGCTTCACTGTGACGGGCCATGAATTTTTCGTATATGTTCTGCTCCGTGGAGGAGGCATCCTGCGCCGAAAAATGATCCATATCCAGCACATTGTTGTTGATCATCTGAAAATAGGCATCTTTCACAGGAATCTGGAACTGAGCCGCCTGAATGCCGTCCCAAGATTCAAAATCCGCATCCACCAGTTTCTCCACGATGATTCTGGCCAGATTCTGCTCAATGATATGGTAGACCGCCACAGTCAGATCCTTGTCAATGGTCAGCTGGATGTCATTGCCATTGACTGGTGCCACAGAGTCTATGGTCTCCATCACAAGTCCCACATTGTTGACATATACCGTATCGGTCCCCTTGGTTCCCTGCAGCTCTGTCTCATATGCCTGCTCAATTCCAGCCTTTCCAATGATATCTCCGTATTCGTAGGAATCATCCTGCTGCTTCAGCTCTTCCAGCTCTTCCTCATCGGCGCTGCCCACATACCCAATGATATTGGAAAAGTACTCGCTGTCCGGATAATAGCGAACCGTATCTGTTTCCACATTAACTCCCTGCATATTGGACTGTTCTTCCAAAACGGCAGCCGCCACTTCATCGCTGATGTCACTGCAGATGGTTGTGGACTGATACCTGGTGTAGGATGTGGCGCTCATGGCATAGCGGATATTGCATATGGCCAAAATTTCTTCCTTGGTCAATTCCCTCCATTCTTTCCACCGGCTGTCGGAAAAGCCGTAAGAGGGAAGAAGTTTTTCCATAACAGTCTCCGCGCTGTATGAATACACATCATTTCCTTTTTCCTTTTCCGACTCGATGGTTTCCAGAGTATATACATCACGGATAAACCGCCTTATGGCGCTCTGGGAGCCACTGAATTCATACTCATCATATTCATTGACCACCATGGGGATGGATGTGGAAATCTGCTGGCCAAACCGATCCAGCAGCCGCACCAAGCGCAGAATCATTTCATTGAATTCTCCATTGGTATCACTATAAACGCCCAAGTTCTGTATTGTGACAGAATATACGACACGATTCTGGGCAAGGATTTCCCCATTGCAGTCTAAGATATTGCCTCTGGCAGCCTTGGTGCTGATTTCTTTCTTGGTAATCTGCACATAATCGTCATAGTATTCTTCTCCGTTGAGGATCTGAAGCTGAAACAGCCTGCCTATCAGAATGGCAAACATGACAAAAAACACTGCCCCAATGATAAACAGCCTGGATTTGAAAATTCTGGCCGCATTGTCCCGAATCAGTTCCCATAAATCTCTAAGCAAATTTCGTCGCTCCCTTTTTCTCATCTCGTTCCAGCCAACGGTTGATCAGTAGAATCAGACCGTAGACAATAACAGTTGCAAGTACAGTCAAAAGAAATTCCGGCATGATAACGGAATGGAAATAGCTGCCAAAATCCACTCGGTTGCGGATCAGGAATCCGAATACATATACGTAACCGCTGTAGAATATTTCGTTGATCAGACAAAGACCCATGGGCAGCAAAATAACATCGGAAACCAAATATTTTGCCAAAATCCCATTCATATAGCCAATATAAAGGAAAATCAGCGTATAGAATCCTATCACTCCTCCGTGGAATACATCCATGAGAAGACCGCTGAGCACCCCCACGATCATTCCTTCCACCCTTCCACGAAGAAATCCAAAGGCAAACGTGGCAATGAGCATCAAATTGGGCACAGAAACCAGGTAGGGAATGCGGGGCAAAATGGCTGTCTGAATCAAAAACAGAGCCAGGACAATGCCAAACACCACCAGAACTCGCTTTATCATTTGTTTCATTTACTCCTGCACCTCCTGTGTACGATCCGTCGTTTCCTTGAGAGTGGTAATCACTAAAACCTCACTGAGATTGGCAAAATCCACAGCCGGTTCCAGATATCCGCTTTGCGTCAATTTATCCTCATTGAGGGTAACATTGGTGGCGTAGCCGATTACCAAGCCCGGAACGTATTTATCACTGATATTGGAAGTCACAATTAAATTATCCTCTGAAATATCAAAATCCGTCTGAATATAATCCAACTTTAAAAGGCCGTTTTCCATGGAGCTCAAATCTCCTGACACAATGCAGGTGCTCTGGGTACTCTTAATCATACCGCTGACCCGACTGCCGTCATCGATGATGGATGTGACAACGGCAAAATTGGGCCCGATTTCCGTAATTAGACCCACCAGACCTCCCTGAGCTATGACATTCATATCCAACGCCAGACCGTCATTGGTTCCCTTATCAATGGTAAAAGAATTGTACCAATTTCCGCTGCTTTTGGCCACAATACTGGCCCCCACCGTATCATATTCTTTATACGTATCCTTCAATTCCAATAGTTCCCGAAGCCTTCTGTTTTCCAGCGAGGCATCCTGATATTTCGACAGCGTATCTTTCAATCCGCTGTTTTCCTGTTCCAGCTGCGCAATCTGATCCTGCGCTTCCTCCAGATTCAGCCTGTCCTGGGTTTTATCATAAAACCAAGTTCCAATGCTGTTGATTCCTTTCTGCATAGGCACCACCAAATACCCGATGGCTTCTCCCACAGATACGGCAGAATCCTGCCGAAAATATGTAATGGCAATGGAGCCAATACACACCATCGTCAGTAAAAACAACACCAATTTGGGCTTTACATGAAAATTAAACTTCCAATTCATAGTTCTCCTCATTTCTGCGCGGTTTCCTCAGGCTGTCACAAAATACCTCGCTCCTTTAGACTGATGTAAGATCGGTCTCCGATGATAATATGGTCGACAAGCGTGATGCCCAGCAGCATCCCGGCCTGAGCCACCCGTTTGGTTACCGCAATATCTTCCGGGCTGGGCGCGGGGTCACCGCTGGGGTGATTATGCATCAAAATAATAAATACTGCATCCTGGCGCAGAGCCTCCAAAAAAATTTCTCTGGGGGACACCAAAGATGCATTGACCGTGCCCTTGGAAATATTGATGTCCCGCAGCAAACGGCTTTTGGTGTCCAGCATAATCAATTTCAATACTTCCTGATGGCGATGACGCATATCCTCCATATAATATTCAGCCACCGACGCCGGATCACGCATGTCCATCCCTTTCTCCCGAACAGCTGCCGCCATCCGCCTGGATAACTCTGACACACACTGGATCTGCACTGCCTTCACTTTTCCAATGCCACGTACCTGCCGCAATTCGGCCGCTGAGAGACGGGAAAGCCCGCCCAGTCCTCCCCGCATACTCAACACACGGGCTGCCAGGGCTGTGGATGGTTCCCCCACTGATCCTGTTCGAAGAATCACCGCCAAAAGTTCTGCATCATTTAGACATCCCGGTCCCTCTTTCAGACACCGCTCATAAGGCCGAATCCCATCTGGCATGTCCTTGATGGTCACATGATTTCCCTGTCGCATTCTTCATCCTCTCCGGACTCTCCTGATCCCTGAAAATGAAATCACAGGCTCCTCTGACCCAAAACCTCTTTCGGCATTGTACCATAAACTGTCAGGAAAGTATAGGAAAAATTTCCTACCGATTTTCTGAACATATTATGAATGCCGACATGAATTTGTCAGATTCTGCGGCTTTATCACTCCCCGCTTCGTCAATCTCTGGAGGGACATGAGGATCCCCAGCTTGGCATGATACCATGTGAGCCCACCCTGGAAATACACGGCATAAGGCGGCTTGATGGGACCATCCGCACTCAGCTCAATGGAAGAGCCCTGTACAAATGCACCGGCCGCCATAATGACCGGAGCATCATACCCCGGCATATCCCAGGGTTCCGGCGTCACATAGCTGTCCACCGGCGCAGCCGCTTGGATTCCCTCGCAAAACCCGATGACTCCCTCCGGAGTTCCAAATTCCACTGCCTGAATGATATCATGCCTGGATTCCCTGCCGTTGGGCACCACCTTAAATCCCAAACGCTCATAGATATTGGCGGCAAAAATAGCGCCTTTCAACGCTCCAGCCACCACCGTGGGCGCAAGGAAAAAACCCTGATAAAAGGAGGGAAGGATTCCCAGATTGGCTCCCACCTCCTGGCCCAGCCCTGGCGCGCTGAGGCGGTAGGCACACTGATCAATACAATCTTTTCTCCCACAGATGTAACCGCCAATGGGCGCCAAGCCTCCTCCCGGATTCTTAATAAGAGAACCCACCACCATGTCGGCTCCCACATCCGATGGCTCCACCGTTTCCACAAACTCTCCATAACAATTGTCCACCATACAAATCACATCCGGCTTGATGGATTTAATAAAGGAAATCAGCTCTCCGATGCGGGCTACAGAAAGGGTGGGCCGTGTCTGATATCCCTTGGATCGCTGGATGGTCACCAGCTTTGTCCGATCATTGAGGGCCTGACGGATACCGGGGTAATCAAAGGAACCGTCCTCCAAAAGATCCACCTGGCGATATGTGATACCGTATTCTTTCAATGATCCCATGGAATCCCGGATGCCAATGACCTCCTCCAGAGTATCGTATGGCTTTCCCACAGGAGAGAGCAATTCATCCCCTGGCCTTAAATTGGCTGACAGCGCCACTGCCAGGGCATGGGTTCCACAGGTGATCTGCGGCCGCACCAAGGCGGCTTCTGTGTGGAAGCAGCTGGCATATACCGCCTCCAAGGTTTCCCGCCCCGAATCGTTATATCCATATCCCGTGGTGGCCGCAAAATGATTCTCTGCCACCCGATTTTCCTGCATCGCTTTTATGACCTTCATCTGATTATACTCTGCGATCTCATCAATCTGCTCAAAGCGTTCTTTTAATTCCTTCAGGATTTCCTCCCCAAAGGTGTACACTTCCTTTGAAATTCCCAGTGCTTCATACATTTGTTCCATGATTGTTCCATCCATTTCTATTTCGGTATTGTTCCTTTTCTGTCCATGGCCCCCGGCCTCACATCCTGTACGCCAGGTATTCGTTTACTATAACAGAGAAATTTGACCATCCTGTGAAGGAATCGCGTCCTCCCCTGGAGATTGGCCTGGCCCTTGCGGGACGATTGCGCGCGCCCGCAGTTCTCTCATCATAAGTTCAAGGAGCTCCTCTTGAGGAGCCTCATCAGCCTGGATCCATATCACATCCCGTTCCCTCTTGAACCAGGTCAGCTGCCTTTTGGCAAAATGTCTGGTATCCCGCTTCAGCACATAAACCGCTTCTTCCAGCGACATTTCCCCATCCAGATACGAAAGCATTTCTTTATACCCCAACCCCTGCA
>CAJFUP010000012.1 GCA_904420225.1 uncultured Lachnospiraceae bacterium
CGATTATTGGCATATTGTTCCTGCCGGATCCTATGGATCCTTTCCGGAAGACGATTATTGGCATATTGTTCCTGCCGGATCCCAGAGGTCTTGCCAGGTTTGGGCGGTTGGCCATAGGAAGACCTGCCCTTTGATCAGGCGATTATTGCGGTCCACCGATTTCATACGCTCCATCTCTTCTTCAGTGAGAGGATCTTCCAAAACACAGCGCAGATTTTGTATGTACTGCTCTTTTTTGACAGAAAATGGAATGGGTATCTGTCCCCGCGCCACAGCCCACTTCAAGCAGACCAGCGCCGGATGAATACCGTGGGCTCTGGCGATGGCCTGAACTTCCGGCATCTCCATATCTGCCAGATCCTCCGCCGTCTTATCACGATCCGGCCTGGACGGAGAACCCATGGGACAGTACCCGATGGGCTGGATTCCCCTGCGGACGCAGTAGTCAAACAGCTCTGGCTGCTGAAAGCAAGGATGCAGCTCCATCTCAATGGCCGCCGGCTGGATTCGGCACAGAGGAAGAACCGCCTCCAGTTTGGGGATCGTCATATTGGACATTCCAATATAACGAGTCAATCCCATATCCACCAGTCGCTCACACTGTCTCCATGTTCCCATGAATTCCTCCACTGAAAATGGCTTGGAATTGGGGTTTCTGCTGTCTCCGTCACAAAATGGCGCGTGATAATTGGGGAATGGCCAGTGGACGAAAAACAAATCTACATAATCTAGTCTCAAGTCTCTCAGGCTTCTGGCACAGGAGAGAAGCACATCACCTTTGCCATGCATATCATTCCAAACCTTGGTAGTGATGAAAAGCTCCTCTCGGCGCACAATTTCCTGCTCCATGGCCTCTTCCAGCACAACGCCGATTTTGTCTTCATTTCCATAGCAGGCTGCACAGTCAAAAAGGCGGTATCCTGCCTGGATCCCTCCCCTGACGGCCTCTGCCACCTGCTCCGGCGTATATCGATCAGATCCAAATGTTCCCATTCCCACCACCGGAATGGTCCCCCCGTCCCTGAGTATCCTGACGGGGATCTCTGCGGTTTTCACTGTCTGCTCCATTATTCTCCTCCTTCCGAAAGTTTCCCACGGTTTTACTTTCCTCCAGAATACCTGTTTCCTCCGAATCTGTCAATACTTTTATAAAATATTTTATAAAAGTATTGACAGAAGATGTCGTTTTTTAATCCTTCATCTTGGGGCTAAAGATAACTGATGCCAGATATCCAAATATCAAAGCTGCCGCGATGCCGACAGAGCTGGCTGTGAGCCCGCCCTGGAACAGCCCCAGCCACCCCGCCTGAGCAATTCCCTCTTTCACACCCTTCCACAGGGTATTTCCAAATCCCAGAAGAGGGACGGTGGCTCCCGCTCCCGCCCACTGGGAAAATGGCTCGTAAAGCCCCAAACTTCCCAGAATGGCGCCAGTGACCACCAAAAGAACCATGATCCGCCCCGGCATCAATTTCGTCTTATCCATGAGAATCTGCACCAAAGCGCAAATTCCCCCTCCCACCAAAAATGCTATTAGATAATTCATAAAATCCCTCCAATCAGTTTTCCGCTTCCAGAATGACCGCATGGGCGATGCCGGGAATGGTATTCCCCTCATTAAAGCTGACTGTGGACAGCAATGCTCCCGTGGGCAAAAATAAAACCCGCTTCCACTCTCCTCGCTCCAAATTTCTCAAAATGTAAGACGCCAAAGTAATGGCGGCACAGCCGCAGCCGCTGCCCCCAGAATGGGTGTCCTGCTTCTCCCTGTCGTAAATCTCAATGCCGCAATCCATATGAATGCCGCTGATGTCGTACCCCT
The DNA here is from genome assembly GCA_904420225.1 of uncultured Lachnospiraceae bacterium. Taxonomy (GTDB): domain Bacteria; phylum Bacillota; class Clostridia; order Lachnospirales; family Lachnospiraceae; genus Fimimorpha. The sequence goes on from CAJFUP010000012.1 coordinate 1,823, forward strand.
TTTTCTTCAGCAAATCAATAACCGCCGTCTGTCCCACATACCCCAAATCCCCTGTGATTATCTTATCATAGTACTCCGGGCCTACACCAAAATCCTGAAAATTCTGCTCTATGGTGTCCGCGGCAGCAGGGGGCAGAGTCCATATTGGACCATAAAATCAGAAATGCTTTTTTTCACACCCCATCTTCCAACTCTCTTTTCAATTCCCCTGCTTTTTTTTCTAAGGCTTGGCAGTTTTCCGAAAAACGGAAGCGAATGGTGATTTTTCCGCCTTCGTGTACCAGGATGGAATCCACCAACTCAGTCATCACATCCCTGGTGAGGCACGTGAGATTCCGATACTTACAGAAAGACTCCAAAATGGGATTGTGTTCTTCCAGCTGTCCTTTCTTTGATTCTTCTATTTTTTCCTGCCAGAGCTTTTGAGCTGCTTCCAAATCATCCAGCTGGCTCTGGTAACTGGCTTTCATGGACAGATATTCTTCTCTGGTCAAAATCCCTTCTTTCCAGTCCTCATATAGGGATTCCTTCAATTTTCTCACTTTCTGCGCCCGCTCACGGCTCTCCCGCATACTCTGCTCAAACGGAAAATGGACGGCTTTCTCTCCTTTTTCCCTGCGATATCGTTCCAGAAGAGCCGCCACATCCACAGCTTTCTCCACCTGCTGCTGAATGGCATGAAGCACCGCCTCTTCCAGCTGATCCACCCGCAGGGTATGGCGGGTACAGCGATCTTTTGCTTTTTTGTATGTGCTGCATATATAGTACTCATACGTCCCATAGGCATGAACATTTTTTCTCCTGTTTAAAGCTCTTCCGCAGTCGGCGCATTTTAAAAAACCTGCAAACAGATGTACCGTTCCCCGGCTTGGAGCCACCCTGGTATCCCGCGTCAGGAGGGATTGCACCTTTTGGAAATCCTCTCTGGATATCACTGCCTCATGGGTGTTTTCCACCACCATCCATTCCTGTCTGGGTACTTGGCGGCATCTCTGCATTTTGTAGTTGATCACTCGATTTCTCCCCTGGACCAGATCACCGCAGTAGACCTGATTGGTGAGAATCCGCCGCACTGTACGATCCTGCCAAAGCATGGTCTTTCCGTCCCCTCCCGGATGGCGATATGCAAGGCCCTGCTGCTGTTTGTATGCCGACGGGTTGGGGATCCCCAATCCATTTAATTTTCTGGCAATGGCCAGCATTCCCATACCTCCCAAAAACCATTGATAAATCATCCTCACCACTTCCGCCGCCTGGTTATCCACTGCCAATTTTCCCTTTCTCTGAGGATCTTTCCGATATCCATAGCAGGCAAATGCGCCAATAAACTCGCCTTTCTTTCGTTTCATATCCAAAGAGCTTCTCACCTTGTTGGAGATATCACGGCAGTATTCATCATTGATAAGGTTTTTAAAAGGAACTAAAATGGTATTCATCTGTCCCGGACGCTCCACACTGTCCAGCATGTCGCTGACAGAAATGAAGCGGACATTGAGGAATGGAAAAATCTGTTCCAAGTACTTTCCCGTCTCAATATAATTTCTCCCGAAGCGGGACAAATCTTTGACAATGACACAGTTCACCCGCTTCCTTCGAATGTCCTCCATCATACGCTGGAAATCCGGCCGCTGGAAACTGGTTCCGGACCATCCATCGTCGATATAATAGTCCACCAGCTCTATCTCCGGCTTCTCTTGAATATAACTGTGCAAAAGTACTCGCTGGTTGGAAACGCTGTCGCTTTCTTCTTTGTCTCCATCCTCTCGGGACAGGCGAATGTAAAGGGCGGCACGCCATACTGCGTCCGCCCCCTTCGGTATTTCATGTGTATATTTACTTTTTCGAGCCATGTGTGTCCCCCGTTTCCAAATCTTATTTCAGGGCAGCGCTTTTTCGGGCTATCGGCAACAGAATCCGGTGTCTTACCCCTCTGCTGCTGGATCGCTTTGCACTGCTTGACCCTGGTATCATCATTATATCATTGGCCCAACGCCAAAACCAGAAACAGATATTTCCAGGCCCATCTGTCTTATTCCATCCACTCTCTATCCCCCGCACGGCATAATACATTCCACAGACAATCTGATAGACTCCTGGCAGCTGGGGAATATTCCAGGGTGACGGCAATCTCTCCCCCCTTTCCGCCCGTCCCATTTCCCCGTTGTGCAGGCTGCGGACAATTCTGGGCGGCGTCCTGGATGCGCCTCTGCGCCTTTCTTTCCTGCTCAATGCTCTTGAAACTCTCTTTCACAATTCTCCTTCTTTCCGACAGCACCGGATATGACACTGCTCTGCCCTTTCTGCTGTCAGTTCCAGTATTGCCCGAAACCGTTTGCCGCAAACAAAAAGACTCTGTATGGCTTTGCAACAGTATTCCGTTTCGCAAAGCCATACAGAGTCCCCAGCCTTCTGTTTTCTTTATTTGGTTAAACGGATCACATTCCAGGAATGTCTGCCCAGCACAGCGCAAAGACGTCCGTTCTCCACTTTGGATATTCCCCCTGTATGGGGAACCACTGTATCGGGATTCGCCTCTGTGTTTTCTGCCTTCATATCATCGTGGGTCATAACAATATGCTCTGCCACATGATAACCGGCGAATTGTCTCAGATCGCAGGTAACTTCCATGTCCTCTTCCAAATCTTTATTCACGGCAAAAATTGTCAGGGTCTCATTCTCCTCATTCATGATCACCACACTATCCAGATACGGTGCATCCCCAAAACTGCTGGCATAAACAGGCGCTTTTACAATGGTGTTGAGTACAGTCCCCACTCCCATGGTGCTGGCATGCATATAGGGATAGAAAATCGTCTGTCTCCATGCCCCAGTATCTGAAGTCATAATGGGAGCGATGACATTGACCAGCTGTGCCAGACAGGCAATTTTCACGCGATCTGCATGGCGCAGCAGTGTAATCAGCATGCTTCCCACCAACAGGGCATCCTCAAAATTATAAACATCCTCCAACTGGTGAGGCGCCTGCACCCACTTTTCCAGCTTCTTATCCGCCTCATTGGAGTGATACCATACATTCCACTCATCAAAAGACAAATTAATCTTTTTCTTGCCATGTTTTTTCGCTTTTACATAATCGCAGATGGAAACCACGGAAGAGATAAACTCATCCATCCCCACACTGCTGGCCAGGAAATCCGGTGTATTTCCGTCCCTGTTTCCATAGTATTGATGGAGGGAGAGATAATCCACTTGATCATAACAATGATCCAGCACAGTGGCCTCCCAGGTGCCGAATGTGGGCATATCCAAATAAGAGCTACCACAGGCCACCAGTTCCACGGAAGGATCCACCATTCTCATGATTCGTCCCGTCTCTTCCGCCAATCTCCCATATTCATCCGCCGTCTTATGGCCCATCTGCCAGGGGCCGTCCATCTCATTCCCCAGGCACCACAGTTTGATGTTGTGCGGCGCTTCATATCCATGCTCTCGACGCAGATCACTGTAATAGGTTCCGCCTTTAATGTTACAGTATTCCAAGACATTCTTGGCATCCTCAGCGCCCCTGGTACCCAGATTGACCGCCATCATCACTTCCGTATCCGCTTTTTTGGCCCAATCCACAAACTCATTGAGGCCAAACTGATTGTTCTCAATGACGCACCAGGCCAGATCCAATTTGGACGGGCGCTTCTCCTTGGGGCCAACGCCATCCTCCCAGTGATATCCTGAGACAAAATTGCCGCCCGGATACCGCACCACCGGCACGTTCAGCTCCCGTATCAGCTTAAGCACATCTTTCCGGAATCCCTGCTCATCGGCAAAGGGGCTGTCCGGCTGATAAATCCCCTGATATACAGCACGTCCCAGATGCTCGATGAAGGAACCGTAAATTCTCCTGTCCACCTCTCCTGTGAGAAAACTCTTGTCCACTACAATCTCTGCTTTTTTCATGTTTTCCTCTTTTCTGCAAATCACTTGCTGTTTTTGTATTTTCATCACTCCGCCGCGGAAAAAATCCCGCGTCCGCGCTGATGTACCTCTTCCTTCTTTAGCTTATCATACAAGGAAATCCATCAAAAGGCTATTTCTTTTATTCCGTATTTCTTGACTTTTTTTCCGATTTCTTTTACCATAAGTATCAGGAGTATTGGACAAAAGGATTCTTCCTTCCAACAGTGCCAGTGTATTGGACATCCATCCTTGAGACTAATTTCAACCATATTTCCATAAGGAGATGAAGTATCCCATGTTTCGTCTGCACTACTGTGACTATGACGTTTCAGAGGCCGAGGGGGGCCGTATTTACCGTCCCAACGGAAGCGGTGACTATCTGTTTTTGTATTTCACCACTCCCATGAAGCTGTATCGGCAGCATCGCCTGGAGCTGACAAAGCCGGGAGCCTGTATTTTGTATACACCTGATTATTTTCAGCATTATGAAGCTGTAAAAGAATTTAAAAACAGCTTTCTCCACTTTGAATCGGATTCCGACACATTCCCATCCTGCTATCAGCTGCCGGAAAATACCGTTTTTTATCCCCACCAGACAGAATGGATCAATCATATGATCCGTCGGATTCAGTCCGAACATCTCACCCGTTCTCTTTACTATGAGGAACAGATTCATACACTGTTTGTCCAGCTTTTCATTACCCTTTCCCGGGACCTCTATCAGTCTGCCAGAGAACCAGAGACTGCCGGGCTGTATCAGCAGTTCCAAAAAACCCGCTATACCATCCTGTCACACTGTGAGCAGGATTGGAACAGTACCTCCATGGCCCAGCTGGTGAACCTCAGCAGGAGCCAATTTTATTCCTACTATACCCGTTTTTTTCATCGGCCTCCCAAGGCAGATCTCATTGAAGCCCGCATTGAAAAAGCCAAGACTCTTCTCACCAATGAAGCGCTTCAGATTCAGCATGTGGCTGAGATGTGCGGGTTTTCCAACATCAGCCACTTTACCAGATATTTTAAAAAGCAGTGTGGCTGTACTCCCAGAGAATACGGATCCCAATCTCACACAACGTAAAAGCGGACACCGATCCATTACCTCGATGTCCGCTTTTAAACTATTTCATCCATTGGACTATACCTCTGTTTTCTTTTTATCTTCTGAAATCCGGTTCATTTTTGGAGATTTTCATATATTTATTCTCACCATATGTTCTCCCAAATGATTCTTTCATCCATCCTGATCAGTCCGTATTCTTTTCTCTGTCTCTTCCATCAGCCTCCCATTGTCTCCATCTGCAGTATGTACTCAACCGTTGGTCTGATATCTGTTTCAGCGATCTCTCATTCTGTCAGTCATCCGTTCTTTGTTGAATTCTTCCGCTCTCCCTCTGATTAATTGATCTCGACTCTTTCAAAAGTTTTCTTCCTTCGGTATTTGGATTCCTCTGTTCCTCTCATTTCTCTTTCACCTTATGGTGTCTGCGAATTTATTGATCCCTTCTGTTCACCTTGTTACCGAATGTGTCATCCTCCTTTTCCTCTGAAAAACTTCTATCTCACCATTGGCCACTGGCAATTCTCAAATCTTTTTCTTTGGAATAAAACGATATCTTTTCCTTTTTGTCTGTGCCGATGATCTTTCTGATCCGATGGAATTCGGTTTCTTCTTTTTCCCTTCTGACTTCCGTCCTTCGATTTGGAAATACTCCTCTGATCTTCTGTCAATGAAAGGGGATTCATCCATCAGGATTTCTCTTCTCCCGATAAAGGAAACCTCTTGAAATCTGCTCTCTTACTCTGGTAAGATTTGCTTTTTCCCCGTTTCCAGAAGCCTTGCAAGCTGTTGATCAATAAGTAACTTGTTTTTCATCCTGCCGAAATCACTTTTCAGGTTCCGGTATTACTTACGTTCCCTTTGGTCCGTACCTCCTTTGCTTAGATTATCTATGAATAAGTCCCTTCAGTATCGGATTCCTTTTTATAACATCTAAACTCACTTCTTACCTTTGGCTCCTAAAAATCTATCTGCTATATCCATTCATCCATCGTTATCCGTCTACTGCATGGGACTCACCTCACTTTCTCTCTTCTTCTTTTGTTTTTCTTTTTTATTTCTCTTTCTTTATCTTGGTTTCATTATATTACTCATCAGTCATTTTGTCAACACTTTTTTTAAATTTTTTTCAGTTTTTTTCTTTTTTTCTGAAAATATTGCGTTTTATACTATTGTTGTTGTTTCATTAATACTGTTCCAATTTTCACTTGATAAACCCACATCTTGCCAAATTACTTGTCCATTTCCCAATACCAACTGCCCCGCTGCCAGACGGCAACGCCGTCATGGCGGCGGGGCAGTTGGCATTGGGATTTCCCGTTACGGCGTCTCCGCACGGTATTCAAAATAATCGAAATCCGCCGCCAGACGAAATCCTGTCAAATCCTGGCAGCAAATTCCCACCATGGAGCCTGTGAACGCACCGTCGGAACACGTCTCATCGGACAGCAGGCTGGCGTCCAAAACCGGTCCCACCGCTTCCATAGCTGTCTCCGAATACCCATAAAAAAATCTCACCTGGGTGCCGCTCACTGATACTTTCAAATGAACGGGCATTCCTTCCTTCAATGGCACCGGGTCCATGGGGTAGCGATACTCCTTGCGGTTGGCTGTCAGCAGCAGCAGGCATTTCCCCACATCCTCGTCCCGGCTGATATGCAGATAATAATAATCCTCCGTATCATAAAACAGGATCAATCCCGCCATCTGCTTAAACACTGTTGGCTCAAATTCTACGGACGTGGCCGCGTCAAAGCGAAATTCTGTCCATCTCCTGGCCACCAGAGACTGGTGAAAACAGGATGCCAAACCGGATCGACCGTACATCCTCAGATAGCCTGGACGCTCTTGAAGAGAAAGATATGTCTCATCCAGCGGCACCCGCAGAGACTGGAATTCCGGATCCAGCACCGGGCTGTCAAACTCGTCTCTGGCAGGCTTTTCCGGCCAGGGATGAGCGGGGAGTCCCGCAACTTCTGTCTCCGAATCCGGCAGAACCGTATGATTGGCCAATTCCGGCCATCCCTCCTTTGTCCAGTATATTTTTTGAATGGCTGTCTCCCTTCCCAGGGGATATCTGCGGATTTCCTCTCCTGTTTCTGCATCCTGGATACGCAGGGGACGACCGCAGAGATGTACCATATACCAATCCCCATTTTGAGTCTGAACCAAATCCGCGTGACCTGCCTTCTGTATGGGCAGCTCCGGGTTATGACGGCTGGTGAGAATGGAATATGCCTCTGTCTTCTCTGTCCGAATCCCGCAGGGCGGCTGATACATTTCATAGGGGCCGAAGACACTTTTGGCGCGCTGAATGGTCTGTCCATGTCCCTCTCCCGTCCCCGTATCCGCTGTAAACAAGTAGTACCACCCATCTTTTTTGAAAATATGCGGTCCTTCCAGAAAGATATCTTTGGCCGCATAAACTTCCCTGGTGGGACCGACCATCTTCTTTTCTTCCATGGAGTATTCCTGTACCACCAGACGGCCGGTGTACTTTTTAGGCACTCGGTGATCCGTCACCACGCTGACCATATACTTTCTCCCATCATCATCGTGGAACATGGATGGGTCAAAGCCAAAATTGTTCAAGGGCACCGGTTCGGACCAGGGCCCCATAATATCCGGGGCTGTCACCAGATAATTATTGGTATCATACATGTTGCAGCGCCAGGATTCCACCACCGTATAAACCAAGAAAAATGTTCCCTGATCATAAGTCAGGCAGGGAGCCCAAATTCCCCTGGACGCCCGCACTCCCGCCATGTCCAGCTGGGACACCCTGGTGAGAGGATAGGTGAGAAACTCCCAGTGAACCAGATCTTTTGAGTGGTGAATCCGCACCCCCGGCCACCACTCAAAGGTACTGGTGGCTATATAATAGTCGTCTCCCACGCGAATGATGGACGGGTCCGGATGGAATCCCCGCAGTATCGGATTGCTTGCCTTCATAATTTTATCCTCGTTTCCGCCGCTTCTCGGCCTGTATTGACAAAGCCATTATACGATGGCTGCTTGGAAAAGAAAAGGCAATTCCTCTGTTTTTCACAGGTCAATGTATCCCACATGGTTCTCAATGCGGATATCCGTGCCGAAGGGCTTTGACAGCTGTGCCAGATAGCAGAGTACCTCATCATTGTATACCACATGGGGAACCCCTTTCTGCGATCGGGGCGCATGCATGTCAAGGGAAATGGGATACAGCTGTACCTGGGTAATAACGCCGTCTTCCATGGTCCAAGCCGCCATAACGGAACGCCATATATTTTCCAGCACACCATAACCCACCGTTCCATTTTTACTGCGGTTATCCATATAAGCTCCCACCTTGGTATCCAGAGGCATCTTTTTATTGGCATAAGCGTCGTAAGGCTGCAGTTCCACTGTTTCCGTCTCAAACAGGAAATTACCCAAACTGTACAGAATCAGACCGCCGTGATATACTTCAATCCCTCGCAGTTCATGGGGACCATGGCCGATCATGACGCTGGCTCCCGCATCAATACACCGCTTGGAAAACTTTTCAATAAACTGTGCCGGCACTGTCGTGTCCTCCGTATCTGTCTCATGGGCATGGAGGCTGACCAGTACAATATCCGCCTGCTTCTTTGCCTCACGGATTTCCGATTCAATCCGCAGCATATCCGTCTCGTTGGGATCGCTGACAATCCGGTTTTCTTCTCCCAAGATAAATGTACTGGAGCCCAAGGGCATGGTTCCCTCCTCAAAGGGATTGCTGTAGCCATTGCGGATGGAAAACTCCTTCTCCGCATTGATCTTTGTCACCATCGCCAGCTCCTTCACCATTTCATAATGGGCTGCATCCACGTAATAGGTGGTCTGGAACCGCAGCGGGTTCAAACCGGGACGGCCCGGCATATCGGCTGTCTGACCTCCGGCCATGGCGGAAATGTCAAAAGAAGACGCGGCGCTGATCAGCGCCACCCTGGCATGCTTTGTTTCCAAATAACAGGGTTTCGATGCATTGGCCAAATCCTTTCCTGTCCCGGAAAAAATCATATCTCTTTCCTGCAGATGCCGAATGGTGGCCAAAATCCCACCATGGCTGTAGTCCCCCGAATGATTGTTGGCCGTATTATAAATATTGAATCCATAGGACTTCATATCATCCAAAGTCCGAGGATCCGCCATGGCCCAGGTGCCGCCGCTGACTGCTGCCGGAAATCCCTCCTGGCGGTGAAATGTCATCTCCAGGTTGGAAAACTTCACATCATGCTTTGAAATAATATCCTTTACTTCTTGAAATCCCTCATATCCGCCTTCCGGGAAACGCCTGGTGATAAAAGCGTCCCCGGTGGCAATAAATGTCGTCTTCATCGTTTTCCTATCCTCCGATCTATTGTTCCGTCACATCTCCCGGCTGGTTCCCAGTATGTCATATGCCACGCCGCAGAAGGCTTTCACGCCATTGACCATCATATGTTCGTCAAAATCAAACTGCCTGCTGTGCCCCGGCCCCGCCGTCCTGGCCATAATCCGCATGAAAGACGCCTGTCCTCCGCGATCCTGTACACGCTTCATCATATAGGAAATATCCTCGCTTCCCCCGGCCTTCATGCGCAATTTGGGATTCACCCTCATATGCATCTTATCCCGGCATACGCGGCATATCCGTTCCATGAGCTCCCGGTCACTCTCCAGAGAATATGCGCTGCCCACCACCTTCATCTGGCAGATTGTCCCATGCATGTCTGCGGCAGACTGAAGAATCCTCCTGGCATAGGTTTCCACAAAATCGTTGACTTCCGTAGAAGAGCCGCGCACTTCGATTTCCATTTTCCCCTCGTCCGCTATGACATTTCTCCCACTTCCAGCCTGCACAGTTCCCACATTGACTCGAGTTTCCCCCCCGCTGTGGCGCGGGATGGCATACAAATTCAAGATGGCTGTGGCAATGGAAAGCATCACATTATGCCCTTCTTCCGGCGAGCCTCCGGCATGCGCCGCCTTTCCTCGATATATAACATCCAATTTGGTGGTGGCCAGCGACCCTCCTGCTCCCGGAATCAGATCGTACTCTCCGCTGGCTTCCTGCATGCCGGTCACATGGGAACCCAAAAAGAAATCCACATCATCCAGGTGGCCGTGCTCCACAATGGATTTCGCCCCTCTGACCCCCTCCTCCGCAGGCTGGAAAATCAGCTTGACCGTACCGTGGAGCGCTTCGCGCAGTTCCATCAGAACCTTTGCCACCCCCAATCCCATGGCAGTGTGACCGTCATGGCCGCAGGCATGCATACAGCCTCCATTGACAGACCCAAATCCATCCCGGGCCGGGCGATGCGAATCATTGGTTTCTTCTATGACACCCAGGGCATCCATGTCAAACCGCATGGCCACCACCGGCCCTCTGCCGCACCGCAAAATTCCCACAACGCCGGTGAAACCGTCCCTGAGCCGCGGCGCGAATTCCGGATCCGCCCCCTGGCGGCATGCCCTTTCGTATTGTCTATCCAGTTCTTCCTGATCCGGTACCCCCATGCGGGCCTCTTCCAAGCAGACATCCCTTCCCGCCAGCACATCATACCCCAGCTCTGTCAACTTTCTGGCCACAATGGAAGCCGTTCTCACCTCAAACCATCCTGTTTCCGCATATTTGTGAAAATCCCTGCGCAGTGCCGTCATTTCCGTCTCCAAGGCTTCTGCTTTTTCTATAATTCTGTCGTAGCTCATCTCGTTTCCCCTTTTACTATATGGGGGCAGGCTGCCCCCGGTTTTTCCTTCCTGCAGGCATTGGAATCAGGCTGCCTGATATGGATCAAAAAATACGTATTCCTTCTTTTAACTCCTGTCTATATTTTTCCTGTTCAGAGGGAGACGCATATACAAAATGGCCGGATGTCAGCTCCACAAATTCAGGGGATTCTTTGGAATAGTCATGAATTTGCGGGTCATAATATAGCCGCTTCTTTTTCCTTTCCCTGACTGGATCCGGCTCCGGGATGGCTGAAAGCAGGGCTCTGGTGTATGGATGAATGGGATTTTTATAGACGTCATCCGCCTCGCCCAGCTCCACCAACTGCCCTTTGCACATAACGCCAATGCGGTCGGAAAAGTACTTAACCACTGAAAGGTCATGGGCAATAAACAAAATTGTCAGCCCCATGATTTTTTTCATTTCCAGCAAAAGCTTGATAACCTGGGCCTGAATGGAAACATCCAGAGCAGAAACCGGCTCATCCGCTATGATCAGCGAAGGATTCAAAATCAATGCCCTGGCAATACCGATACGCTGTCTCTGGCCTCCGGAAAATTCATGGGGATAGCGGGCGGCATGCTCTGGGAGAAGTCCGACCTTGTCCAGAATTTCCACCACCATCCTCCTCTGTTCTTCCTGATTTCTAATGCCGCGGATACTCAGCCCCTCCGCAATGATCTCCTGTATGGTCATGCGGGGATTCAGAGACGATATGGGATCCTGAAAAATCATAGCAATATTGTCCGTGAGATACTTTTTCATTTCCCGGTTCATCTTGCCCGAAATATTTCTTCCATTGAATAGCACTTCTCCCGAAGTGGGATTATACAAGCGGATTATAGTCCGTCCCAGGGTGGTCTTACCGCAGCCGCTTTCGCCCACCAGGCCAAAATTCTCCCCTTTATAAATGTCAAAAGAGACGTGGTTTAAAGCCCTGAGCTTTTCCCTGCGTTTTACAGGAAAATCCATACAGAGATCCTTGATCTCCAAAATTTTTTCTTTCTCAGCCAATCTTCTCCGCCTCCTCTCTGCGCATTCTGGCTATCCTGTTTTTTAAAATCTTTGGCATCTCCACCTTTGGCGCATTGGGATGCAGCAGCCAGGTAGCGGCATAGTGGGTATCGCTGAGCTTGAAAAAGGGCGGCTCTTCTTCAAAATCGATCTCCAGCGCATACTGATTTCTCTCCGCAAAAGCATCTCCCTTGGGCGGGAAGATCATATTGGGCGGCGTTCCTGGAATGGAAAACAGCTCGTCCTTTGTTTCCAAATCCGGCATGGAGGAAAGAAGGGCCCATGTGTATGGATGGGCGGGGGAATAAAAAATTTCCTCACTGGTTCCCACCTCTACGATCTTTCCTGCATACATGACACAAATCCGATCCGCCATATTGGCCACCACTCCCAGATCATGGGTAATGAAAATAACAGACAGATCATTTTTTTCCTTGATTTCTTTGATTTCATCCAGTATTTTCGCCTGAATGGTCACATCCAGCGCCGTGGTCGGTTCATCGCAGATCATAATTTTGGCATTGCTGGCCAGGGCAATGGCAATGACAATCCTCTGGCGCATACCTCCGGAAAACTGGAACGGATACTGGTTGAAGCGAACCTCCGGCTGGGGAATCCCCACCGTCTCCATCAGTTCCAAAGCGCGCTTTTTGGCCTCCTTCTTGGTCATTTTTTCTTTCAGAATCAAAGCCTCCATAATCTGCTTGCCAATCTTCATGATGGGATTAAGCGCCGACAGAGGGTCCTGAAAAATCAGAGAAATCTCTTTCCCTCGGATATCATAAAACTCCTTTTCCTTGAACTTGGCCAGATCTTTTCCGCCGTACCAGATTTCTCCTTCCTCAATAATGGCATTCTTGGAGAGAATTCCCAGAATCGCCTTGGTGGTAACGGATTTCCCGGAACCGGATTCCCCCACAATGGCCAGGGTCTCTCCCTTATTTAGATGGAAATCCACACCGCGCACGGCCTGAACATTTCCATTATATGTTTTAAACGAAACACGCAGATTTTTCACCTGCAGTATGGGTTCTTTCGTCTTTTCCATTTCATCTACCATGCCTTTCCTCAATTTTGCTGTGTACGTCTGACAGTATCTAGGCAGATACCGGTTCCTGACCATATGTTTACTCCGCCCCCCGCAGAGTCGGATCAAACGCATCCCGCAGACCATTGCCGAACAAGTTGAAGGAAATCATCAGCAGGGAAATGACGATGGCCGGGAATACCACCTGGGTGGGATAATGCAGAAGTACCTTCTGCCCCTGTGACAGCATAACCCCGATGGAGGTTTCCGGAGCCTGCAGCCCCAGTCCAATATAGGCCAGAAAAGACTCTGCAAAAATCGCCGTGGGAATGGCGATCATGGAGCTGGTGATAATGGGGCCAATGGAATTTGGCAGAATATGGCGGAAAATCAAAGCCAGATCCTTCACGCCCAGCGTCCTGGCTGCCAGCACATATTCGCTTCCCTTAAACCGGTAAAACTGCGATCGGATCATTCTGGCCGTGGGCACCCAATCTTTGATAACCATTGCCATGATTATGGAAAACATTCCGGTTCCCGCTACCATCACGAATAGTGTAACTATTACGATTCGGGGAAATGCATTGAGAATTTCGGTAATACGCATCATAATCATATCCACCGTTCCCCCGTAGTATCCGGCAATGGAACCGTAAATCAAACCAATGAGCACATTGCATGCCACAGATACCACGGCAATGATCAAAGACATTCTGGCGCCACGCCAGAGCCTGGTCCAAATATCCCTGCCCAGATAATCGCTGCCCAGCCAGTAGCATTCATCATCGGAAATATTCATGTATTTGTAGTAATCCACCTCCACGTCCACCATACGGACGCCATTAATAATCCGTGGATTCGTCACATTGATGATACAGTCATTGGGGTACTTGGACGCATCGGAAATACTATCATACTGCCGATTTTCCAGCGTATAGCCGCCGTCAAAAATTCCCAGGTTCAGATTGGCTATCGCCGGAATCTTGGGAGGCATATTCACCCGATCCGGAAACTGCTCATCATATTTGAAGCGGTTCATTCCGGGACCAAATATGGCCAGCACTGTAATTACGAAAATCACTGCTGCGGCGCACACAGAAGCCTTGTTTTTACAAAAGCGCAGCCACACATCTTTCAAAAAACCGATGGGTTTAGTCTGGAATTTGGCGTCGTGGATGGCTTCCGTCCGCTCCACCAGCTTAAATTTCTCCGCTGGTATCGCGTCATATTTTTCTTTATTTTCTTCGTACAGTATCATTACTTTTTACCTCCCATCCTGACACGCGGGTCGATAATGCCATAAGATAAATCAACAATCAAAATTGTGATCAGAGATATCAGAGAATAGAATACCAAAATAGCCACTGTCAGCATATGATCGCTGGAGTTGATGGAATCCACCATCAATCCGCCCATCCCCGGAATGGAAAAAATATTTTCCACCACCATGGATCCGCCCAAAACGTTGGCAAACATAGGAATGATGATATTGGCCAGAGGGACCATGGAATTGCGCAGCCCATGGCGGATGGTGCTCTGTCCATAGGTCAACCCTTTGGTTTTGGCCAGCAGCATAAACTCAGAATTCATGGTTTCCGCCAGCTCAGCCCGAAGATAACGCGCCACCCTGGCAATGGGATCGAAAGCCAAAGCCAAAATCGGCAGTACCATGGAGGCATACCGAGCTGCGCCGGTGGCTGACACTTCATAAATAATGGGAAAACTCCCTGTCTTGAATCCCAGAAAATACTGAAGACAAGTGGCAAAAATAAAGGACGGGATGGAAATAAATATAACCACCATAAAAGAGATCAGATGATCCACAATGGTATTTTTTTTGATGGCTGCCAGAATGCCGGCCGCCATCCCAATGGGAACAGCCCCAAACAATGAAATTAGGTTAATTTCCAGAGTTATGGGAATACGATCTCTGAGAATATCAAATACCGGCACATTGGGCCGAATTTTGGCGGAATTTCCCCAATCCCAGTGGAAAAATACATTTTCCAAAAAATATCCATACTGCTTGATCATTGGTTCATTGAAATGATACTTGGCATCCAAAGCATCAATAACGGTCTGGGACAGATCGCCCCCCATCTCGTAAACGCTTCCCGGCATCAGACGAACGACGCAGAATGCGATTGATACAATGATAAACAATGTGATCAGCAGCGCAATCAAGCGGTTAATAATGTAGCGAACCATTGGCCAGCTCCTTTCATCTCTTGTTCTGCGCAGTATACAGGAAAGGCTGCCCGCTGAAAATATCCACAGGCAGCCTCATCCTCTCATTTTCCATGTTTCAGGCGGTCAAATCCGATGGTCTGTTACTCCACAATCTTGGCATAATCCCAGCCATATCCCACACGGTTTGCCCAATTCTTCATGGTGAGC
>CAJFUP010000013.1 GCA_904420225.1 uncultured Lachnospiraceae bacterium
CGCTTTCCGAAAGGGAAACCATTCCTGTCTGTTCCAGCGGATCGATTTCTGCCGAAAATACAAACGGTGTCTTATAACCATCCACCAGGATACTGTCCACATCTATCCAGGCGCTTTCCTCCACGCAGAACGCAAATGCTCCAACCTGTCCGGCGGCACTGTAGTATGCAAAATCAGACGGCGTTTGCGCTATAATATTTCCATGCATATCTGTGATAGATGCGGTATAAGTGCAGTTTTCATTGTCAAACGCATATGTAATATGCATCCATTCTGCACCATTGATGGTTCCTATGGCTGTCTTGGAGGTTCCATTATAGAAAAAAACATCCCCCGTGTTGCTGATTCCACCGCGGATTCCCATGTTTTTCCCATTGATGCCGCTGTCATAAAAGACCAGTCCGATGTCTTTGGACGAAGACAACTGTTTCACACGGAGATCATACTGAATGGAGGCCTGCTTGGACAGACCGGCAAGAACCTTTCCCAAATACTTGGGACATCCATTTCTCATATCCATGGAGTAATAGTAGCGGCCATCTTCTTCCTTTATGGTCATGTTGCCGACTCCATCGCCAATGGATCCCGCTGTGCTCCAGCCGTATGGAGAATATACCTCGCCCACCTGATCTTCTTCATCGAAGTTCTGCTGATAAAATATGGTATACTCTCCTTCAGGCTCCTCGTCATCTTCTTCAGGAAATTCTGTTTCTGGCTCTGTCTCTTCCGGATAGGTCTCTTCCGGCTCTGTTTCTTCCGCTTCTGTCTCTTCTGGTTGCGTTTCTTCTGTCGTCTCAGGGATTTCTTCCCCCGCATTGGTATCATACACCATGAAGTCATCCACATCAATTTGCACGCTGTCCTCTATGCCGAAAGCAAATGCGCCGGCATACTCTGCACTTTCATTGAAGAATCCATAATTTTCCGCTTTAGCCACTTCTTCACCAGTGTCTGCATTGGTAATGGTCAGGGTAAAGTTCTTGTTCCCATTGTCAATGTCATATCGAAAATGCACCCATCCATCTTCTGCAATGTTTTCCAGTGTCATTTTCTCACTTCCGTTATAGAGAACCACATCACCGGAACTGGTAATGGCTCCGCGGATGGCAAGGTTTCCGGCATTCAGTTTTCTCTCATACATCATCAAGGCAATATCCTTGAATTCCGTCTGACCCAGGCGAAAATCAAATTCCATCGTGGTTAGAGTGGGACTTTCCTCACCCCAAACCAGGCCAAGATATTTGGGGCCGCTCTCTGTTTCGTCGATACTGTAATAAATACGGTCATTTTCTTTTTGAATGGTCAGTCTACCGCTGCCAGGCCGCTCTGAATTTTCCACACTGGACCAGCTTTCTGGAAAATATGGAGTTCCGGCCATCTGCAAATAGTCAAATGTCTCTTCATAACGGTAGGTATCTGACGTCTCAGCTGATCCAACGCGGCTGAAGCTTGTCCACAATAGGCAGCATACCAGTGCCAGACACAATAGTTTCCTTCTTCCCCTTTTTTTCATCAATTGTTCTCCTTTCTGCACCGTGTTTTGTGAATTTTATTCAGGAGGGAGTGCTGCTTTCCCTTGTTTCAATGAATTATATTTATTTTATCAGTTCTTCAATTTGTTTCGTATGTAAAAAAGAAACTAATTTTATGATGAAAAGAGACGGTTTTTTATACGATGCGAATGTACTCCATTTTTATAGCTGGCAATGCAATGTTTTCCCCGCAATTTCCCAAAACGACACTTGACAGTCTTTCCCTCCTGTGATAGGATAACATCAACACGATGATAAGGAGTTAGTAGATATTCCTGAACATACAGAGAGATGCCGTCTGGTGCAAGGCATTTGGAAGGGAATTTTGAACTGGCCTTTGAGTAGCACGCTGAACTTGACAGTAAGCGCCGCCGGTTTCTGTCCGTTATCGCAGAAGGATATAAGGCGAAAGCCCGTATCCGTTGAGAGCATGAATATGTCTGATATCGTCAGTACAGCAGCACATATTTGTGAAATAGAGTGGTACCGCGTGAGCAGTCTTGCGTCTCTATTGTTTAGGAGACACAAGGCTTTTTTTATTTGTATAAGAAAGGTCTGAAAGCAAACTTTTCATCGTAAAATGTATCAAGCGCTGACAAGCGCGGAATGGAGGATTATATGGATCATACAAAGTACAGACGCGGCTATTATCTTCCGCCGCAGGAATGCATGGATTGGGCCAAAAAGGAGTACATTGACAAAGCACCGAAATGGTGCAGTGTGGATCTTCGGGACGGAAATCAGGCGCTTATCGTACCCATGAGTCTGGAAGAGAAGATTGAATTTTTTAAGCTCCTTGTCGAAATTGGTTTTAAAGAAATTGAGGTGGGTTTTCCGGCGGCATCGGAAACAGAGTATACCTTTCTGCGAACGCTTATTGAAGAAAATCTAATCCCCGATGATGTGACGGTGCAGGTTTTAACTCAGGCCAGAGAACATATCATTAAAAAGACCTTTGAATCGCTCAAAGGCTGCCGCCAGGCCGTTGTTCATCTGTATAATTCCACCAGCTATGCCCAGAGGGAGCAGGTGTTTAAGAAATCCAAGGAAGAAGTTCTGAAAATTGCCGTGGACGGCGCCAAGCTGTTAAAGCAGCTGGCAGCTGAAAACGGTGGAAACTTCCTCTTTGAGTACTCACCGGAAAGCTTTACAGGCACAGAGCCGGAATATGCACTGGAGGTATGCAATGCCGTCATCGACGTCTGGGAGCCAACCCCGGACTGGAAGGTGATCATCAATCTGCCCAGTACTGTGGAAATGTCCATGCCTCATATTTATGCCAGCCAAATTGAATATATTTGTAAAAACTTGAACCGCAGGGATAGTGTCATCGTCTCCCTCCATCCCCACAATGACAGGGGCTGCGGCGTTTCCGATGCCGAAATGGGAATCTTAGCAGGGGCAGACCGCATTGAAGGAACGCTGTTCGGCAATGGGGAACGCACGGGAAATGTGGACATCATTACCCTGGCCATGAACATGTATACCCATGGTGTGGATCCTCAATTGGATTTCTCCAATCTTCCAGCCATCACAGAAGTCTATGAGCGCCTGACTGGAATGCATGTCTATGAGCGCTCTCCCTATACCGGGAAATTGGTGTTTGCAGCATTTTCCGGTTCCCATCAGGATGCCATTGCCAAGGGTATGAAATGGCGGGAAGATCACAATTGCCAGTATTGGACAGTTCCCTATCTTCCGCTGGATCCCAAAGATATCGGCAGGGAGTATGACGGAGATGTGATCCGTATCAACTCCCAATCCGGCAAAGGCGGCATTGGCTATCTATTGGAGCAGAAATATGGTTTCCATCTTCCCGCCAAGATGCGGGAAGATGTGGGATATGCCGTAAAAAATGTGTCCGATCATCAGCATAAGGAGCTTACTGCCCAGGAAGTCCGCCAGGTATTTTATGACCAATACGTCAACATTGAATCGCCTATTTGTCTGAAAGAAGTACATTTTATCCAGAATAATGGCATCAGCACAGAGATTACCATCACAAGAAATGGTGAGGTCAAGATCTACCATGGTCGGGGAAATGGTCGTTTGGACGCTGTCAGCAATGCCATCATGCGCCATTTCGATGTTCATTTTTCTCTGATTACCTATGAGGAACATGCTCTCCAGAGTGGTTCCAATTCCCAAGCCTGCGCCTACGTGGGAATCCAGGATCAGAAGGGTAAGGTATACTGGGGAGCCGGGATCCGCAATGATATCATCGATGCCTCTGCCGCAGCTCTGATCAGCGCTGTCAATAAAATGGCCGATATTCACTGATACAGAAGTCTTTCCATTGGCTCACTGCTCCCGGCAATAAAATATGTCACCAAAAGAGGCTTCGCAGAAAAACTATTCTGCGAAGCCTCTTTTTACTATAGAGGGTGATCCGTTTAATTTTCCATTTCCGCACGGGCTGCCACTTCTTTATTTTGAATATCAGCGGGAGCCTGCTCATAGCGGGCAAATTCATAGGCAAATTCTCCGCTACCTCCTGTCATGGAGCGAAGGTCTGTGGAATATCCGTACAATTCGGACATGGGAATATCTGCCGTGATAATTTGCTTCCCTCCAGGGATGTGGTCCATACCCAAGACACGGCCGCGGCGCTTATTCAGATCTCCCATGATGTCGCCGGCATACTGATTGGGAACCGTCACCTTCAACGTGGCGATGGGCTCCAGAAGAACCGGAGACGCTTCCATGAATCCCTTCTTGAATGCCAGAATAGTGGCCATCTTAAATGCCATTTCTGAAGAATCCACCGGATGATAGGAACCATCCACCAGGGTAGCCTTTACTCCCACCACTGGATATCCAGCCAGAGGACCCTTTAAAACAGATTCCTGAAGTCCCTTTTCCACCGCTGGGAAATAGTTCTTGGGAACAGCGCCTCCCACTACTTTCTCTTCAAAGATGTAAGGTGTCTCCAGATCACCGGACGGCTCAAATTCCATCCAAACATCTCCATATTGGCCATGACCGCCGGACTGTTTCTTATGTTTGCCCTGAACCTTAACTTTCTTGCGAAGAGTTTCACGGAACGCAAATTTGGGCTTGCTCAGTTCGATCTCGATCTTGTAGCGGTTCAGCAGTTTGCTGGCTACAATATCCAGCTGCTGATCACCGATTCCGTAGAGAAGTGTCTGGCGGTTTTCCGCATCATTGATCGATTTCAATGTCAGATCTTCTTCCATGAGCTTGGCCAGGGCCGTGGCAATCTTATCATCATCCCCTTTATTCTTTCCTTTGTAGCTCTTATATGTATACGGTTTTGATATTTCGGGCGGATTATAGATAACTGTGGCGCCTTTGGGAGCTATGGTATCGCCGGTGGCCAGCTTATCAATCTTTGTCAATGCGCCGATATCGCCGGCATGAAGTTCCGAAACCTCAATGGGTTCCTTGCCGCGCAATACGTACAGCTTGGAAACCTTGTCTTCTGTCTCTCTATTGACATTATAAATGGTGTCCCCCGCTTTCAGTACGCCTGTCACCACTTTAATCAAAGAATATTTTCCGATGAAAGGATCCACAATGGTTTTAAATACTTTGGCGGAAACATGTTTGGTGCAGTCGTACTTCAGCATAACCATTTCGCCGTTGGATGTATCATTTCCATGAATGGAGCATTGATCCGGAGACGGGAAGTATTTCTGGATAGCCATGAGAAGCATTCTGGGACCCTGGGCATAGAGGCCGGAACCCACCAGCACAGGAACAATCTGTCCGTCCAATACGTGTTCCCGCAATGCCGTAGAGATCTCTTCATATGTAAACTCTTCTCCGGCAAAATAGCGTTCCATATATTCTTCATTGGTCTCAGCGACGGCCTCAATGAGGGCCTCACGGCTGATGGTCAAATATTTTTCAGAATAATCCGGAATCTCGCACTCTTCGTAATCGCTGGTATTATTGATGAAGCGGCGTCCCTGCATCTTTACCACATTTACGAAGCCCACAAACTTCTCATTCTCACGAATGGGAATATGGAACGGAGCAATTTTTCTTCCGTACATCTCACTGAGTTTCACCACCACTTCACGGAAGGAGGCGTGGTCATCATCCATGTTGGTTACAAAAAACATTCTGGGAAGATTATACTTTTCACAAAAATCCCATGCCTTCTGCGTCCCCACCTCGATGCCGGACTTTCCATTAATTACTATAATTGCGGCGTCTGCGGCGCTCAAGGCTTCTTCCACCTCACCGACGAAGTCAAAATATCCCGGCGTATCCAGCAGATTGATCTTGATATTTTCCCACTCGATGGGGACAATGGATGTGCCAATGGAAAATAGGCGTTTGGTTTCTTCCTTATCAAAATCACTGATGGTATTGCCATCGGAAATTTTTCCCATACGTTTGATCGCGCCGGTGACGTACGCCATGGCTTCCACCATTGTCGTTTTCCCGCAGCCGCCATGCCCCAGTACAACTACATTACGAATCTGTTTTGTTTCATAAATGTTCATTTTGCCTTCCTCCAATGCTATTTAGTTTTATCCCATCATATCCGTCTCAGGATGCATATTGATATTATACTAAATTTTTATCAAACTTGCAAGATAAATATGCAATTTATCCAATATTTATTCTGTATATTTTGAATTTTTTCATAATGTTGCGTATTTTGGGAGGATGAAATCCCTCCAACACTTCCATTATGGGAAAACCCCCTCGCCGATTATCTCACTTTAAACCGTTACGCTTTAAAGCAAAAAAGCGTTGACAAAAATTCCAACACGTACTACAATGGAACAATCAATCGACTGTATCC
>CAJFUP010000014.1 GCA_904420225.1 uncultured Lachnospiraceae bacterium
ATTTCCCGAATCGATCAGCAGATTCGTGTGAATAAGATTATGTATGATTCTTATGATCTTACTCAGATATCGGACAAGAGGCTTCAAAGCTATATGTATCATTATTTGGAAATCATTTCCGTCATCTCCACAGTGCTCCTGGTCAAAGAGGGATCCAAGGAAAAGCTGAGAATGAAGAAGGAGTTATGGAGTTATATGAAACAGTCCAACCGGAAGATGTACCGCCAGCTGCGCTATGGAAAGTTCTTAGGGCTTATGTGTAACGCCCCTGGATGGCTGGGGAGACGGACTTTGATGGTTGGGTATCAGATCTGCCAGAAATTTTTTGGGTTTAACTAATACGTCCATTGGAAAAATTGCCGTTGGGAGCGGATATTTGTATACCATTTTATAAATATCCGCTCCTTTGTTTATGGACAAAAAATATTTGCCGCAGGTATAATTTTTATGAAGGGGGAGAAGAAAGCGGTGACCCAAGAGATGGTGTCTTATTGGGGAGGCATGCTGGATTTGGGAGCCACAACCTTAATCCATGAATTCTGCCGAAGGTACGGGGCGGTGGAGGCGGAACGGTTTGACATAGGGAGAAATGCGGGAGAAAAACCGCAGCGTCGGCTTAAAATAGTAAGTAAAGTATATTAGCACAGCTCCCATGATCAGTCCGCCAATACCGTCAAGAATGGAATGCTGTTTGAGAAATACAGTTGCCAGACAGATCAGCACCGTCAGAATCAATCCTGCCGCTTTTACAAAACCAGGGCATGTCTTGTGACGCATCAGAGCAAACTGTGCCGCCACGGCATTATAGACATGGATACTGGGAAAAACATTGGTGGGGGTGTCGGCACTGTAAATGGACGCCACCAATGCAGTGAAAAAATTTTTGTCTGCATCCAGCTGGGGGCGCAGGTTCTGGCCATTGGGAAATACAATGCTGACCACTATAAAGATGGTCATACCAACGGACAGCAGCAGAAAATATTGATAATATTCCCGTTTGTCAGTAAGTCCCAGATACAGCAGGACGGCGGCAAAAAAGGCAAACCACAGGAGATAGGGAACGATGAATATCTCCAAAAAGGGAATGGAATCATCCAGGGAGCAGTGAATTACAGTGTAGTCTTCTGTGATGAAATGTTCAATCAAAAAGAAGGCAATGAGATAAAAGGGAAAATAGAGAAGAGTTGCAAAATGTTTATAGTCTTTTAGAATTTGACGCATGGAATCTACCTTTCTGCATTTTACATCAGCGGAGCTGCCGCAGAATGGGATATCTGGTGCAGCATCCGAGAAAGTATGATATTTGGCTCAAAAAAGATACCGCCATCCGAAGATGGCGGTATGACAGTAGCGGAAGGGAGATTTGAACTCTCGACACTACGGGTATGAACCGTATGCTCTAGCCAACTGAGCTATTCCGCCAAAAAAATATGGGACCTATAGGGCTCGAACCTATGACCCTCTGTTTGTAAGACAGATGCTCTCCCAGCTGAGCTAAGATCCCATATATTGTTTACTTGTTTAGAATATCACAAAAGAAAGGGGCTGTCAATCATTTTTTTAAAATTACTCATGAGAAATTGCGGTTTTTGTCGCTTCTTTGTGGTATACTGAAATAGGCAGAATAAAAAAGAGGTGGCATTATGATTGACTTTATTATAAATCCCCATTCTCGTTCCGGGGCTGCGGGAGGAATTTGGGAAAGAACAAAGAGAATTTTGGATGAACTGGGAGTGGTTTATCGGGTATATCGGACGGAGTATCCGGGACATGCCTCGCGAATCGCAGAACAGCTTACCAGAGGTGAAAGCGGAAAAAGCGGCAGAAGAATTGTGATATTGGGAGGGGATGGAACGGTAAATGAAGTGGTCAATGGATTGGCGGAGAATGTTTCTGCAACGCTGGCCTATATTCCCACCGGTTCCGGCAATGACCTTGCCAGAAGTTTGGGCATAATCCATGATACCAATCATTTGCGGGAAGCCGTGGAAAAAATCTTGCATCCCTCCCGCTATCGCCTGCTGGATTATGGGGAGGTGTCCACTAATGAGGAGAAAAAAAGGCGTTTTTTGGTCAGCAGCGGTATCGGTTTCGACGCCGCGGTGTGCCATAATTTGCTTCACTCCAAAGCAAAAACAGTACTAAATAAGCTACATTTGACGAAGTTGTGCTATATCGCCATTGGCGTCAAGCAGCTTATACTGACAAAACCAGTGGACGGTCAGCTGCAGCTGGAAGATGGAAGAATGATTCCATTGAAGAGAGTTGCATTTGTCTCCGCCCATATCCACCCCTATGAGGGAGGCGGGTTTCAGTTCGCACCTGGGGCAGACTGCGAGGATGGAAAACTGAATCTCTGTGTGGTGGCCGATACTGGACGCCTGCATATGGTGCCTGTGCTGCTGGCCTCCATGGCGGGAAAACATACCCGAATGAAGGGTGTCAAGATCTTTCGGACAGGAAGCGCTACGGTGCGTTTGGAAGCCCCGCGTCCCGTCCATGCCGACGGAGAATCCTGCGGAGTATGCAGGGAAATGCGGGTTTCCTGTGTCCGCCGGAAAATCCGGGTGATTGTCTGAACTATACTTTCGTGACCAGGTATGGTATACTGACTACAGAGCAGTTAGTACCATCGGCAGCTGTCAGGGGAATATAATGTTCCCTGGGGTTTGTCGTTTCATGGTGCAGCGGGGCAAATTATAGAAGAAAGGATTCCAAGGCGCATGAGAATAGGAATGGGATATGATGTCCACCGTTTGGTGGAGGGGAGAGATCTGATACTGGGAGGCGTGAAAATTCCTTGGGAAAAGGGACTTTTGGGACATTCCGACGCCGACGTGATTGTCCATGCCATTATGGACGCGCTGCTGGGGGCAGCGGCTTTGGGCGATATTGGGAGGCACTTTCCGGATACAGATCCGGCTTATGAGGGCATATCCAGTATCAAGCTGTTGGAGCATGTGGGGAGTCTATTGGAAGAGCATCTTTTCATCATCGAAAATATTGATGCCACCATCATTGCTCAGCGGCCCAAATTGGCACCTTTTCGGGAAGAGATGGTGGAAAATGTGGCCCGTGCGCTGCGAATTGAGAAAAACCAAATTAATATTAAGGCTACCACAGAAGAGGGGTTGGGATTTACAGGAAGCGGTGAAGGGATCTCTGCTCAAGCTATTTGTCTTTTGACCACAGTGTCCGACAGTCAATATGTGGATGTAACAAATGGCGCAGGGGGATGCTGCGGCGGATGCCGCATGAACGGAGAGAGGGATCAGTGAAGCAGAACCGAGAATGGCAGCTTTTGGCGGCCATTGAAAATATGTATCGGGAAATTCTGGGAAATACGTTGAAAGGTTTTTATGTCCATGGTTCCCTGGCTTTCGGGTGCTTTCGCTGGGAAATCAGCGATGTGGACTTCATCGCCGTCACCAACCGCAGTTTGACGCTGTCAGAAAAAACAAAGATCATAAGAGGGTTGCTCAGTCAGGAATCCAGCGGTCCGCCCAAAGGGCTGGAAATGAGCGTGGTACAGCAGGATGTCACAAATCCTGTTGTATATCCCACTCCTTATGAACTACATTATTCCGCCGCCCATAGAATGGAATTTTTGGCGGATATGGAGGGAACCTGTATGAGAATGCAGGGGACAGATAGAGATCTGGCGGCCCATTTTGCGGTGATACGGCAGGTGGGCATCAAGGTATGGGGAAAACCAATAAAAGAGATGTTTGGTCCGGTGCCCAGGGATGCTTATGAAGATAGCATCCGACGGGACGCCCAGGACGCTTTGCTGGAAATTTCTCAAAGACCTGTATATGCCATTTTGAATTTATGCCGAGTGTTGGCTTTTGAAAGGCAAGGACTGGTTTTGTCAAAGAAAGGCGGCGGAGAATGGGGAATGAAACATCTTCCACCAGAGTATGGAGAAGTTGTGAGAGCAGCATATGAATACTATATAGGAAGCGGCGGCGGGGATTTGCAGAAAGATCAGCTGCGCCGGATTGCCGACTACATGAAAAAAGAGTTGGAGCGAAATGTGGGAAAAGGACTTGACAAAATGGAAGTCCCTGAATAACATATATGGTAACTGGAAAATGCTGAGAACGAAAAAGTAGTTTTGAAGATCCGCATCAGAGAGGGGATGTCACCGGCTGAAAGCATCTCCGGCGGGGAGCAGGATGAAGTGCATTCGGGAGCAGGCAGGGTGAGCCAAGCGTGCGTTGGTTAGCTCGGCACGTATTCCTACGTTACGGGAGCAAAGTGGGGATATCATGATCTCAATGAAGAGTGGAACCGCGGGAAACCGTCTCTCAATGGATGCTTACATCCATTGAGAGACTTTTTTTCTGCAGGCCATTTATTTATGGCGGAGGTGGCATATGGGATTTTTAAATTATGTAAAAGAGGAAATCCGAGTGATCCGGGAGCGGGATCCGGCGATTAAATCCAACAGTGAAGTGTTTTTATATCCGTCTTTTCGGGCAATCTTATGGTATCGGCTGGCTCATAAGCTGTACCGAAAGCGCCATTTTTTCCTGGCCAGATGGATTTCCCAGAGAACAGCCAGAAAGACGGGAATAGAAATACACCCCGGAGCCGTCATCGGTAAGGGACTGTTCATCGATCACGGCCATGGAGTGGTCATCGGGGAGACGTGTGTCATTGGCAACAATGTTACCCTGTATCAGGGCGTGACCTTAGGAGGGACGGGAAAAGAAAGCGGCAAACGCCATCCCACCATCGGCAATAATGTCATGATCAGCGCCGGGGCAAAGGTGCTGGGTTCTTTTAAAGTGGGGGATAATTCCAAAATCGGGGCCGGCTCAGTGGTGATATCAGCTGTGCCTCCCGATTCCACGGTGGTGGGCGTTCCGGGAAGAGTGGTAAAACGGGAAAACAAGCGGGTGCCCCAGTCAGACCTGGATCAAGTACATCTGCCGGATCCGGTTTCCAGTGATATCAGTCGTCTGGAAGAGGAGAACGCATGTCTGCAAAAAGCCATACAGGTGCTTCAGAAGTGTATGGAAAACGGCGGGTGCAAAAGCTGATGGAAAGTCAGAAAACATTTGAAAGGATAGAAGAAGGAGAAGAAAACAGATGAAAATCTATAATACGCTGACAAAGAAAAAAGAAGAATTTGTTCCCATTGAGCCGGGAAAGGTGAGGATGTATGTATGCGGTCCCACAGTGTACAATTTTATTCATATCGGCAATGCCCGTCCCATGATCGTATTCGATACAGTGAGGCGGTACATGGAATACAAGGGATACGATGTGAATTATGTGTCCAATTTCACCGATGTGGACGATAAAATTATCAAAAAAGCCAACGAAGAAGGAGTAACGGCGGAAGAGATTGCAAAACGCTACATTGCCGAGTGCAAAAAGGATATGGAAGGTCTGCATGTCCGCCCTGCCACCAAGCATCCTTTGGCAACGGAGGAGATCGGCGGTATGATCGAAATGATTCAGGAGCTGATGGAAAAGGGATATGCCTATGAGAAAAACGGCACGGTATATTTCCGCACCAGAAAATTCAAGGAATATGGAAAACTCTCCCACAAAAATTTGGATGATCTTCAATCAGGAAACAGAAGTCTGCTGGTGAGCGGGGAAGAGGAAAAGGAGGATCCGCTGGATTTTGTGCTGTGGAAACCGAAAAAGGAAGGAGAGCCCTCATGGCCCTCACCTTGGGGGAACGGCCGCCCTGGCTGGCATATTGAGTGCTCTGTTATGTCAAAGAAATATCTGGGGGACCAGATTGACATTCATGCCGGCGGGGAGGATTTGGTATTTCCCCATCATGAAAATGAGATTGCCCAGAGTGAAGCGGCCAATGGAAAGGAATTTGCCCATTATTGGATGCACAATGCGTTTTTGAATATTGATAATAAAAAAATGTCCAAATCCCTGGGGAATTTTTTCACAGTAAGAGATATTGAGGAAAAGTATGATCTGCAGGTACTTCGCTTCTTCATGCTCAGCGCCCATTACAGAAGTCCCCTGAACTTCAGCGCGGATCTCATGACGGCGGCTAAAAATGGGCTTGAGCGTATTCGCACCGCAGTTTCCCGTCTGGTTAACCTGACAAAAGAGCTGCAAGGAGACTGGAAAGAAGGAGAAATGGAAACGGTGAAAGAGCCTCTGGAGGCATTGGCAGCCAAGTTTGATGAGGCCATGGACGATGATTTCAACACTGCCGATGCCATTTCCGTGATTTTTGAGATGGTGAAGCTGGCCAATACTGCGGTAACAGAGGAAAGCAGTCTGGCAGCAGCAGAAGCGGTCCGCCATGAGATTCTTACTCTATGCGATATTTTGGGTATTCAAGGCCAGGTGCAGGAAGAACTTTTGGATTCGGAGATTGAGGCGCTGATTCAGGAGAGAACGGCAGCCAGAAAGGCCAGGGATTTTGCCCGCGCCGATGCCATCCGACAGGAGCTTCTGGAGAAGGGGATCATTCTGGAAGATACGAGACAGGGTGTCACATGGAAGAGGGCATGAGAATGGAAGAAAATTTGACGAAATGTCTTCGGGAAACATTTTCCCTTCCGGATGAGGTGGACGCCAAGATGTATTCCCCCCTGACATTGGCATTTGTGGGAGATGGAGTCTATGAGCTGGTAAACAGAACGGTCCTGGTGAGCCAGGCCAATGCGCCGGTCAATAAATTGAACCGGAAATCCAGCAGTCTGGCCAAGGCTTCCACCCAGGCAGAAATGATCCTTCTCATCATGGAAGAGCTGACAGAGGAAGAGAAAGCGGTATTCAAGCGGGGACGCAACGCCAAGTCGTATACCATGGCCAAAAATGCCACCATGCATGATTATCGGTATGCCACCGGATTTGAGGCACTGATGGGATATCTCTATCTCAAAGGGGAATTTGGTCGGCTCATGGCATTGATTTGCTTGGGGCAGGAGAAACTGGCGGAAAAACAAAAAGCAGAGCAGCAACACTGCAGAAATGAGGGAACATGAGATACGAGGAATTGACCATAGAAGGGAGAAACGCGGTGCTGGAAGCATTCCGTTCCGGGAAAACCATTGATAAACTGTTTGTTTTGGACGGTTGTCAGGACGGACCAGTGCGAACCATACTCCGGGAGGCCAGAAAGCAGGATACCATCATACAATTTGTGGCCAAAGAGCGCCTGAATCAACTGTCGGAAACCGGCCGCCATCAGGGGGTTATTGCCCATGCGGCTGCCTATGAATACGCGGAAGTGGAGGATATTTTGAGGAAAGCGCAGGAGAAACAGGAACCTCCCTTTCTCTTCATCCTAGACGGGATTGAGGATCCCCACAATTTGGGGGCAATTATCCGTACGGCAAATCTGGCCGGAGCCCATGGGGTTATCATTCCCAAGCGGCGGGCAGTGGGACTGACAGCCACTGTGGCCAAGGCCTCGGCGGGGGCGTTGAATTATACGCCTGTGGCTAAGGTGACCAACATTGGAGCGTGCATTGACCAGCTGAAGGAAAAAGGTATCTGGTTTGTCTGTGCGGATATGGGAGGAGAACTGATGTATCGCTTGGATCTGAAGGGGCCAATCGGTCTGGTCATTGGAAACGAGGGCGAGGGGGTCAGCCGCCTGGTACGGGAAAAATGTGATATGATAGCCTCCATTCCCATGAATGGAGATATTGATTCTTTAAATGCGTCGGTGGCCTGTGGTGTCCTGGCGTATGAGATTGTGCGTCAGAGAATGGCGTGAGGAAAATGGATGGATCATGTTTTGTTCCAGGTGATGGGAAGAGACATGGAAAAGGGATCCGCAGGAGTATTTCTCCACCGGATCCCTTTTCCATGTCTCTTGCACGGATAAAACGAGGGGGACATCACCACAGGCGACGTCCCCCTCAAATTTTTAAGCTAGCAACGGGAATCGAACCCGTGACCTCCTCACTACCAATGAGGTGCGCTACCTACTGTGCCATGCCAGCTAATTGTTTGTCTCAGCGATGTCATCGCTGTCAACGTGTTATATATTACTATATATTTTTACATCTGTCAACAACTTTTTTTCTTTTTTTTATCGTTGGTATGCTGCCCGATTCTTGCCGATATTATGAAGGGTTTTTAAGAAGATATTCAGAAAGTCTTCAAAAGTTCTCGATACAATGATACAAAAGCGCGGGATGATGGGTCGCGGCAAGAAGAAAAGGAGACGCAGATGAAAAAGAGAACAGGGAAGAAAAAGCGGATGAGATTTCTCATTCTGATTCTGGTAATTTGTTTGCTGGGTTCAGGAACGGCGATTTTTGTGCTGCGCCCGGACTGGCGGTTTCGGGCTTGGGATCTGGTGAACAGTTGGTTTGATTCCGTTCCCATGGAGAGGATGGAGTATGGAGAAGAGGATTTGGCGGAATATTCCGTGTCCGACTTGAAGCGAGAGGATGTGCTTTTGCTCATCAATGAGGAGTATCCGGTGTCATCGCAGATGCGGCCAAGTGTGTCTCAATACAAAGATACGGATGTGATCATGGCTGAAGCGGCCATGGAACCTTTTTCATATCTGTCGGAAGCAGTTCAAGAAAAAACGGGGAGTACGCTGTATGTCCGTGACAGTTATCGAAGTTTGGAGGAACAGGAAGTGGTGTATCAGGAGCAGCCGGATGTGGCGGCTGTGCCGGGCAGCAGCGAACATATGACAGGGCTGGCGCTGGATGTTTATGTGGCGCAGTATGCCGGTTACGGATTCCTGAAATCAGATGCGGGACAGTTCGTCAATCAAAATTGTTGGGAATATGGATTTATCATCCGGTATCCCCAGTTTCGCTCTGGGGACACGAAAATCCCCTATGAGCCATGGCATATCCGCTATGTGGGGAGGCCCCATGCGGAAATCATAGAGAGAAACAATTTGGTTTTGGAAGAATATATATTGGGAATGGAGCTCGGGTCATACTATTCTTCCTGTGGGTACTGCATCAGCAGACAGTCTGGGGATAGGATAAAAATGCCAAAAAATGTAACCGAACTCACAGTGTCAGCGGATAATACTGGAAACTGGATCATCACAGGGAAGGAAGAAAAAACCGAATAAATGGGGTTGCATTTCATGTCCCTCTGTGGTATTCTTGTCTGGTTATATGACAAGACATATGTAAAAACAGAAGAGAAAGGGGTAGAAATGCATGGAAGTGTTCAAGAACCTTCTGAAAAAAATTTTTATTGATGGTTTGTCGGGGATGGCCACAGGTCTGTTTACCACGTTGATTGTGGGTACGATATTGACCCAGATTGGTTCTTTGATTCCCGGCAGTGTGGGATCGTTTTTGACCATATTTGGAAAAGTGGCATCCGCGCTGACCGGGGCTGGTATCGGCGTGGGGGTGGCCTATAAATTCAAGGAAAGCCCAATGGTTATTTTGTCCGCGGCCTCTGCGGGTATGGTGGGAGCGTTTGCCAGTAAAATTTTGGAAGGCAGTGTATTGGTGGATGGTGTGATTCAGTTTTCCGGACCTGGGGAGCCGTTGGGAGCGTTCTTGGCGTCTCTGGCGGCCATAGCTCTGGGGCATCTGGTATCGGGGAAAACATCTCTGGATATTTTGGTGACCCCCATTTGCGGAATTTTGGCTGGATCTGTTGTGGGACTCTTGGTGGGGCCTCCCATCTCCGCGTTCATGACTTATCTGGGAAGCCTCATTGAATGGGGAACTCAGCAGGCTCCGTTTTTGATGGGCATTATAGTCTCTGTTTTAATGGGAATGATTTTGACGCTGCCCATCAGTTCAGCGGCTTTGGGAGTCATTCTGGGACTCAGCGGAATTTCGGCCGGAGCTGCCACGGTGGGCTGCTGCGCCAATATGGTGGGCTTTGCGGTGGCAAGTTTCCGTGAAAACAAAATCGGCGGCCTTTTTGCTCAGGGTCTGGGCACCAGTATGCTTCAGGTGCCAAACATTGTGAAAAAGCCGGTAATCTGGCTCCCGGTCATATTAAGCAGCGCCATTTTGGGGCCTGTGGCCACCAGCGATTTTGTCCATATGACCAATAATCCCACCGGCTCAGGGATGGGGACAGCGGGGCTGGTGGGACAGTTCACCACTTATTCCACCATGGTGGGAGAGGGGGCCGATCCGGTGGTGGTCCTGATTAAAATGGCCCTGCTCCATTTCATTCTTCCGGCTGTGCTGACCTTAATTTTTTCAGAGCTGATGAGAAAAAAAGGTTGGATTCGGTACGGGGATATGAAGTTGGATATTTGATGTCATCCGTCTGTCAGAGCGCGCATGTTCTCCCATTTGGGAGCCTGCGCGCGATGTATAAAGTAACCGATAAAGCCAAGTAATAACCCGAGGGTAAATACTACATAACGAATCGAGACTTCTGCGGAGGTCTTGTTTTTTTTATAATAAAATCAGACAGGGACAAAAAGGCAGGTGATAAACATGAAAGCGCAGAGGATTTTGGCTATGGGACTCAGTATCCTGTTCTGCATGACTGGATGCGGCAGTCCGCAGCAAACAAATTCTGAACTCACCGGGAAAGTTTCCTCTGTTCAAAGCAGTGATTCCGCGTCAACCGGGACGGATTCTGCGCTTGCAGAAGAAATGACAGAACCATTTAGCAGTTCCACAAGCATTCAGACCGTGATGGAAGATCCAATTTTCGGCAACTACGGGCGCCTATTGTTTCCAGTGGACGAGTGGCATATGAGCGGCGATACACTGGGGGGGCTGCAGCTTACCTGGTACAATAATATTGACCCAAACGAAACGGTGGAAATTGTCAATACCTTGTGGTAGCGGGCAAATATCGGTGAGACAGTTTTTTACGACATTTATACGGATGAGGAAAAGGCAGCGGATCCGGAAAAAGAGGACACAGGCCTGTTTTTCTTTAAAGGCAATCCGGGAGAAAAATTTGCTGTGTGCAATGCCGGCGGCGGCTTTGCCTATGTGGGAGCCATGCAGGACAGTTTTCCCCACGCCCTGGAGC
>CAJFUP010000015.1 GCA_904420225.1 uncultured Lachnospiraceae bacterium
TACGTGTGGGCAACAAACGAAACATCCATGGAAGAACGGAGAATTTTGCCCCAAACATATAAGAGAATATGGTAATTCCATGACAATTGTAGTGAGAGACGGTGAAAAAAGATGAAAAAATATATACGGACCATTGGACTAAAAAGAGCAGCAAAGGGCAGTGTCGGCAAATAAAAGCAGACACTGCCCTTCTTTTCATTAATATTAGGAATTTTCCGCCATCATCTTCTTATATGCGTTTCCCCACTCTTCCATGGCGTCCAGAATGGGGCTCATGGATTCGCCCAGCGGCGAGAGTGCGTATTCCACTCTAGGCGGCACTTGGGGATAGACAGTGCGGATAATGATTCCGTCCTCCTCCATGGCGCGCAGACTGTCGGTCAGCACTTTTTGGCTAATGCCGTCCAGATCCTTGCGCAGTTCATTAAAACGCCATGGGCGCATGCGCAGGTTCCTCAGAATCAGCAATTTCCACTTACTGCCGATTAGCTGAACGGTGGTTGCCACCGGACATGCAGGCATTTCTTCCTTAGTCAGCATTTGATCACCTCATCCCAATGGTTCAAAGATCGCCGCAGCGGCATGGCTCAGAGCCGTTGCGGATAATACCACTCTCTTAATTATAGTGCAACAGACTGATCAAAGCAACAGGTTATAAAAAAGTGACCAAGTAATAGATTTGTGCGTACTTTTCTTCTATCTGCGTGGGCATTACAATAAAACTGCAAACGGGGAACCGTTTGACAATAATAGTTATGGAGGAAATTATTATGGCACTCTCTAATCTGTTTGGGTGGAACAAGAAGACGGAAGAAAATCCTGCTGCGGCGTGCGGAACAGCCTGCGGAGCGGCTGACAAGCCGGAGGAAAAGCCAGCGGCTTGCGGAACAGCTTGCGGAGCGGCTGACAAGCCGGAGGAAAAGCCAGCGGCCTGTGGAAGCGCCTGCGGAGCTGGGGACAGGTAACCCATGTTGATTCCACCTGCCAGCGGCGAGGCTGCTGGCAGGTGGAGAAAGCGGCAAAAACGAAAATAATGTTCGGCCGAACCGATTTTACATAGAGAAGCGAGGTATAATTGTGAAACAGTATTTTTCCTTCCAGTGGCACATCACCGATGCGTGTGACCAGCGATGCAAACATTGTTACATTTTTTCTGAAGATACCTGTAAAAAAATAGATGCCATGAACTGGCAGCAAATGCAGGATACATTTGATAATTGCCTGGATTTTTGCCGGATTTATGATCGTCTTCCCTATTTTTACATCACCGGCGGCGATCCCATACTCCATCCGGATTTCTGGAAACTACTGGAAAAGATAAAGGAGCATAATATTCCGTTTACTATTCTGGGAAATCCGTTCCATTTGAATGACCAGGTCTGTCAGAAATTGAAAGAATGCGGTTGTCAGAAGTATCAGCTTTCCTTGGATGGGATGCGAAAGACCCATGATTGGTTTCGGCGTCCAGGCAGTTTTGACTGTACGCTGGAGAAAATTGCCTGTATAAAAAAGGCAGGTATCCGTGCCGTCATCATGACAACTGTGTCCAGCACCAATATAGATGAAATCCCTGATATTATTGATACTGTGGTGGCCCGTAAGGCAGATGTTTTTGCGTTTGCCCGTTACTGTCCCACCAATGAAGAGAAAGATGTCGGTATTGATCCCATGCGCTATCGCCAGTTGCTGGCGGACTGCGATAAAAAATTTAAAGCCCATAAGGCGGCTGGATGCGAGACCTACTTCAATAAAAAAGATCATCTCTGGACGTTGTATGAATACGAAACGGGGACGTTTCAAATTCCGGATACAGCAGAGAAAGGTATGATCTATGGAGGGTGTAATTGCGGTAATTGTCATCTCACCATTTTGCCCAACGGTGATATATTTGCTTGCCGACGGGTACAGAACAGCCGAGTAGGCAATGTGCTTGAAGACCGGATTGCCGACGTGTGGGTCTGCCAAATGGAACAATATCGGGAATATACAAAGTTTGAAAAATGCGCCAAGTGTGAACTTTTGGCCTGGTGTCGGGGATGTCCGGCAGTGGCCAGTGGCAAAGAAGGAAATTTTTATGCGGCGGATCCGCAGTGCTGGAAGGAGCTGGGGTAATATGAATGAAATCATGAAAACTGTTTTGCATCGCCGCGCCATTCGCCGGTTTGACTCTAAGCAGATCCAGGAAG
This sequence comes from uncultured Lachnospiraceae bacterium, assembly GCA_904420225.1. GTDB lineage: Bacteria > Bacillota > Clostridia > Lachnospirales > Lachnospiraceae > Fimimorpha. Next base: position 2,187 of record CAJFUP010000015.1, read on the forward strand.
ATATTTTGCAACAAATTTTGGAGGCGGGGTTATATGCCCCCAGCGCAGGGGGAAAGCAGGGGGTGATTTTTGCCGTCAGCCAGAATCGGGAGGTTAATATCAAACTGGGCAGAATCAAACGGGCCAATTCACATCCCCGCATGGCTGTGGGTTTCCACTATGTGTCCAGGGAACAACCCAGTATTGCTGATGATCCCAACCTGACGGATGCCTTCTATGGCGCGCCCACGGTCATCACCATGTTTGCTCCCAGGAATTTTCTGTTCTCTTCGGAGGATTGTGCCGTGGCGGCAGAGAATATGATGCTGGCAGCGGATTCTTTGGGAGTGGGTTCTTGTTACATTGGTCAGGGGTGGACAGCATTTGCCGATCCCTTTGGTCAAGAACTGTTGCGCCAATGGAGAATTCGTCCCGACTATTATGCCGTTATGCAGCTGCTTTTGGGATACCCCCGGCCGGGGGATGTACATCCCATTGCGAAACCGCGCCGCAGCGATCGGATTCTGCGGGTTTGAAAGAGTATAGGGAGGAGAAAGTAAGAAATCATGGATGCAAAAACGTGTTTACAAAAATTGCAGTATGTGGGGGTTCTGGCATTTGCCACGGCGGATGCCCAGGGGAATCCGCAGGTGCGCAATATCAGTGCCATTCATTATGAGCCCGATGCTATTTACTTTTTTACAGCCAGAGGAAAAGATTTTTGCAAAGAGTTGCTGGAAGATGGTCGGGTACAAATCTTGGGTTACACCCGATACAAGGAGATGATTCGCCTATCTGCCAAGGCGGAGCCTGTTGTGCAGGCGGAACAGAGTCAGTGGATGGATGTCATATTTCAGGAACAGCCGTATCTTGCAAATGTATATCCGGGCAGGACCAGAGAAATAGGAATTGTTTTCCGGATTCGGGATGCGGAAATAGAATATTTTAATTTGGGCGTTCATCCCATTTTTCGGGAAAGCTACACCATAGGAAAGAGAACGGTTACACCCAAGGGATACCGGATAACTGACGCCTGTATCGGCTGCGGAACTTGCCAGCAAAATTGTCCCCAGGGGTGTATTTTACCGGGACAGCCATTCCAAATACAACAGCAGCACTGTCTCCACTGCGGCAGCTGTCTGGAACATTGTCCGGCGGGAGCGGTGGAACCTCGATGAGGATAACAACAAAAATGTTTTTTCAAAGAAGCAAGAACTGTCCTTGTATGGCGAAATTAGCATAAGGACAGTTCTTGTTTTGAAAGGAACTGTATCCATTCCCGCGGGGTTCTGGTATAATGGGAGTATCAAAACAGGAAGACAGTGTGAGTATTGGCGGGATGCTGCGCACAGAAAGGATGGGATAACTGCGGATGAGTGATGTAAAACGACGATATGGCCGGTATCCGCAGGATACATGGGAGCGAAATATAGAATGGAAGCTTTTGCACAGATCGGTCGGTGGCGTAACAATCCCAGGCATTTGCCTCATCACGAGGAGATTTTTGATGGCTGCATGTGTGTAATAGGAAATCCGCGTCCAGTTTCAAAAAAAGTGGTTGCAAATTGGAAGCAGATATATTATGATATGACATGAATGGAGACAGATCATAGTTGATGCTAGAGTTCTCCGCGTAAATATTTTGGCAGCTTTCGTTGCCTTATTGATTGAGTTAAGAGCTCAAATTTTATAAGTTGGTTACTTTATAACTAATGTGCATATCGCATATGCAACTTGTGAAACAGTCAATAAGAGTAGTAAAAGTGAAATATTTGCTATATAGACTCTAGCCTGATAAAGACTCTGTCCAATATACCAAAAAAGTAATGCCGGGGAGGATTCCGGCTGGGATAGATGCGCAAGTAGATGCATGGATATGCTGTCTGCCTGCTCTTTTTTTTGCCTTTTTTCAAAAAGCAGACAGATGAGTACGGAAGGAGGGAATTGGAAATGGATATGGGTTCACAGCACAGAGCGCCCATCTACGAGGCGTTGGAGCGATTTCGGCGGATGCGCGTGGTACCCTTTGATGTGCCGGGCCATAAGCACGGCAGAGGAAATCCGGAATTGGTGAATCTTTTGGGAAAACAGTGTGTGGAGATTGATGTCAACTCCATGAAGCCCCTGGATAATCTTTGCCACCCCATCTCTGTCATTCGCGAGGCGGAGGAGTTGGCGGCAGATGCATTTGGGGCATCCCATGCATTTTTAATGGTGGGAGGGACGACTTCATCGGTCCAGAGTATGATTCTGTCCTGCTGTAAGCATGGAGATAAGATCATTCTGCCCCGAAACGTTCATCGAAGCGCCATCAATGCGCTGGTGCTTTGCGGGGCAGTGCCCATTTATGTCAATCCGGAAGTGGACAGTCATCTGGGAATTTCATTGGGGATGGAAACCGCTCAGGTGGAGCAGGCCATTCGAGAAAATCCGGATGCAGTGGCGGTTTTTGTCAATAATCCCACATATTATGGTATCTGTTCCGATCTGCGCAGCATTGTCCGGACAGCCCACGAATATGGAATGAAAGTATTGGTGGACGAGGCCCATGGGACGCATTTTTATTTTGGAGACAACCTTCCCATATCGGCCATGGCGGCAGGAGCTGACATGGCTTCGGTGAGTATGCACAAATCCGGCGGGAGCCTGACCCAGAGCTCTTTCCTGCTGACAGGCAAGGATGTGAATGAGGGGTATGTGCGGCAGATTATCAATTTGACCCAGACCACCAGCGGATCTTATTTGCTGCTCTCCAGTCTGGACATTTCCAGGAGAAACCTGGCCCTGCGGGGAAGGGAGGCTTTCGCCCGGGTGGCGGAGCTGGCGGAATATGCCCGGGAAGAAATCAATAAGATTGGCGGATACTATGCATTTTCCAGGGAATTGATTAATGGAAGCAGTATATTTGATTTTGATACCACCAAACTTTCTGTTCACACCCTGGATATTGGATTGGCCGGAATTGAGGTGTACGACATTTTGCGGGATGAGTATGATATCCAGATTGAGTTCGGCGATTTGGGCAATATCCTGGCATATCTGTCCATCGGCGACAGGAAGCAGGAGGTGGAGCGCCTGGTGAGCGCATTGGCAGAGGTTAAAAGACGCTACCAGAAGGATAAGACCGGTATGCTTTCCCAGGAATACATTTCTCCCAAGGTGATCATGACGCCGCAGGAGTCCTTTTATGCCGAAAAAGTTTGTCTGCCGCTGGATGAGACGGTGGGACATGTGTGCAGTGAGTTTGTCATGTGCTATCCGCCGGGGATTCCCATCCTGGCTCCGGGGGAGGAAATTACAGATAAGGTTTTGGATTATATTAAATATGCCAAGGAAAAGGGCTGTTCCATGACGGGGCCGGAGGATCCGGAGATCGAGCATCTCAATGTGATCCGGGCAAAATAGGATTGCGGATGGGAGTTCAGAGCGGCCGCGGAATGTGAGCGCCTGCGCGTCCAGGGCGCGGATGAGCATGGAAGCGGCCAGGCAAGAAAAAGTAGCGGGGCCGGACTGTTTTGGCGGGAACGGAACGGATCCGGAAACAGTCCCGCAGAACGGAGGAAAAGATGGAAATATGGTTTTCTGACGAGCATACGTCCAACGTGAAGCTGTCCATTCGGGTGGACAAGCAGCTATTCAGTGCCCAGAGTGAATTCCAGCGCATCGATGTGTTGGAATCCAAGGAATTTGGAAAGGTGCTGGTGGGGGACGGAGATCTGATGTTGACGGAAAAGGACGAATTCATTTATCATGAAATGATTGCCCATGTTCCCATGGCGGTACATCCCAATGTAAAAAAAATACTAGTGATCGGCGGCGGGGACGGCGGTGTGGTTCGGGAATTGATCAAATACGATGACGTGGATTGCATCGATGTGGTGGAGGTGGACCCGCTCTTGGTGGAAGTATGTTTCAAGTATCTGCCGGAAATCGCCTGCAGTCTTAAAGATGAGCGTGTGACCATTTATCATGAGGATGGATTGCGCTTTGTGCGCTCCAAATCAGATGCCTATGATCTGATCATCATCGACTCTCCCAATCCGTTCGGGCCTGGGGAGGGATTGTTCACCAAAGAGTTTTACGGCAATTGCTTCAAAGCCCTTCATGAGGATGGAATCATGATCAACCAGAATGAAAGTCCCTTTTATCAGGAGGAGGCGTTCCAGTGCCAGCGGATGCATCGGAGGATATTGGAGTCCTTCCCCATCTGTCGTGTCTATCAGGCTCATATTCCGTCGTATCCGTCCGGCCACTGGCTGTTTGGATTTGCGTCCAAAAAGTACCATCCGCTGGATGATCTGAATGATGTCCAGTGGAACCTGAAAGGAATTCAGACAAAATATTATGCCACCAGGCTTCACCGGGGAGTGTTCGCTCTGCCGGTTTATGTGGAGGAATTGCTGAAAGATGTTGAGTAAAAATATTTCTGTTTTTATCGGCTGTGATGCCGAGTACGAGGATGCGGGGATTGTCTTATTCGGAGCGCCCTTTGATTCCACCACATCCTACCGGCCGGGAACCCGATTCGCCAGCCAGGCCATGCGCGGGGAATCGTATGGGCTGGAGACGTACAGCCCATATCAGGATCGGGATCTGACGGACTATGCCATTTTGGACAGTGGTGATCTGGAACTGCCCATGGGAGATTCGGCCATGGTACTGGATGCCATCGAAGAACGTGCGGCCCGGATTCTCAATGACGGCAAGCTGCCGTTTATGCTGGGGGGAGAGCATTTGGTGACCTTGGGCAGTGTGCGCGCTGTTTTGAAAGAATATCCGGATCTGGCCATCATTCACTTTGACGCACATACGGATTTGCGGGAGGATTATTTGGGAGTCCGCTTGTCCCATGCCTGCGTGATCCGGCGTTGTTGGGAGCTCATGGGAGACGGCAGGATCCATCAGTTCGGCATTCGCTCCGGCGATCGGCCTGAGTTCAAATGGGCGGATCAAGGTCATGTGCGTCTTCATAAATTCGATTTCCAAGGTCTGGAGAAGACCGTGGAAGGGCTCAAAGGACGGCCGGTGTATTTGACGCTGGATTTGGATGTGCTGGATCCGTCAGTGTTTCCGGGTACGGGTACACCGGAATTTGGCGGGGTAACGTTTATGGAGCTTTTGCAGGCACTGCATACGGTGATTTCTGGTTGTTGGATCGTGGGCTGTGATGTCAATGAGCTGTGCCCGCCTTTGGATGTAAGCGGCGCCTCCACTGCGGCAGCCTGCAAGATTGTTCGGGAAATGCTGTTGGAGTTGTGTGCATCCCGGGAGATGTCCAGATGATTGGAATATTATAAAGCCGTTGGTTTATTGCTGGTCCGGCAAAAATGGAAAGAGGATAAAATAACAGGAGGAAAATTATGGGAAAAGTATTGATTATCGGCTGTGGAGGAGTGGCCAGTGTTGCCATTCACAAATGCTGCCAGAATAGTGAGGTATTTGACGAAATTTGTATCGCCAGCCGCACAGTATCCAAGTGTGATGCGTTGAAAGAAAAGCTGGAACATACCACCAAGACCAAAATTACCACAGCGCAGGTCAACGCGGATCATGTGGATGAACTGATCGCGCTGATTAAAAGAGAGAAGCCGGATGTGGTGCTGAACCTGGCACTGCCATATCAGGATCTGACCATCATGGATGCCTGTCTGGCCACCGGGGTTCACTATGTGGATACGGCCAATTATGAGCCAGAGGATACGGCGAAATTTGAGTATAAGTGGCAATGGGATTATAGGGAGCGGTTTGAGAAAGCAGGCATCACGGCTTTGCTGGGAAGTGGATTTGATCCGGGCGTCACCAGTGTATTTTCCGCTTATGCTCTAAAACACTATTTCGATGAGATTAACTATATTGATATTCTGGACTGTAATGCAGGCGATCACGGCTATCCCTTTGCCACCAATTTCAATCCGGAAATTAATATTCGGGAAGTTTCCGCCAAAGGTTCCTACTGGGAGGATGGTCACTGGGTGGAGACAGAGCCCATGGAGATTAAGCGAGTATACAATTTTCCGCAGATCGGGGAAAAGGATATGTATTTGCTGCATCATGAGGAAATCGAATCGTTGGCATTGAACATACCGGGGATCAAGCGAATCCGCTTCTTTATGACATTTGGACAGAGCTATCTGACGCATTTAAAATGTCTGGAAAATGTGGGGATGACCTCCATTGAGCCTATTCTGTATGAGGGAAAAGAGATTGTTCCTCTGCAGTTCCTTAAGGCAGTTCTGCCGGATCCCTCTTCTCTTGGGCCGCGCACCAAAGGAAAAACCAACATTGGCTGTATTTTTGTGGGAAAGAAAGATGGAGAAGAGAAGAAGCTCTACATCTATAATGTATGCGATCATGAGAGCTGTTATCGGGAAGTTGGCTCCCAGGCTGTGGCTTATACCACTGGAGTTCCTGCCATGATCGGCGCTATGATGGTAATGACGGGGACCTGGAAAAAACCCGGCGTATATAATATGGAAGAGTTTGATCCCGATCCGTTTATGGAAGCCCTGAACAAGTGGGGATTGCCTTGGATTGTGGATGAGAACCCGCAGCTGGTGGATTGATAGTTATACCACCGCTGTTGAAGTGGTCCATATGAGCAGAAAAATATTGAGAACAGCCGGAAGTTTGATACTTTTGGACGCGCCGCAGGCTAAAGAGGAAAATAGATTGGGTAATGCGGTGTAAAGAGAGAAAAGAAAAACGGAGGATGAGCGATACATGGGACGGAACGGAATGGAAGCGGATTTTTGTCAGAAAGGTGAGCTGCGGACTCCCTGCTATTTGGTGCAGAAACCAAAATTAGTCCGAAACTTGGAAGTGCTGCGGGATATTCGGCGGGAGACCGGCTGTAAAATCTTGCTGGCACAGAAGGCTTTTTCCATGTATTCGCTTTATCCGCTGATGGCGGAATATCTGGACGGGACGGCAGCCAGCGGACTATATGAAGCCAGGCTGGGGAAAGAAGAAATGAAAAAAGAGACCCATGTATATGCCCCGGCCTTTCGGGAGGATGAGATGGAGGAAGTCCTCAAATACAGTGATCATATTGTATTTAATTCGTTTTCCCAGCTGAAAAAATACGGGGAACAGGCGGCAGCAGCCGGAGTCAGCATCGGACTTAGACTTAATCCCCAGTGTTCCACTCAGGAGGGACACGCCATTTATGATCCCTGTGCTCCCGGCTCCCGGCTGGGCGTCACCAGAGAGCAATTTTGCCCGGAGCTTCTGGATTTGGTGGATGGCTTTCATTTCCACACCCTTTGTGAGCAGGATGCACAGGATTTGAAAAAGACTCTGGATGCAGTGGAGGCCCAGTTTGGCCCTTGGATGCACAGCAGAAAGTGGATCAATTTCGGCGGAGGCCATCATATCACCAGGGAGGGATACCATAGGGAGATTCTCACCTCCTGCATCCGCCATGTACAGGAAACATACGGAGTGCAGGTTTACCTGGAGCCGGGAGAGGCCATTGCCCTCAATGCGGGAACGCTGCTGACTACAGTGCTGGAGGTGGGGGAAAATGGCACGCCTTTTGCCATTTTGGACACTTCCGCCGCCTGCCATATGCCGGATGTGTTGGAGATGCCCTATCGGCCTCCGCTGAAAAATTCCGGACAACCGGGGGAAAAGCCCTATACGTATCGGTTGGGCGGCCCCACTTGTCTGGCGGGGGACGTGGTGGGCGAGTATTCGTTTGATTTCCCGCTGGAGCCGGGGCAGAAGCTGGAATTTGGGGATATGGCCATCTATACCATGGTAAAAACCAATACCTTTAATGGTATGCGTCTGCCGGATATCGCAGTGGAGGAGGCAGACGGTCAGTGTCATGTGGTCCGCACCTTTGGCTATGAAGATTTTAAAATGAGACTGTGACGGTGGAGTCACCGGTTTTCATACTTTGCTGTAGGCGGCAGCCCGTGTTTTCGGGCTGCCGCATTTCGGTGTTTTCGTTTTTTCCCAAAAGTTGTTGACAGAATACTGCGGCGGCATTAGGATGATACCAGGGTCAAGAGATGTCAATGAATGGGACCAGAGAGCGGCCTGGATGAGAATAAAAAGTGAGAAAGGAAATACATGGAAACATTTGAACTTATTGCGCCGTGCCATTTTGGCCTGGAAGCGGTGCTGAAGCGGGAAATTATAGATTTGGGATATGACGTGAGCCGAGTGGAAGACGGCCGTGTTTATTTCATTGGCGATATGGAAGCCATTTGCCGTGCCAATGTGTTTTTGCGGACAGCGGAAAGAGTGCTCCTGATGGTGGGGCAGTTTTCAGCAGCAAGTTTTGAAGCGCTGTTCGAAAATACAAAGGCCTTGGATTGGGCGCGTTTTATCCCCAAAGACGGGAAATGTTGGGTAAAGAAGGCTACATCGGTGAAAAGTAAGCTGCATTCCATACCGGATATCCAGTCTGTCATGAAGAAGGCTATTGTGGAGAAACTGAAAGCTTCCCACGGCGTTGACAGAATACCGGAGACGGGGGCGTCTTACCCGCTGCGGGTAACTTTGCTCAAAGATGTGGTGACAGTATCCCTGGACACCTCGGGCGATTCGCTGCATAAGAGAGGATATCGAGGAACCTTTGTAAAGGCGCCCATCAGCGAGACATTGGCGGCTGCGTTGATCCTTCTGACCCCCTGGAAAAAGGAGCGTATCCTGGTGGATCCTTTCTGCGGAAGCGGTACCTTCCCCATTGAAGCGGCAATGATTGCCGCCAATATGGCGCCGGGGATGAATCGGAGATTTCAGGCGGAGGAATGGAAGAATCTTATCGGGCGTAAACTGTGGTATGATTCCATTGAAGAAGCCAATGATAGGTTGGATTTATCAGTGTCCACCGACATTCAGGGATATGATCTGGACCCTGCTGCTGTGCGTATTGCACGCCAAGGGGCCGGGCGGGCGGGAGTGGATCGTTTGATCCATTTTCAGCAGCGGCCAGTTAGTCAGCTGAGTCATCCCAAGGCCTACGGATTCCTCATTACCAATCCTCCTTATGGCGAACGTCTTTCCAATAAAGAGGAATTGGCGCGGCTTTATGGCCAGCTGGGGGAGCGGTTTGCCGCTCTGGATCGCTGGAGCGCTTTTGTGATTACTTCCTATGAGGAAACAGAACACTATATGGGGAGAAAGGCGGACAAAAAGAGAAAAATTTATAATGGAATGCTAAAGACCACATTTTATCAGTTCATGGGGCCGAAACCGCCCAGAAAGGAAGTCTGACGGGTGCGACACAGACGGTATTATTGGATTTTGCTGTTGGCGATATTGGTGGCCGCGGGTGGTTGCTTTTTTGCGGCCACCAACTGGGAGACTTTTCGCCAAGGATTTATTCCTCAGAGAATGCCTTCGGCGGAAACGGAGAGCGAGGAAGGGGCGGAATCGGCGCCCATCTTAAAAGTGGATGGCCGGACGATGGCCCAAACGGCCACTTGGGTGGACGGCGAGGGAAACTTGTTGATTTCGGAGAAAGCCCTGCGGGAAGGGTTTGACTGCGCCGTCTCCGTAAAAGATGGAATTCATATTTTGGTGGAATGGGGCCAACGGTCGCTGGAGGCTTATACAGATTCGGATTTGATTCGCGTGGATGGGGTGGAGAGTATCCTTCCGGGTTCCGTGCAAGAACATCAAGGTCAGTATTATGTCGCTGCGCAGGCTTTTCAAAGGGCGTTTCCGTATGACTGCAACTGGGATCAAGAGGCAGGAATTGTAGTTATGAACAATCAAGCTCCCAACGAAACGAAATTGCCTTCTGCCTATGATTATAGAGAAAACGGAAGAAGCCCAGCTGTACAGGATCAGGGAGATTTGGGAACGTGCTGGGCATTTGCCTCTCTGACGGCGTTGGAATCCTCTCTTACACCGGAGGAATATTTGGTATTCTCCAGGGATCACATGAGCTTGAATCATGTATTTGATAGACAGCAGGAAGATGGCGGGGATTATACCATGGCCATGTCATATTTACTGTCATGGAAAGGTCCGGTTTTAGAACAGCAGGATCCCTATGGGGATGGAAAGACGGACTCATTTCTGCCGCCGGTGAAACATGTACAGGAGATTCAAATGCTTCCTGAAAAAGACCTGGAAGCCATCAAAAAAGCGGTTTTTCTGTATGGAGGAGTCCATACTCCCTTATATTTTGCTCTGGCGGATGAAGATCTGACAGAAATGGACATTGGGCAGTATTATCGGATCGATACTGCTTCCTATTGCTATACAGGGACAATGCAGATTAATCATGATGTGGTGATTGTAGGTTGGGATGACCAGTATCCAAAGTCCAGATTTTCCACAGAGCCTGCAGGAGACGGGGCGTTTCTGTGTATGAACAGTTGGGGAGAGGATTTTGGAGAGGATGGATACTTTTGGATTTCTTATTATGACAGTAATATAGGTATATATAATATTTGCTATACAGGAGTGGAATCGGTGGAAAATTACGACTCCATTTACCAGAGCGATTTGGGCGGCTGGGTGGGGCAGATTGGCTACAGAGATGAAACGGCTTATTTTGCCAATGTCTACACGGCAAAGGGGGAAGAAATTCTGGAAGCGGCCGGATTTTATGCGGTGGGGCCGGATACTTCTTATGAGATATATGCAGTTCCGGATTTTCAGGGAATTCAGTCGTTGGACTTTACCAGGCCGGTGGCTTCGGGAACACTGGAAAATGCAGGATATTATACGATTCCGTTGGATGAGGAAATCGCTTTGACAGCGGGGCAGCAATTTGCTATTATAGTGTATATTAGGACGCCTGGAGAGGAGCGCCCCATTGCTATCGAATATGCGGACCCAGGGAGTTTACTGGAAAGCCTGGACATGACAGACGGTGAAGGGTATATCAGCTTGAAAGGGACAGACTGGCAGAGCGCTGAAGAGCAGCAGGGATGTAATCTCTGTCTGAAAGCATATACAAAACGCCGAGAGGGATGAGAAATTTCCCTGATGTAAAAGCAAAGTCAAGTCAAATACCTTTAGAAGAATAACGGACAACTGGGAAGGTGGACAGCGCTCCATGGACAGCGCGGGACACGGCGGCGAGAAAGGGAGGTTTTGCAAGAAGTTGCAGAACCTTTTCCTATTCAGAGATATGGGAAGGTTACAAGCAGCTGTTGCCGTTTTTGAAAATTCATGGGAGATTTGACAATAGATGATTGGGATGGAAGGAGGAGTGGGGCCCCAAAGTTTTGTGCGGATTCCATAGAGATGGAATGGACTGGACATAGCACAGTCA
>CAJFUP010000016.1 GCA_904420225.1 uncultured Lachnospiraceae bacterium
GTGGCGGCGGCGAAGGCAAATCTGTACCTGCGGATATCTTCTATATACAGTTTTGGCCAGTTTGATGGAAGCGGCCGACGGCTTTTTTCGATATCCTTTCTGCCTGGTAAGCACAATCACCGGTTTTCGATATCCCAGGCGAAGCGCCCGCCGAATCGGAATGGGATCCACAATACCGCCGTCCAGGTAGGGGATGCCGTCCACATCCACCATGGGAGATACAAATGGCATGCTGGAAGATGCCCGCACAATCTTCATAAGACGGCTGCGATCTTTCCGATCATCCAGATAGGCTGCCCGTCCTGTTAAACAGTCCGCTGTTACCAACTCGCATTTCATGGGAGAGTGGAAATATGTCTCATAATCAAACGGATTGATTCGATTTGGCACATCATCAAAGAGCAAATCCATATCTACCAGCATTTTTTTCTCCGCCAGATACCGATAACGGATCAACGGTCTTGGAAAATCTTTGCCAATAATACAATCCTTGGTTCTGCCGATCTGACCGGAAACATAATCCACCGCATTACACGCTCCCGCTGAGACTCCCACCACATACGGAAATTCAATTCCCTTTTCCATCAGGCAGTCCAGTACACCCGATGTGAAAATCCCTCTGTTCCCTCCGCCTTCCAAAACCAGACACGGTTTCTTCACATTTTTCACCCTTCCTTAGTCATTGTTTTTCTGCCATCTTCTCTCTTACGGCGCTGCGCAAACCATCAGTGTTCAATGTAGTCCATCAACTGAAAATCTGCGGTTTCATGGGCAAGAAATAGGGTGCCCACTTCCATTCCATCCATAATCATGAGAACATTTTCCACCCGATCCCCATTGGCAATTACCAGATCCGCACCGGAATCCGTGGCAATCCTGGCAGCGTCCACTTTGGCCGCCATTCCCCCGGTCCCCAGGCTGCTGCCTGATGTCTCTTTTCCCATTTTCAGATATTCTTCTGTAATCTCCTTCACCACTGGTATAAAATGAGCGTTGGGATTTCTGGCTGGATCGTCGGTATACATTCCGTCTATATCCGACAGTAAAATCAGAAGATCCGCATGGATCAAAGCCGCCACAATGGCAGACAAATGATCATTGTCTCCGAAAGTCCCAACTTTCTCAATCTCATCGGTAGCCACAGTATCATTTTCATTGACCACTGGGATCACCCCCAATTTCAGAAGTTCCTCCAGCGTATTTCGCGCATTGACTCGGCTTTTGTCATTGAGTACCGTATATTTCGTCATCAGTACCTGGGCAGTCATCTGATTATACTCTGCGAACAGCCTTTGATACGTCATCATCAGCCTGGCCTGGCCAATGGCAGCCAATGCCTGCTTCTCAGAGGTTGTGGACGGCTTGTTCATTCCCATGGCGCTGGCCCCTACGGCAATGGCTCCCGATGACACCAGAATCACATCTTTTCCCTGGCCTCTCAGATCACAGAGCACTCGGATCAGCGCCTCCACCTTCCGCAGATTCAGCATCCCGGTATTTCTGTGCACCAGCGATGAGGAACCAATTTTAATAACGACTCGCTTTTTATCTTTCAGTTTTTCCCGTATCTTCATCTTTCCCTCTATTTCGCACTGGGGATTTCCCACACAGCGCGCATTCTCTTATTTCGCTTTCGTCCTTTATCATACAACATTTCCGCCTTGTTGAAAAGCCCGGAATGACGACAGATACTATTCTTTGACAGGGGCATAGCGGGCGGCGATTTTTTCCGCCGCTCTCATGCCATCCATGGCAGCAGACGTGATGCCGCCGGCATAACCGGCGCCCTCTCCGCAGGGATACAGTCCCAGCACATTGGATTCTCCCCTTTCATCCCTGAAAATGCGAACCGGCGAAGAAGTGCGGCTCTCCACTCCCGACAGGACAGCATCTCTTCTGGAAAATCCTTGTATTTTATGCTCAAAACTCTCAATGCCTTCCATCAGTGCTTGGGAAATCGCTTCCGGCAAGACACGCCGCAAATTACCAAACGCATATGCTCCTTTTGTATCTGGCTTCACTTCTCCCAGCGCTGTACTGCACCGGTTCTCCCGAAAATCCCCATACAACTGTACAGGGATTTTTCCCTGACACAGAGCATATGCTTTTTCTTCCAATTCTCTCTGAAACGCCACCCCTGCCAATGGCCCCTCCCCAGGAAAGTCCTCTGGCGTCACGGTAACAATCAGCGCAGAATTGGCGTTTCTGCCGTCCCTGGCATGATTGCTCATTCCGTTAATCGCCAGTCTCCCCTGTTCCGACGAAGCATTGACCACATAGCCGCCAGGGCACATACAAAAGGAATACACACCCCTTCCCCCCTGAGTCTGGGCTGTTACTTTATAACTGGCTGCCCCCAGATGGCGCAGCGCAGAAGACTCCTCCGGCCATGGACCGTATTGGGCGCGGGTAATCATATCCTGAGGATGTTCCATTCTCAGCCCCACGGCAAACGCCTTGGCCGCCATTTCCACTCCGCTCTTCTGCAGCATGGAAAACGTGTCTCTGGCGCTGTGTCCCACTGCCAGAACCACGGCTTGCGTCAAAATTTCCTCTGTCCCATTGACAATGACTCCCTCCACTGCTCCTCCCCGAATCTTCAACCCCGTCACCTGACTGAAAAAACGCACTTCTCCTCCCCATTCTGTGATCTGCTCTCGCATGCTCTTTACCACTCCCCGCAGCACATCAGTTCCAATATGGGGTTTACTTTTATAGAGAATATCCCCTGGCGCACCCGCTTTCACAAAAACCTCCAGAACCGCTCTATTTCTCCCCTGGATATCTTTCACCAAGGTATTCAATTTCCCATCAGAAAATGTGCCGGCTCCCCCCTCGCCAAACTGCACATTGGATGTTTCACTGAGACAACCGGTGCGCCAAAAAGCTTCCACATCCCTAACCCGTGTATCCACATCCGCCCCCCGCTCCAGTATCAGCGGACGGTATCCATGCTTGGCCAAGAAGTATCCGCAAAACAAACCGGCTGGACCGCTGCCGATGATGACTATCTTTTCCCGCATCCTCTCCGTTCCGGAACGTGGAAATTGGTAAGATTGCCGCTGCGCCAGGGCCGCCTGATGACATCGGCTCCGCTCCAAGACTCTTTTTTCTTTCGGGACCTCCACGTCCACAGTATATACGTAGTGTAAATCCGGCTTTTTTCTGGCATCCAGAGACTGTTTCCAGATGGAAAATCCTGTGAACTCCCAAGGCCCAACTCTAAGCATGTCTGCTGCTTTTTTTACCAATTCCTCCCTGGTATGTCCAGGCCTCATTTTAATATTGCTGATTCGTATCATATGGCGCTCCCTCCCGCATGGCTTCCGGCCAGCAGTCCCGATGCCCATGCAAAGTGCAGATTGTAGCCGCCGCAGATGCCGTCCACATCCAACATCTCACCGGCCAAATGGACCCCAGGCATTATCCTGGACTCCATGGTATTTCCGTCCACCTCTTTTGTATCCACTCCTCCCATACAAACCTGGGCCTGTTCAAAAGAATTGGTTGCCAAAACAGGTAGGACAAAATCATCCATTTTTTCGCACAGACGATTTTTCATGGCAGATGAAAGCGTTTCCCAACGGCTGTTTCTGTCCAGTTCAGCTTCCCCCATGAGAGCGGCTGCCAGCCTATTATTCAGGAACCCCACCATCATCTCTTCCAGTGTCTTATGGGGACTTACGGCAGAGCGGCGCTCCAAGAAGCGGTATAATTCCTTTCTGCTCATATCTGGGATAAAATCCAAACGGGCCAATACATGTCTTCCCTCATGCAATGCTTCGGCAGCGTATCGGCTCACCTGAAACACCGGGATACCGGAAATACCATAATCAGTCAGCTGCAGCTCACCTCTATCCCTGGCAACACAATTGCCATCGACCCAAATGGAAACGGTTCCATCTGTTCGCACTCCGGCCCAGCGCTTCAAAACACGCCCGCTGCTGCGCAACTGCACCAGCGCCGGCAGAGGATCGTATACATGATGTCCCATGGCTCTGGCCATGGCATAACCGCTTCCGTCATTGCCGGTCCGGTTCCCCGCCAGGGATCCGCAGGCCAATACCACCTGTTGGGCTTTCAAATATCCTCTATCTGTTTTTACTATCAGCTGTTCTCCCTCCCTGACAATTTCTTCTGCGTGAACCCCTGTTTCTACCTTGACGCCCAGAAATTCCAATTCCATCCGCATTACATCTGATACGGCAGATGCCTGGCCGGAAGCCGGATAAATATATCCATTTTTATTCGCGGGAACAATCCCCAACCCCTGGAAAAAGCGAAGGATTTTGTCTGTGGGATACGCCCAGAGAACTTGTTCCACAAACGCCATATTGTTACTTCTATAATATTGGGATCCCATTTTTTCATTGGTCAGATTGCATTTTCCATTGCCAGTTACTAAAATTTTCTTCCCCACCCGGTCGTTGTGCTCCAAAAGCGTTACCCGGCTTCCCTCTCTGGCGGCCGCTATGGCTGCCGCCAGCCCCGATGCTCCTGCCCCCACCACGATCACATTCCCATTCCCCATGGTTTTCTTCCTTTCCGTCAAGCTATTCTGTTTCCGTATGAAAGAAGGTGCTGCAACCCTTCGGCGGATCCTTTTCCCCCACAGCCGATTGTCACAGCACCCCTTTTCATTTATTTCATCAAATGCATTTTTCGCGCCAGCCGAATCATCTTTCCCCCCATGGGAAGATCCGCCATCGTATCCCGATTCAGTGCCTTTGTCAGCACCATCATGACAAAGTACACCACAATCCCCACGGCAATGGCCAATATAACGCCCAACAGATTTCCCAGGCTCCCTGATATCACCATGGTGATTCCTTTATGGACAAAGAAACAGATTACACCCATGACAAGGGAACAGATGGCCGGAAGTACATAGATGGATGTGGCCTGCTGCTGGTAATTCAAATATTTTCCGATGGAAAAAGAATTCATGGTACACATGCATACGCCAAAGGCAATATAAGAAATAATGACGCCATAAATCCCCATACCGAACTGCCATACAAATAGATACACCAATACCAAATGGATCGCTAAAGAAATCAGGGAATGCCGCACAGGAACTTTCATCTTGCTGATTCCCTGAAGGATACCGTTGGTGATGGTGGACAGTGAGAAAAATACCACTGTCAGCGATCCCACTGTCAAATAAATGGCCGCGTCACTGGATTCCTCCGTGAACAGCAATGACATAATGGGTCTGGCCAGAACCGTTAACCCCACCGCACAAGGAATGGCAATGAGCATGGTCACACGCAGCGCCGTATTCACCTTGCGAATCATCATACTTCTGTTGTTCTTCACAAAGGCTTCTGTCAGTGACGGTACCAGTGAGGAGGACAAAGCAGAGGAAAATGCCACCGGCACATTAATGAGAAGCATGTACTTCCCCATATATGCTCCCCAAATGCTCCGGTATCCGTCAGAATTTCCGATGGAAGCCATATAATGGCTGAATAGGCTGCTGTCCAGCAGATTGATGATGTTGTATGCCGTGGTACTGATGATAACCGGCACAGCCGTGGATATAATCAGCTTCATAATGGTTCCCGCGGAATCCACAATGGCAGTTCTGTCGCGTTTCATTCGCTTCTTCAAATACTTCCGATAAGCGCCAAACAGAAGAAGGAAGAAAAGCAGCGCCACCAGCGCTCCCATGAGTGTTCCCAGCGTGCCTCCCGCCGCTCCCCAGGCAGACGCATAGACATCCGTGCCCTTGACCAAATCCACCCTGGAGCCATAATCAAATAGAATCCAGGCCGCCAATACACTGACGATGGCATTGACAATCTGTTCCAAAATCTGTGAGACAGCTGTGGGAACCATGGTTTTCATCCCCTGGAAGAAACCGCGGAACACACCCAGCAGCGCCATGACAAAAATGGTCGGCGACATCACCCGAAGCGCTATGGCAGAATATGGGCTGATGGTCACATGGGAGAAATACCAATCCGCACCGAAGAAGGCCAGCAGAGTAAAGACTGTTCCCGAGAGAAGCCCAAACAAAATGGCACTCCGCATGATGGCATGAATGTTTCTCCACTGCCCCATGGAAACCTTGGCCGACACCAATTTGGAAATAGCCACCGGCAAACTATAGGAGGATAAAAGGAGAAGAATATTATAAAACTCGTATGCGTTGGAATAGCATGTGTTGCCTTCGTCACCGATGATATTGGTCATGGGAATCCGGTAGACCATACCTATGAGCCGCACCAGGACAGAGGCAACTGCCAATATTCCTCCCTGTACCAGAAAGTTATCGTTATCTTTCTTCTGATCTGTATTGTTCATATTTTCTCACTATCTTTCTCATTGCTTTCTTTTGTAAACAGCGCCTCATCGGGTAATTCCCAAGTCCGTTAGAATCTGGGACTGTTTTTCTTCCATCACTTTCCGTTCCCCTTCTTCCATATGATCATATCCCATAAGATGAAGCATACTGTGCGCCACCAGAAATGCCAGCTCTCTCTTTTGCGTATGGCCGTACTCCCTGGCCTGCTGCTCAATTTTATCCACAGAAAGGATAATATCTCCCAACATCAGCTCTCCCGTCTCCGGATTAAAATAATCTTCCGCCTGTTCTTCCACATGTCCAAAATCCGCCGGTATCTCATAATCCACCAGAGGAAACGATAGAACATCTGTGGGAGCATCCAGCTGACGGTATTGCCGGTTAATTTGACGAATCCCCTCATTATCGGTGAAAATCACATTGACTTCTGCCTCATATGGGCATTCTTCATGGTCCAGACACGCTGCAATCACCGCACGGACAATCTCCTCATACGGAAGATCCAACTTCTTTTCCGTTTCATACTCTATCTGAAAGGTCATGCCTGTTCCCTCCTTCAACGCGCAGAGCGCAAATTCCTCTTTCTCATTTCAGACGGCTTTCCGCCTTTCTCCGTCTGCTCCTGATACTTCTCAAAAGCCTTGATGATATCTTTCACCAATTTGTGACGCACCACATCCCGATTTGTCAGCTTCACAATTCCAATCTGTTCGATGCCATGAAGAATTCTGGCGCATGTGTCCAAGCCAGATGCCTTGTCCTTCAAGTCCACCTGTGTAACATCTCCTGTAACCACAATCTTGGACCCCTCTCCCAATCGGGTCAAAACCATCAAAAGCTGCTCCAAGCTGGCATTCTGTGACTCATCCACAATGATCCAGGAATCTCCCAAAGTTCTGCCTCTCATATACGCCAACGGCGCCACTTCTATGATTCCACGCTCCAAACAGCGGTTAAACGTCTCCTCTCCCAGCATCTCAAAAAGGGCATCATAAAGCGGCCGCAGATATGGATCCACCTTACTCTGCAGATCTCCCGGCAAAAATCCCAGGTGCTCTCCCGCTTCCACAGCCGGTCGCGTCAGCACAATTCTGGAAATTTCTTCATTCTTCAGGGCACTTACCGCCATGGCAATGGCCAGATATGTCTTTCCCGTACCGGCAGGGCCAATGCAGATGGTTACCGTATTTTCCTCAATGGTTTTAATATAATTCTTCTGTCCGATGGTTTTGCACTTGACCGGTTTCCCTTTGCTTGTCAGTGTAATGACATCCCGCATCACTGTCACCGCATCCTCTGGCGCGCCGTCCTCCACCAAATCCATGGCCCGGTCGATGACTGACTCATTGATGATCTCTTTGTTATTATACATTTTTTTCAGAGTGTCAACGGTCCCCGCGGCTTTTTCCACATCCTTGGCCGTTCCAGTGAGCCGAATTCCCATTTCTTGACCGATGACAGTCACATTCAATTTCTTTTCAATCATTTTTATATTGGTGTCAAACGGCCCGAATACGGCAGCCATCTGATCAATATCATCAAACTCTATTGTACGGTTCTGCAATTCACTCATGTTCGCGCCTCTCCAACAGTCATTATTATGTGTCATAAATACATTTCTTTATTATAACAGATTCTTTACAAAAGTAAAGAAAAACTATTGGCTCTCCTCCCCGAGATCGGGCTGGATTTCTGTCACAATTCCCGTTTTCTCCTGTACCGTAACCGTACCATAAGAAATGCAACTTCCATTTTCCAGACGGATATCTATATGGGCGTCCATAACTGCTGCTCCTTCTTCTTTCTTTTCTCCCAAAAACGTCTCCCATTCTCCCATGGCCAAAGCTTCCGCTTCCTCTTGATCATAAATGGCTGTTTCCATGTCGTACTGTCTCACCATACAGGTTCCATAATAAAATGGGAGATAAAAATTGGAAAACAAATGCAGCTGCTTTTCCTCCGTAATAATCTCCGCATGATCTCTATTCTTCACAGGCAGCCACTGAAATGTTCGATCAAAAATCCGGACAAAATACTTCCTACTTTCTTCCGTATAGCGCCTCACCTGGTGCTCCAGGGGAAACGTCCTTTCATATATGTACTGCCGTTCCACAATCACATCGGCATCGGCACGCACTTGACGTGTTGCCGCTGTCTCGCCTGCGTCATTTTTAATGGCAATCATGCCGGAAACCAAAATGTCCCCCTCTTTCACTTCATCCCCCGCATGTACCAGCGGCGTTCCCGCCCTTGTGATGATAGACACGATTCGTCCCTCTCTGTCTGCCGTCAGATCACCCGGAGTATTTTCTTCCTGCCCAATTTCCATCACTCCTGTGTTTTCCTTAACTTTCACCACCAAACGCGTTCCCTGAATCATAGCCGATACCCAATTAATGTCATGATACTGGTTTCTGATTTTCTTTTCCAATTCTTCACAGGTAATTTCCTGAATCCGCATTCCATGAACATATCCATTTTCATAGAGAAACTGCATCAGCACATCATCCGTATAATGTATATTTCCCTCAAACTGAATGTCCCAAAGAAATAGTGATAAAAGATAAATTCCCAAAAAGGAAAAACAGGCGCTGAAATACGCCGCTTTTCTATTTTTATTTCTGTTTATGAAAAAAGGGATTCCCCTTTTCTTAATAATGCGGATACTGACCCCGGATTTCTTTACCAAAGCCTTCAGTTTCCAAACATCACGCAAAGCCAAACAGCATGTATCATATTCCCCCTGGCGCCGTATCTTCCACAAAATAATCCCGCGATTCCGACACAAATTCATAAATCGTTCCGGAGAATTTCCGCGAATCTGAATCTGTACATATCCTTTCCAACATCGAATCAGCGATTCCATCACGTCCGTCCACCTGCCATCTCCCGATTACTCAAACTGAATATATTCAAACCGTCCAGTTACCTTAATTTCTTCCGGGTTATAATATTCAATCCCCAGGTTTTTCCCTTGAATCCGAAGACGTCCTGTCTTTGATTGAAGACAAAGGCAGCAGTCATCGTAAGCCACAATGGATCGGAAATTTTCCACATACAGCTCTGTCTGGCCCACCACCGTCAAAATTGCTGCTCCCAGTGCCATATCCTTCGGAAGATTCAGCCCTTCCGCGATTCGCTCTTTTCCTCTCATGGATCCTCCGCGGTTTGGCTTTTCTCTATTTATATTCCTCAATTTGTCTCATTATTCCCAATTGGACAACAAAAGGCGGATACCGATAAATCTTCTCGATATCCGCCTCTACAGATCACTGTCCATTGGATTATACCTCTTTTGTCTTTTTACTTTTTCAACTCTCCCCTGCCTGCCAGATTATTTCTGGTATCTCTTATGTGTCCGGTGGTCCGTACCTCCTGATTCTATTTGGATTTTCACAGGATCCAGAAACCTGTCCACTGTACTTTTACGTTTCGGGTGGTCTGTACCTCCTCTTTGAAATGAAAGCCCATCTGTATTCAGCCGATTCACAAAAGCAATATCTTGAAATTTTTCACTCATTTTAAAATATAGATAAAAATCTCAATCTGTAAATCTTTTATGTATCACTGCCAAATACTTCCTGCCTATTTCATGGGACTCACCTCATTTCTTTTATCTTTCTCTCCTTTGTTATGGTTTTATTATATTACCTTTTTCTCTTTATGTCAACTATTTTTTAAAATATTTTTCAATATTTCTCTATTTTCTGATAACATTGTTTTCTCTACCATTGTTGTTGTTTTATTACTGTTGTCTCAATTGTTCTGCCGCTGCACCGTTTCTTTCACATTTAACCTGCCAGCAAACCGCCAAAGACTTTCATGAGCAACGGATTCCCGTATACTTCCACAAATACCCCCGACAAAAATAATACAACGGCAAAAACTGCCGTCTGCACTGCCTGTTTCCTTCCGGCATACGGCTGACGGCATACAGTATATGCCGTCAGCAGCACTGCAGCACAGTAAAAAATGTAATGAGGCAGAATGGAAATCAAAAACCCCAAAAATCCCATCATCCCCATGGACGCAGTGGCCGCCACCACCATTCCAGCCAGACAAAATCCATAATACAGGGAAAACGCACACAGACAGGGATACGCCATGGAAGTCAAGGATAACAACAGCAAAATACCCATGCTCCACGCCCTCTGCCTTAGGATGTAGAGAAGATAATCCCATGCATTAATTGGCGTGCTTTCCAAACTTTCCTGGAAGAGTTCACTGTAAATTCCCAGCTCTGTCAAGAGATCTTCCCTTACCCACAAAGCAGCCGCTGTTCCAAGAAAAATCCCCAGCAAATACATCCCCATTACCAGATATTCTTTTCTTCTCCATTCTGCCATACCTAAAATCCCTTCTCATCTTTTTCATTCCCGCGCTTCTTTGCCGACACGGCAACGGATCGGTTTAAATGATTGCCGCCTTGTCCTACTATATGCTGACCAGAAGGGAAAAATAACATATTTCATTACTTTTGATACTTTGCCTTATATGCCATGATGGCAGCCACTGTCTTGGCGTCCTGGATGGTGCCCTGATAAATCATCTGACACAATTCGTCCAGCGTATACTCTTCCACATCCAAAAATTCATCTTCATCCAGATGCTGCTTGGAGGGGATCAAATCGCGGGCCACATACACATCAATCAATTCATTGCAGTATGCAATGGCCGTCCTCAAGGTGATCAAAAGTTCCAAATTATCCGACCGATATCCCGTTTCCTCCTCCAGCTCTCTGGACGCGCAGATAAGGGTGGGCTCTTCGGGATAATTTCTGGCGCCCGCCGGAATCTCCAGCGTCTCTCTGTCCAGCGCATTGCGGTACTGGCGCACCATAATCAATTTCCCGTCTTCTTTCACGGGAACCACTGCGGCAGCTCCTTTGTGCCCGATAAAATCCCAAGTCACAACTTTTCCGTTGGGGGTCTCTATTTTATCTTCATAAAAATCCAGGATCACCCCTTTGTATACCAAATCTCTCCCGATTCTTTTCACATGTTCCATTTTTCCCTCTCTTTCTGCCGCCAAGCGGCCCGCACATTCACATAAAGCCAGAGATGCACGTCACTGGTCGTTTGTTTTTTTCTTCTGCATGGCAGTACATTTTTCGAAGCATCGATCTGTGGCTTTCATCACTGCATTGCGAAACCCAAATTCCTCCAGCGCTTCCACAGCATCTATGGTGGTTCCGCCGGGGGAGCATACCATATCTTTCAATTTCCCCGGATGCTCTCCCGTTTCCAAAACCATCTGCGCGGCTCCTTTCACTGTCTGCGCAGCGAATTCATACGCCGCCTGTCTTGGCATGCCATATTTTACCGCTCCATCGGCCAGAGCCTCTATAAACAAATACACATACGCGGGAGAACTGCCGCTGGCGCATGTTACGGCATTCATCAGCTTTTCATCGACTACACGCGCCCTTCCGAAAGAAGAAAACAGCGCCATCACAAAATCTTCTTCCTCCTGTGTGAGCATATTCTCTTCATAGCATATGCCTGCCATACCTTCCCCCACCAAAGCCGGTGTATTGGGCATGGCCCTGACAATTTTTCTGCTGCTTCCCAGCCTGTTTTTCAAATCCCGTATGGATACACTGGGAGCAATGGATATAATTACATGCTCATCTGTCACCACATTTTCAATGTTTCGCAAAACCACATCATAAAACTGCGGTTTTACCGCCAACACCAAATACTTCACCTGATTGGCGCATTCTGCATTGGAATAAGCAAAGGAAACCCCCGTCTCCTGATGAATCGTTCCAGCCCGTCCAGCATCCGCATCGGAAAAAATCACTTCATCCGGACTCATCTTTGCCAAAGCGCCTTTCATCATCGCATATCCCATGTTTCCCATACCGATAAATCCCAATTTCCTCATATCAATCCTGCCTTTCCCCGTCAACGGTCATTCTGTCTTTTGTTTTGGATAACAGAAAAGCCCGCGGAACTGTCCGCGGGCCTCTCTGCCTGAATCTATTTTGCATAATCGGTTACCCTGGATTCTCTGATTACATTTACTTTAATCTGTCCAGGATACTCCAACTCTGATTCAATCTGCTTTGCAATATTTCTAGCCATGAGCACCATGTCTGCATCAGAAACCTGCTCTGGTACTACCATAATCCGAACTTCTCTACCCGCCTGGATAGCAAAAGACTTATCCACACCTTTATACGAATTTGTAATATCTTCCAATTGCTTCAAGCGATTGGTATACGTCTCCAGTGTTTCCCTCCTTGCACCCGGCCTTGCCGCCGAAATGGTATCGGCTGCCTGAACGATGCAAGCAATTAATGATGTCGGTTCCACGTCGCCGTGGTGTGATTCTACTGCATTGATGACAACTTGTGATTCCTTGTATTTGCGGCAAAGTTCTGCACCGATTTGAATATGGGATCCTTCCATTTCGTGATCGACAGATTTGCCAATGTCGTGCAGAAGGCCTGCACGCTTTGCTAAACGGATATCCAATCCCATTTCTCCTGCCAAAAGGCCTGATAAATGGGCCACCTCGATGGAATGTTTCAGCGCATTCTGACCATAACTGGAACGGAACTTCATACGACCCAGAAGCTTTACCAGCTCTGGATGAATTCCATGAACTCCCACTTCCAGCAGAGCGGCTTCCCCTTCCTCGCGGATCAGTATTTCCACTTCCCGCTTGGCTTTCTCCACCATCTCTTCGATTCTGGCCGGATGAATACGCCCATCAATAATCAGCTTTTCCAATGCTATCCGCGCTACTTCTCGACGCATTGGATCAAATCCTGAAAGGATAACCGCTTCCGGTGTATCATCAATGATCAAATCGACCCCTGTCAGAGTCTCCAGTGTACGAATATTCCTTCCTTCTCGGCCAATAATTCTTCCTTTCATTTCATCATTGGGCAGCTGGACCACTGAAATAGTTGTCTCTGCCACGTGATCCGCCGCACATTTCTGTATGGCCGTCACCACGTATTCTTTCGCCTTCTTTGAAGCCTCTTCTTTTGCCTTGGCTTCCATTTCTTTAATCATCTTTGCAGTGTCATGTTTGACATCATCTTCGACTGACTTTAATAAGTACTCTTTTGCCTGTTCGGAGGTAAAACCAGAAATTCTTTCCAGTTCCTGTTCGATTTTTGCTGTCTCTTCA
>CAJFUP010000017.1 GCA_904420225.1 uncultured Lachnospiraceae bacterium
TATGAATCACCGTATCCCGCAGCGCATAGGCAGGCATGAACCACTGATCATTGTCCCCGCAGTACGTCTCATCAATGACCCCCATATGGTTGGTCTGAATAATGCCAAAATTTTTAAATGTAGAACTTCTGGGAACCACATGGGCCTCATATCCCCTGGGCAGCTCCATGGCCACTCCCAAAGGAATCAGCTTAAATTCCCCAGCTTTCATCTCCACCTCTTCAGCCGCTCTCAGGTCAATCCAGTCGGATTTTCCGCCGATATAGCACAGTTTCTCAATTTTATCGGAAAAGTATTTGATCTTAATTGTCTGCATGCAGTATTACCTCGCCTCTTTTCATGGTTTCTTTCACATCAATGACACGCTGATTCCGGCTTCCTTTCCACTTCAGTGTGTTCTGTTTCCATTTCTGCTGAAATTTTCCGTCCACCACCACATCTGCCAGAGAGATAAACGGAAGATCCTGAATTTCCTCCCACAGATATCCCGTATACAGCCAAATGGTTTTATGGGGATACGCCTGTTTCACCTCATTCATCAGTTTTCCCACAGCATCCCGATTGGCGGGAAATAAGGGATCCCCGCCGCTGAGCGTCAGGCCGGAAATGTAATCCTGAGAGAGTTGCTGAAAAATTTCCTCTTTTTCCTTATCCGTGAAAGGAAGTCCGCCGTCCGGATCCCAGGTGATGGGGTTGTGGCAGCCGGGGCAGGCATGGCCGCAGCCAGCCACCCAGAGCACCACTCGCAGCCCATCGCCGTTGAGCATATCATCCTTTGTAATATTGTGGTAATTCATGTCTACATACTTTTCCTCTCTTTTATTTCCGCCATCTTGGCATCATTGAGCCGGGTGTCCCCTTTTACCCTGGAGTAAGAGAGATAGCCATTCATGCGATCAATCTTTGTGAGATTTTTGCTTCCGCAAACCGGACAAACGTCCATCTCCAGCTCCTCATGGCCACAGTCGTCACAATAGGCCAGAGAAAGATTGACACCCTCATAAAATCCCATCTTCATGGCTCTGCGAATCAGCGATTTGATGGCTTCAATATTGTAATCAATGGGATATTTCACATATTGAATCTTTCCCCCATTGGACAGCTCCCAGAAACGGTATTCCAAATCCTGTTTCTGGATGGGAGTAATATCCTCTGTCACATGGCAGTGGAAACCGTTGCTGACATACTCTCTATCTGATACGTTTTCCACGATGCCATATTTCTTGCGGAACTGTTTCACCTGGAGGCCGCAGAGGTTCTCCGCCGGGGTGGCATAAATGGCATACAGACGTCCGTCTTCTTCCTTGAACTGTTCAATTTTTTCATTGATATGCCGCAAGACCTCCAGGGCAAACTGGCCATCTTCCACTAAGCTTTTGCCATTGTAAAGCCGCTGCAGCTCATTGAGAGCTGTGATGCCGAAGGAAGCTGTGGCAGTCTTCAAAATAGGCTTTATCTTGTCATTCATCTTCAGATGGCCGCCGTAGAAGCCGCCCTCGCAGTAGGCAATGGGATTGGTGGAGGCCTTCATCTCACCCAGATAATCGTAAGTCCTGAGGTGGAGGCGACGGATCAGCTCCAGATAATAATCCAACACTTCATAGAAATCCCGGCTCTCTTGTCTGGATTTCGCCAAAATCATGGGAAGATGCAGGCTGACCACGCCAATGTTGAAACGGCCCACGAATACGGGACGGTCATTGTCATCCGCCGGATGCATGCCGCCTCTCTCATACCAGGGGGACAGAAACGCACGACACCCCATGGGACTGATGATCTCCCCATATTTTTTATACATGGAAGCGATATACCCCTCTCCTGTCAGACTCAGCCAATCGGGGTACATGGTCTTGGAGGAACAGCGGATCCCCTCTTCAAACACGTCCTCCAGCTCTTTTCCCGGCCCATGAAGGTTTTCATCGTATAAGAACACCACCTTGGGGAACAGAACCGGTTTTTTATGTCCCATCTTCCCCTGTCCTTCCCGGCGTACTTGCAGCATCTTCTTGGATGCCATTTTAGCAAACCGACCGGTTCCTGTACCGATGGTTACGGTGATGAAGGGATAATCGCCGCGACTGGAGGCCACTGTGTTGAACTTATACTCCCAGCCCTGGAAACCCTGCTGAAATTCATACTCCACGTCTTTATTGGCTTCTTCTTCCGCCCTCTCCTCGGGCACTCCCAAATCCAGATACTTCTTCAGATGTTTGGCATAGGATTTCTCCGCATAGGGCTCCAGTATCAGATCCGCACTGGGAACGGTGAATCCACCATACTGCTGACTGGCGGCGCTGAGTACGATATCACCGATGACATCAAAAGCCACATCCAGTGTCTTGGGTTCATTGTACCAGAGATTCCCCATTTCAAAGCCGCCGCTCAATACTTCTTTTACATTGAACAGGCAGCAGTTCATGGTGTCACGGCGGGCAGACATGTCATGGATATAAATGTATCCCTCCCTGGCGGCCTGGAGTTCTTCCACTGTCAAAAAAAACTTTTGATACAAAGATTTATTCAGCTCATTGAAAATCAGGCTGCGTTTGGTGGACACCAGCGCGCTATCCGAATTGGAATTCTCTTTATCACCGATGTACATGATGGATTGGCTTTTTTTATAGACCTCGTCCAACATCTGCACAAAATCCTGCTTATAATTTCTATAATCGCGGTAGCTCTTGGCCACCAATGGGTTCACCTTTTCCAGAGCGCCTTCCACTACATTGTGCATTTCCGGAATGGGAACCTCTTTGATACCCATCTGCTCTATTTTTTCTTCTACAAATTTGCAGATAAATTTCGTCTCCTGATCTGTGAATTTTATCAAGGCCCGATAGGCAGATTTATTTACAGCTACGATGATTTTCTGCACATTGAATTCTTCCTTTGTACCATCCTTTTTTATCACTCTGACATCCTTCAAATCCATCGCCAACGCTCCTCCCAATACGGTATTTTTCTGCTTTATTAGATGATTCCATACGCTTTTTTGCAGTAACTTTTCCTATCATATCATCACCCTTGGGAAAAGTCAACACAAGATATGGTATCTCGCAAATACGAGATACCATATCTTGTGCCAAAATCCTGATTTTATGCGCTTTTTGTGGCTGAATTTTTTTTCTGTCAGTATCCTACGAAATCGTTCCCGTAGGCACCAAGCGTCCATCAAGGCTGTCCTGTGAAAATCTGAGCCAGCGGTGAATCCGGTGGAAGGATCAGCGTCTTATTGCCTCCCGTCATGGATTCTTTGGCTGCGTCCAACGCCCGAACAAAGGCATAGAAATCTTGCCGGTCAGCATCAGAATATGCCTCCGATAAAATTCTCATATATTCTGCCTCCCCTTCAGCCTCAATGGCAGCTGCCTGGGCCTGAGCGTCGGACAGTTTGATGGAAACTTCCTTATCCGTCTGATTCTGCAGTACCTGTGCCTCCGCATTTCCTTCCGCAGTATACTGAGCAGCAATCTTATCCCGCTCTGAAATCATACGCTCATACACAGCATTTTTATTATCTGAAGGGAGGTCCAGACGTTTGGTTTCCACGGATATCAGTTCCACTCCGTACTGATCCATGGTATCTCCGATATTCTCCATGATGGTATCAGACAGTTCCCCGTCCCGGCCGTTGATAACCTCCGTCTGGGTCAGGCTGCTGATGACATTTTTCATGGAATTGTAGACCACCGTATTAATCCTGCTTTCCGCATTGGCCACAGAGTAATTCAGTGTCTGAGAAAATTTCAGAGGATCTGTAATTCTCCAAAGCACATAGCTGTCGGCAATCATGGTCTTTTTATCCTTTGTGATCACATCGGATGAGGCCATATCAAACAAAAGAATTTCTCTTGGAAGAGAAATGGTATCTTCTAGAAACGGTATCTTAAAATGGATTCCCGATGTGCTGATCACACGATCCACTTTTCCAAATTGCCGAACCAGCTGAAACTCATTTTCCTCCACCACCACGGCAGAAGAATATCCCACTGCCAACAATGCCACCACAGTCACAGCAGCGACAATCCCGATTATTTTCTTCTTCATACAAAACCTCTTTTCTTTACCGACGATCAGCCTTCGTCGGCACTTTCCGTTTCACTTGTCGTTTCCTCTGGCGCCTGCGTCTCCTGCACTGCCGACGGCGCCTGCGTCTCCTGCGTTACATTTGTACTGGAAAAAGGTTCCAGCGGCAAAATCGTATTAACCGAATCGCCGCTTCCATTGATGATCACTTTCAGATCCGGCAGTACGTCTTCCATGGCTTCGTAAAACATCCGCTGTCTGGTAATTTCCGGGTTTTGTATATACTGATCATACATGGCATTGAAACGGGCCACCTGACTGTTGGCTTCATTGATTCTCGCCTGCTTCTTTGATTCCGCCTGCTGAAGTATCTTATCGGCCTGGGCTTCCGCCTCCGGCAATTTTTCGTTCCTGTATTTATTGGCATTATTGACAGCAGTCTCTTTTCCCTGTTTGGCTGTTTCCACCGCCTTAAAGGCTTCCATCACTTCCGTAGTGGGCGGTTCCGAATCCTGAATGGTAATATTCACCAGAGAAAGTCCGATATCGTTGGCTTCCAGCTGCCGGATAATGGCATCTTTGATGGTATTTTGGATTTCATATTTTCCTGTGGTCAAAACACTGTCCACGTCATAGCTGCCAATCACATTCCGAATACAGCTCTGGGCCACATTTTTCAGAATCATCTCCGGATCCTCAGAGGCATAAACCGCTTTTATGGGATCCGCCACTTTATATTCCACAAAAAAGTCCACATTGACAAAATTATAATCCGACGTAATCATCAGAGATTCGTCTTCATTGGTATCATACTGCTGTTCTTCACCCTGACTGTATCCAATGGGAAATCCTTGAATGGTGGTATTCACCTTCTCCACTTGCTGTACCAGAGGAATCTTAAAATGAAGTCCCGGTTCGGTCTGGGCAGAGGGAGAACCAAATGTGGTCACCACCGCCTGCTCCTGTTCCGTGATGGTATACGTACTATCCAAGGCCACCACTGCCACGACGATTACAGCCGCTACTCCAATCACTGCCCGTTTCACAATCCGAAGAACTTTTTCCTGTTTGGGATCCTGAATCATATCTCGCTTTTACCATACCTTTCTGAATATCTCGCCCTTATTTGCTTTCTTCTTCTGCCAGGGCCACAAACTCATCCACCAATTTTCCAAATGCCTCAAGGCTCTCCCGCCAAAAAGCCTTATTGGTCACGTCAATTCCCGCCATGGCAGCCACTTCTTCAATGGTATGATCCGTAGTGGCCTTCAGCAGCCGACGGTATTTTGGCACAAAGGAAGCTCCTTCCTTTTCAAACTGCGTATACAGCCCCATGGCAAATAAACCGCCAAATGCGTAAGGGAAATTATAAAAGCTCAGACGCTCCGAGTAATAGTGCCCCTTGCAGGCCCACATATAGGGATGCAGATACGCCGGATCCAACCCGTCTCCATACGCTTCTTTCTGCGCCTTAAGCATGATTTCCTTCAAATCTTCAGGCATCAGCCGCCGTTCCCGGCATTCGTCAAAAACCTGGCTCTCAAACCGATATCTGGAATAAATATCACAGATAATCTGCGTCGTATTCATCAGCAGGCTTTCCAAAAGAGCCAGCTTTTCTTCCCCCTGGGCTTTGGTAAGAGCCAATTTCGTGATATGTGTCTCATTGAAGGTGGAGGCTGTCTCTGCCAACGGCATTGGGTAGTCCTGATTTAAGACACGGTTATTTTCAATCATCATCCCATGGTACGCATGCCCCAATTCATGAGCCAGCGTATCCACTGAGCCAAACGTATAGTCATAATTGGTTAGAATACGACTCTGCTTCAGGAAGCCCACATTGCAGCAGAATGCTCCCCCCACTTTCCCCGGTCTCGGCAAAAAATCAATCCAATGATTGTCAAAGGCCTCCGCCATCATATCCGCCATATCATCGGAAAAGTCACGGAAACTGGTTACCAAATAATCGCGCGCTTCCTCAATGGTATATTTTTTATCCATGCTGCCCACCGGCGCAAACAAATCATACCAAGGAAGGCCGTTTTCATGGCCCAGAAGTTTTGCCTTGGCCCGCATGTACTCATGAAACTTCGGCATATATTCTCTCATGGCTTCCAGCATGGCCTCCAGAGTTTTCCGGCTCATATTGGATGCCTCCAGAGTCATGGAAAGCACAGAATCGTATCCGCGGGCTTCACAAAGCATATTGACCTGCGATTTGATATTGTTCAATGAAAATGCAATGGAATCCTGAATCTTCTCATATGCCTTTAATTCCGCTTCATATGCTTCTTTCCTCACTGCCCCATCGCTGTCGTATGCCAGATTTCTCACAGCGGAGAGTGTAATCTGCTCCCCTTTGTAATCTACCTTTACTGTGGAAGTGAGGTATTCAAACAGTTGATTCCATGCGCTTCCCCCAGTCAAATTCATTTTGGCAATCATTTCTTCCATCTCATCGGAAAAAAGATGGCTGACCTGCTCCCGGTTTTTCAGCAACATAAAACGGTATTCTTCCAAAATGGGATCAGAGGACGCCACCTCCTCCAGATTGGGAATCTGCGCCATGTATTTCTGAATGGAAACCAAGCTCTTGGTGGCTGCCGCATACTTCTTCATGATTTGCGCCATATTGGCATTTGTCTCGCTGTCCGTGGTATTGGCGGACTGACGCATGCTGGTATAAATATCCAGACGCATAAATTGGAGGAAAAATGCTTCCTGCGCTTTTATCACACACAAAAGCCCCTCTTTTGCCTCCATATTTCTGGCCCTTTGCAAGCTTTTATCCAGTCCGTCTGCCAGATCATTCAGCCGCTCCATGTCCGCCTGGTAAGCTGGATCACCGTATCCTTTGTAAAATTCGTCCAATGACCATTCTGTACTCACTGCTTCTTTCATAACTGCCTCCGCTTTTCATATTTTATTTTTTGATGGAACCAAATCCTGGACCGTCACTGACGATTCAATATTTCCATAAACTCTTCTCCTGTTATGGTCTCTCTTTCCAACAGGTATTGGGAAAGCTCGTTGAGCTTCTGCATATTTCCGCGCAAAATCTCCATGGCCTTTTCGTGGGCGGAACGGATGATGGACAGCACCTCCTCATCCACTTTGCCCGCCGATTCATTGGAACAAGTCAGGGAAGTGTCAGCGCTTAGGTAAGGGTTATTCACTGTTTCCAGAGCCATCATATCAAAATTTTTACTCATACCAAATCGAGTCACCATGGCTCTTGCAATCTTTGTGGCCTGCTCAATATCATTGGAAGCGCCTGTGGTAAAGGTACCGAAAATCAATTCCTCTGCCGCGCGTCCGCCTGTCAGAGTAGCCACTTTATTGAATGCCTCTTCCTTTGTCATCAGTGATTTTTCCTCTTCATCCACCTGCATGGTATAACCCAAAGCGCCGGAAGTACGGGGAATAATGGTAATCTTGTGAACCGGCGCCGATTCCGTCTGCTTGGCCGCCACCAGGGCATGACCGATTTCATGATACGCCACGATCTGCTTTTCCCTGGGAGAGATCACAGCATTCTTTCTCTGATAACCAGCAATGACCACCTCTACGCTTTCCTCCAAATCCCCCTGGGATACCACTTTCCTGTCATTTCGCACCGCCCGAAGGGCAGCTTCATTGACAATATTGGCCAGTTCCGCGCCGGAAGCCCCGGCCGTGGCCCTGGCAATGGCATTGAAATCCACAGAAGAATCCAGCTTCACTTTCTTTCCGTGTACCCGCAGGATTGCCTCTCGACCGGCCAGATCCGGCAATTCCACAGGAATTCTTCGGTCAAACCGCCCCGGACGCAGCAGGGCCTTGTCCAGAGACTCCGGCCGGTTGGTGGCCGCCAAGATGATAACGCCCTTCCTTCCGTCAAAGCCATCCATCTCCGTCAA
>CAJFUP010000018.1 GCA_904420225.1 uncultured Lachnospiraceae bacterium
GGATAATGAGACTTTAGTGGAGCAGATTCGCGGGCAGAAACCGGATTTGATCTTGTTGGATGGGGATATGCTCAACGCGGATTCCCCTTCGGATCAGGTTCCAGTGACGCTCATTGAGCAGCTGGTTTCCGTGGCGCCGGTATACTATGCTTTGGGAAACCACGAAATCGCCTATATGGATCGGGGGCATGGGGAGCTGATAACCAACTTGGAGGAGGCTGGCGCGGTGGTGCTGGAGCAGTCATACGCGGATCTGGAGATCAACGGTGTCGATCTGCGGCTGGGAGGAATGTATGAGTATGCTTTTGGCCTCAATGGAAACAATGATGCGGCAGCTGCTCCAGATGATGTGGAGGCGTTTTTGACAGAATTTCAGGATACCCATAGGACCAAGGTCATGATGGCTCATCGGCCCGATAGTTTTATCTTTGGCGATGCCTCCCAGGTGTGGGACATTGATCTGGTGGTCAGCGCCCATCTCCATGGAGGCCAGGTGGTCCTGCCCTTTTTGGGGGGCGTATACGGGGGAGATCAGGGATGGTTCCCCCAGTACGTGCATGGCCTGTATCCCTGCGGCGATATGCAGCTATTTGTCACCAGCGGGCTGGGAACCAGCCGGGAAACCCTGCCGCGATGGAATAATCGTCCGGAGATTGCTGTTTTGGAGCTGTCATAGGCAGCTTGCACTTGCATTTGTGAGGAATTATGATATAATACACCTGTAATTGGCCATGAATAGAATGAGTTGGGGATACATAAAATGAACTATTGAATATTTTAAAAAATGTAGATGAACCAAGTATTCCCACTGTATTCAGTATCGGAATCGTCGCTTTGCGCGTTCTGATGTTTATGGAAAGTATAAAGATAAAAAATCCGGGGAAACGCGGAGCGGCGAAGCATGCCCTTTTGCGATTCCCCTTTTGTAATTGGTGAAAAGGAGACGCCGTTGCCTCTAGAGGCGGCGGAAGGGATTCGAGCTTTTTTAGATAGGATGGCAGGTTCGTTCCATGATTCGTCCGCCAGAGCAGGGAAGTCCTGAACCGAAAATATGGAAAAAGCCATAGCTTGGTATTAGGAGCACGGCTGTCTGAACGAGACGCTGGAGTGTCTTGGCAGAGAGGAAAGCGCGCAAAGAATACCGGGCTTTTCTTTTGCGCCATTACCACTAGGAGCCGTCTCTAACCGCGATGCTTAATGATGGTATTTCGATTTTTAGAAAAGGGTTACAGTAGTGCGTAGATTGGGCGGGGGATGAATGAGAAGCTTCCTGCCGTAAAGAGCCCTGCAAAAGGGAAAAGAAGAAGGAATTTTGTGAAAAAACGGGAATTTTCTCATACTTGAGTATGATGCGATTCCCGTTTTCCCGTGATATAATAAAGTGCGTCAAAAGGCTGATGGCGGGTCAGCAGCCGAAAGGATACCTATGATTAGAGAAGACAGAGATAAAAGAATACTGGAAGCGGTTCGCTGTTTCATGAGAGGAGAAAAAGCAGACTGGGCAGCCCAGGAGACCTGTGATGAGAGCGCTGTGGCGCCGAAGGATGCCGCAGGCGGCGTCTGGGAAGAGTGGAGAGACTTTATTAATCTCTGCGTAAAGCATCAGGTGCTTCCCATGGTATACGAAGCAATTTATGGCACCGAAGCATTTCAGAGCCTTCCCCAGGACAAGCGGCAGATGATTCGTCAAAAGGTCTTTCAAGATGTCATGATTCAGGCCAGAAAGACAGAAGAGTTTCTGGCGCTGTATAAGCGGCTTTTGGAAGCGGGTCTGACGCCCATGGTGGTGAAGGGGATCATTTGTCGGCAGCTGTATCCCCAGCCGGACAGCCGGTGTTCTGGGGATGAGGATGTGCTGATTCCCAAGGACCAGTTTGCTTCCTGTCACACCTGCTTTCTCCAGGAAAAAATGGTGCCTCTGGAACCGAATCAGGATCTGGAAGCAGCCGGTGAAGTACCTTACGGCAAAAAAGGCGGTATGCTGTACCTGGAGCTGCATAAGGAACTTTTTCCCGCCGAGTCAGAGGCATACGGGGATTTCAACAGCCTGTTTTCCCATATATGGGAGCAAAAAATTCAAACACAGATTGGCGGTGTTCCCATTTACACCATGGGCCATACCGATCATATGCTGTATTTGATCATTCACGCCTTTAAGCATTTCCTCCACAGCGGATTCGGGATTCGCCAAGTGTGTGATATCGTGATGTACGCCAATGCGTACGGCAGTCAGATTCAGTGGGAGGAGCTGCTGAGACAGTGCCGCAGCGTCCGCGCCCATGTCTTTGCCGCCGCTCTGTTTGATATCGGGGCCAGACATTTGACATTTGACGCCGAAAAAGCCTGCTATCCCAAAACCTGGCAGTCGATACGGGCCGATGGAGAGGAACTGCTGGAAGATCTCATATCCGGCGGTATCTACGGCGACGCCACCATGAGCAGAAAGCACAGCAGCAACATTACGCTTCAGGCCGTGGCCGACGGCAAGAAGGGGAGGAAAGGGAAAGTCACTGTCATCAGCTCCCTGTTTCCCAGCCGGGACTATATGGAGCGCACCTGCCCATACCTGAAGGAGAAGCCCTACCTGCTGCCTGTGGCTTGGCTGAGCAGGATGAAAGGCTATATGCGGGAAACCAGAAATATGAAAGATAACGACGCGGCAGAAAGCGTCCGGATCGCCCGGAAGCGTCTGGCGCTGATGAAGAAGTATAAAATTATCCGGTGACGTCACAGGAAGCGAAAACGAGAGTCCTTTCTGCCGCAGCATGTGGATGCGGCGTATGGCATGCGGGCGTGGAAGGAGTGCCGGATGACGGCCCGAAAGCAAATGCCATGTGGCAGCCACAGGAATGGGACTGGTGGGACATGGAGTATGAAAACGCTGGCCCTGCCTATGACGTATATTATTGGAGTGATGGCCGTGGTCAAACGCATCGCCATTTTTCAAAAGTGAGCGATGCCCAATGGGAAACCAACCCCAATGCCTCCTGACGCCGCTTTCCAGTCTGGAGCCTACATTCATAACCCATTGCGGGACAATTGACAGAAAAACCAATCACGCAATAAGGCGCCTTTGCGGGCGCCTTATTGAGCTGCAAATTTTTATCACAACTCACTCCAAAAACAGCCGATGTGCACCTTTGCCTGTCGGCCATAAAAATCGAAAGGACTTGCGTCCATGTACTTTAAGATTGCCCATACTCTCATTGAAACCATTGATTTTGCCCCGGAAGAGATGCCGGAGCATTTTTTGCGTTTCCGGTATTGTGCTGACGGGAAAGCGGCCGAGGTGTCGGCGGAGACGTCTGCGGATGTCCAGACAGAGGAAGACCGTATCCGGTACCAATTCGCATACCGGGAAAACCTGTCGCCGCCGTCGGATCCGCCCCGCTACCGCACACAGCGGCTGTGGCTTTACGCCCAGGATGATCTGGAAACCCGTGTTTTATGGATACCCGGGGATACTGCTCCCTACGCTGTGTATCGGGAAGTGAAAGAAGGGGAAAATTTGGTGGAGATCCGTTCCTCGGCCAGAAAGTGGATGAAGACAGACACCATGTTCGTCTCTCTGCTGGCTTTGGAGCGGCAGATGATCAAACGAGGAGGCCTTGTGCTTCACTGCTCTTTTTTGGATGCGGGTGGGAGCGCGCTGTTATTCAGCGGTCCCAGCGGCATCGGGAAAACCACCCAGGCGCAGCTTTGGGTCAGGGAAAAGGGAGCCCGAATTATAAACGGGGATCGGGCCCTTCTTTTGCCGGGGGCACACGGGTGGACGGCATGGGGGTGGCCTGTATGCGGCTCCTCCATGGACTGCATGGCCCAGAGCCGCCGGTTGGGCCATGTTGTCTTTTTGGATCAGGGAGACAGCAACCAGATTCAGACTTTAAGCATGGCGGCTGCTGTCAAGCGGTTGGCGGCCCAGACCACCATCAATTCCTGGAATCCGGCGTTCATCGGCAGGGCCTGGGATCTGTTGGAGGATCTGGCCGGACAGATTCCCATCTGCCGTCTCATCTGCACACCGGATGAGACGGCCGTGGAGACACTGGAGAAGTGGAAAAGGGAAACTGAAAATTTTGGGATTTTGCCATAGATGGGAGACAAGAAATGGAAACATTGGATAAGGGAACAAAGGCAGAAGAATATCTCTGTATGCAGGCGGACCGGAATAAGATTCCCTTAAGCACCGCCTTTGAACTGCTTCCCCTCTGCAATATGAACTGTGAGATGTGCTATATCCGCATGTCACGGGAAGAACTTGCCCGTCAGGGCAGGATCGGCTCTGCGGACGAGTGGCTGCACATTGCCGAGGAGATGAAGGAAGCGGGCACTCTGTTTGTGCTGCTCACCGGAGGGGAGCCCATGATGCACCCACAGTTTTGGGAGATTTATCGGGGACTGCGCAGTATGGGAATGGTGGTGACCATAAACTCCAACGGAACCCTCATTGGAAGGGGCGCGGCAGAGCGATTTGCCTCTGACTTGCCCCGAAGGGTCAACATCACGTTATATGGGGCGGACAACGATACGTACAGCAGGTTATGCCGCAATCCCCATGGCTTTGAGCAGGCCATGGCGGGGATACGGCTTTTAAAGGAACGGCAGGTACCGGTGAAATTAAATGCCAGCATCGTGCCGGAAAACAAGGAGGATCTGCCCAAACTTTTGCAGATCGCCGATGATCTGGATCTTCCCATAGAAGTCAACACATACATGTTTCCCTGCATAAGAAACGGCAGGAATGCATACGATCCCGCGGCTCGGCTGTCATTTCAGGAGGCGGCTGACTGTGATATTCAGATACGGCGCTGGGAGCAGAAAGAGAGGTTCGCCGCCTATGCCGGTGAGATTCTCAAAAAATGGGAAAGGGCAGGGGAATCTCCCGCCCATTCCAGGCAAATCGCTTGCCGGGCAGGAAAGTCTTCCTGCTGGATCAATTGGAAACGGGAGATGACGCCCTGTGTGTTTATGGAGCAGCCAGCTGTTCCCATCAGCGGAGGAAAGGCCCTGGAAGGGTGGCGGCAAATCGTAGCGGCCTGTGCCGGGATTCAATTGGCAGAAGCGTGCGGCACATGTCCCAAAAGGGAGATCTGCCAGCGATGTGCGGCAGCGGCATATTGGGAAACCGGAGAATTTGGCGGTGTTCCGGAATATCTCTGCCGCTACACGGATGAAGTGATCCGGCGGCTCAATGAAATTTGCCGGGACGCGGAAGCCGCCGCCACCTGTCAGTGACAGGGGGATGGCCAGAGCCATGTGACAAAAGGCAGTCAATTCAGGAAAGTGTCTGGGACCCGGTATCCCCAGAGCAGATGAAAAATGGCGGAGACGCCTCTGCGGAAAAGAGGAGAGAATGAAAAAGAACAGAGAGTTTATCATGCGGACCATTGGGGAGGATACGGTGCTCATACCTGTGGGCCAGTCCACCAGGGAATTCAATGGTCTGATCACCATGAATGAGCCGACGGCATTTATTTGGGAACAGATTGACCAGGTGGACAGTTTTGAGGCGTTGGTGGATAAGATAACAGAGACGTATGATGTGGATAGAGAAACAGCCCGCAGGGATGCATATGGAATTGTGTCCCGCATGGTCAGAAACGGGTTGATCGTTCCCACCAGGGAAGATCATACGTGGTGATCGTGATGGGGCAGAATGGAGGCGGGTTTCGAATGAAATCCATGAATCAGTCAGCCGTCAGGCGCCCATGGGGCTGGCAGCTGAGGAGAGGAAGAGAAGGGAAGAGGACAGAAAATGGAAGAAAATAAAAATGAACAGAAAAATCCCTTTTTTGAATCGCTGGATGTGCTCATATCCCGATGGAAAGACGGCACCTTTTCAGAAATCATAGATGACTGGAAATGGATATTCAGCTACAGCGCCCGGTATAAGGGCGCCATTGCATTCTATATCTTTCTGGGGATTTTAAGTACTTCCCTGGGACTGGTCAGCAGTGTGGCCAGCAAGTATCTCATTGATATCATCACGGGATATGAGACCAGCAAACTGTGGGTGCTGATCTTGATTATGGTGGGAAGCTCGGTATTCAGCCTGGCTTTTGGAAGTATCATCAGCCGGATTTCCACCAAGCTGAGCATTGATATCAACAACGATATTCAGGCGGATATTTTTGACAAGATTGTGGATGCCGATTGGCTGTCTTTGAGCCAGTATTCCAACGGCGATGTGCTGAACCGGTTCAACGGCGATATCGGCACCGTCAGTGGGAACGCCATCAGCTGGCTGCCCACCATCATCATTGCGGTCTACAATTTTGCCGCCACTTTTTTTGTGATTTTGCATTATGATTGGATCATGGCGGTGCTGGCCTTGGGAAGCGCGCCGTTTATGCTGCTGATCTCCCGATTTATGATCAAAAAACAGCGGGATTACAGCAAAAAGGTTCGGGAAATGAGCAGTAAGCTGATGACCTTTGAAGTGGAGGCGTTTTATAATTTTGACACCATAAAGTCATTTGGAATTGCCCCCCTTTACAGCAGAAAAATGCGCTGGTGGCAGGGGAAATTCAAAGATATCAGCTTGGAATACAATATGTTCAGCATCAAGACCAATATTTTCCTCTCCATCCTGGGAATGCTGGTTCAGTTTGCGGCCTTTGGCTACTGCCTGTTCCGTCTCTGGACCAACGATATCACATACGGAACCATGACGCTGTTTTTGCAGCAGCGCAGCAATCTTTCTTCGGCATTCAACCAGGTGGTTTCCATTATCCCTTCTTTTCTCAACAGTTCCGTATCTGCCCACCGTATCCGGGAGCTGGTGGAGCTGCCCAAGGAAGTCCACATACCAGAGAGCAGCCGTATGGACGCCCTGGCAGAAGATGGGTTTGAAATCAGCATGCGGGATGTGAATTTTTCTTATCAGGAAGGAACCAGAGTCATCACCGATTCGTTCTTCACGGCAAAGCCTGGGGAGATCGTGGCGCTGGTGGGCCCCTCCGGGGAGGGAAAGACCACCATGATCCGTCTGATTTTGGGG
Organism: uncultured Lachnospiraceae bacterium; assembly: GCA_904420225.1. Taxonomy (GTDB): domain Bacteria; phylum Bacillota; class Clostridia; order Lachnospirales; family Lachnospiraceae; genus Fimimorpha. The sequence continues at coordinate 7,001 of CAJFUP010000018.1, forward strand.
CTGATCCGGCCGGAGCAGGGGGATGTGGTGCTGCGGGCCGTCAACGGGGAAGAAGTGGAGATGAATGTGGAAACCAGGCATCTGTTTGCCTATGTGCCCCAGGGCAACACCATTCTCTCAGGGACCATTGCGGAAAACATGCGGATGGCCAAAGAAGACGCCACGGATGAAGAGATCATAGAAGCCTTAAAGATCGCCTGCGCCTGGGAGTTTGTGGAGCGTCTGCCCAATACGATTGATACCAACGTGGGGGAGAGGGGCCGGGGAATGTCCGAGGGACAGGCCCAGCGGGTGGCCATCGCCCGCGCGGTGCTGCGGGACGCGCCGGTGCTGCTGCTGGATGAGGCCACGTCCGCTTTGGATGTGACCACAGAGCGCCAGGTCTTGAAGAATCTGATGCAGAAGCGGCCCCATAAGACCTGTATCGTCACCACCCACCGCCCCAGTGTCCTAAACATGTGCCAGCGGGTATATCGGGTTATGGAAACCAGAGTGACGCCCCTCAGCGAGGAAGAGTCCAGCCGTATGGCCATGGATTTCTGATAAGGCGTCTTTGGGCTCTGGTGAATGCCAAAGCCTGGAGGAGGAAACAGTTAGGGAGGAGGAAGCGCGTATGCGGACAGTGGATACGCGGGAGTATTTAAGCATCCTGCGGCAGCTGACAGAAGAGGGAAGAGACGTTTCCCTGCGGATAACGGGCAGCAGCATGGCCCCGTTCTTGATTCACCAGCGGGATACGGTTTACTTTCGCAAGCCAGACCGCCCGCTGAAAAAGGGGGATATGGTCTTTTACCAAAGAGACAGCGGCCAATTTGTCATGCACCGGATCTGCCGTGTGAAAAAAGACGGATACTATCTGGTGGGGGATGGCCAGACCCAGATTGAGGGACCCATCCGCGGGGATCAGATTTTCGGCCTCATATTTCAGGTGTGCCGAAAGGGAAAAACAATGGTCCCAGGGGATTTTTGGTGGGAATTTTTCCGGCATGTCTGGCTGCGGCTGATTCCCTTTCGGCATGTGTTGGTGAAGCTGGAGGCGGCCTGGAAGCGGAAGCGGCGCTGAATCAGGAAAGGAAGATGCACTATGATAGACATTCACACCCATATTTTGCCGGGGCTGGACGACGGCGCCCAGGATATTTATGATACCATTTCCATGGCCGCGCTGGCCTGGGAGAATGGAACCACAGCCATTGTGGCCACTCCCCACTGCAACATTCCCGGCGTGTACGGCAATTATTTCGGAGAAGCGTATCAGCGGGCATTTGAGGCCGCCCAGGAGGCCATTGCCAGAGAAAAGATTCCCATAAAGCTGTATCCGGGCATGGAGGTTTTTGCCACCTGGGATTTGCCCAAGATGCTGGAAGAGGGGCGGATCATGACTCTGAATCAAACCCGGTATGTGCTGATGGAATTTGATTTCGGCGAAGATCCGGAATTTGCCGATGAGATTCTGGCGGAGGTGAAAGGAACCGGCGGGATTCCGGTAATTGCCCATGCGGAGCGCTTTGAATTTGTCCAGGAGGACCCAGAGATGGCGGGACATTGGCTGGAAAAAGGATACGCGGTTCAGGTGAATAAGGGAAGCTTTCGGGGACGCTTCGGATCACGGGCCAGGCGGACCGCGTATCAGCTTTTGAACCATAACATGATTTCCGCCATTGCCAGCGATGCCCACAGTCCCGAGCGAAGAACCACATGCATGGCGGATGTATACCGGGAATTGCTGGGAGAATACCCCAAAGAGTATCTGGATGTTTTGTTCACAGAAAATCCCGACCGCATTTGCCGGGGAGAGGGCATCATCCGGTTTCGCAGGATTCCCTTTGGGATCCCCAATGGAAGTCCCTTCGGGGAAGAAAAGCAGGAATAGGGTCCGGCGTGCGGGCTCGAATCGACAAGGAGCATAAAACAACATGAGAAAACTTAGGATATTGGTGATTGCAGTATTTATTTTGTCCCTGGCCTGTGTAGCCGGATACACCGTCATGGAACGGATAACGGCGGATCATACGCCCCCGGTGCTTACCAGCGGGTCAGACAGTATATCTGTCAGTGTATCGGCCTCGGAGGAAGAGCTGACGCAGGGATTATCGGCCAGCGATGACAAAGACGGAGATCTCACGCAAGACATCCGGGTGTCCTCCATGTCCCATTTCACAGAAAGGGGAAAGCGGACGGTGACCTATGTGGTATTTGACAGCGCCAATCAGGCGGCCACCCTCACCAGGGAATTGATTTATACTGACTATGTGCCCCTGCGGATCCAGCTGAATGCGCCGCTGCGGCTGGATATCAATGATATGACCAGCGGAAATCTGGAAGAGATCATGCAGGCGCAGGACTGTCTGGACGGGGATATCTCCAATCAAATCCGCGTCAGCATGGGAGATACCGCCTATTCCTCGGAGCTGACAGGAGAATACGGGATCGTGGCCCAGGTAAGCAACAGCGCCGGAGATGTGTGTTCGGTTCCTTTGACCGTGACAGTGGTGGACGCTTCCAGCCAGGAAGAGCGTGGGAAGTATTATCCCACGCTGTCCCAGTATATCGTTTACACCCCGGTGGGACAAGAACTAAATCCGTCCGATTATCTCATCGGTTTGGAACATAACGGGGAGGCATATCAATTCGGATCACAAGCAGAGGCGGATCTGGATGCCCTGGGCGAAGAAATCCAGAACCTTCCCAGCGCTTCCGATGTGACCGTTTCAGGAACCGTGGATTATAACACGCCGGGGACCTACCAGGTGGCGTACAGCTATACGTCGGCAGATGGGGTTACGGCAGTGACAAATTTGGCAGTGGTAGTGGAGGAGCAGTGATATGAGCAGAGAATCCGGCAGCAATGGACAAATCAATGAGAAGAAAATAGAACCTTATATCCTGATACGCGATATCGTGGTAAACTGGTGGGTTATTCTGCTGGGGGCGGCCGCCGCAGCCATGCTCACATATGTGGCGCTGAATCTTCAGTACACCCCGCGCTATACCACCCAGGCCACCTTTGCCGTTTCTTCGCGCAATGCCACCAGTTCCTACTCCAACTTAAGTTCCACCAACACCATGGCTTCCACGCTGCAGAAGATCATCGAAAGCGCGGCCATGCAGCATATTTTAAGCGATCGATTGGGAGTGGATACAGTGGACGCGGATATTTCCACCGACGTCATCACGGATACCAACCTGCTGGAGCTGCGCGTGACGGCGGGCAATCCCAGAGAGGCGTTTGACATTATCCATGCCATCATGGATAATTATTCAGAGGTGTCCTACTATTCCCTGGGCGACGCGGTGATGATGGTGCTGCAGGAACCGCAGATTCCCTATTCGCCCATCAATCCCCTCAATGTCAGAAGCGGGATGAAAAAAGCGGCAGTCTTCACCGGCGCGGCTCTGGCGGTGCTGCTGGGACTGCTCTCCATCATGCGGGATACGGTGAAACGGGAAGACGAGATCGAGGACAAGCTGGACGCCAAAAGTCTGGGCGCCATTGCCCATGAGCAGAAGTATAAATCCCTGGCTGAGCGGATCCGCCGCAGGAAAAACGCGCTGCTGGTCAGCGATCCCCTGGCCGGGTTTGCCTTTGTGGAGGGCCAAAAAAAGTTTGCCTCCCGGGTGGAATATTGGGTGGAAGAGCATGGGGGCAAGACCATAGCCGTTACC
>CAJFUP010000019.1 GCA_904420225.1 uncultured Lachnospiraceae bacterium
CTCTTGGCAGCCATAATCCCGGCCACCTGGGCCACCGCCAGCACATCGCCTTTCTTCACCGTCTTATCCCGCACCGCCTCAAACACCTGACGGCTGACTGTGATTCTCCCGCTGGCTGTCGCGCTCCGCTCCGTCTCCCCTTTTTCCGTCACATCCACCATAACGGCATTGCCATGGGAATCAAAATGTGTAAACTGCTCCATACTGTCACTCTCCTGTCTCACTCCTCTATTGCCCCCTTAGCTGCCCCATATCCTGTCTAAAATCATACCACATAAAAAAAGAAAATGTTAGTCTCCATTTTCATACTTTTTTCAAAACCCAGTTACTCCCTTAACCAATTCTTTACCTTTTCCTTTCTATCATCCTAACTCTTTTTTGCTACAGTAATGGTAGTACAAGGAGTCCATATGCTACAACGGAGGTGGAGTATGAAAAAAGTATGTATTTTAATTCCCGTATATAATGAAGAACAGGTACTGCCGCTGCTGGAGAAACGTCTCCTGGCGGTCTGCAATCCCCTGCCCTACCGCTTTCGGTTTCTCATGGTAAATGACGGAAGCACGGACCAGAGCCTTTCCATCCTGAAGCACATGCGAAAGCGCGACCCCCGCTTTTGCTTCCTGTCCCTTTCCAGAAATTTCGGCAAAGAGGCGGCCGTATTGGCCGGAATGGATTATTTTCATGAAGATGCCCTCATTCTCATGGATGCGGATCTGCAGGATCCGCCGGAACTGATCCCAACGCTCCTGAAAGAATGGGAAAGCGGCTATGATGATGTGTATGCGGTGCGCGCTTCCCGCCAGGGCGAAGGATGTCTGAAACGAGCCACAGCCCATCTCTACTACCGCATTCTGAAAAAGCTGTCTCCCATCCCCATTCAGCAAGATACCGGTGATTTCCGTCTGTTGGACCGCCGATGTGTCCTGGCCCTGCGCCGCCTGCGGGAGCAGGGACGGTGCACCAAGAGTCTGTTTTCCTGGATCGGCTATTCCAAAAAAGCCGTTCCCTTTGATCGGCCCCAACGCGCTGCTGGAAAGACCAAGTGGAAGTATGGAGCGCTCTGCAATCTGGCCGTGGACGGCATCACCTCTCTGTCCACCTTTCCCCTGCGCTTTGCCGCCTTTGCGGGTATCTTTTTATTCTTTCTGTCTGCTCTCCTGCTGGTTCTGGGATGTCTGCCCTTGGCCTGGCCGGGAGGAATCACTCCGCTTATGCTCCTGGCAGGCGCTCTCATCCTATTTCTTTTTGGAATGCAATTTTTGTTTCTGGGGATCTTGGGTGAGTACGTGGGAAGAGTTTCCAATGAAACCAAACGCCGCCCGCCCTATCTGACAGACTGCTACAATGAAAGGAAAGAAGAAAATGAAGAAATGGATCCATCTGCTGCTTCTGACAGCGTCATGCCTCCTGCTGCTCACCGGAGCCCTCACCGACGTACTATGGTTCGATGAAAGCTTTACTGTGAGCCTGTTAAACCAGCCCCTGCCCCGCATGCTGTCCTCGGCGGCCAGTGATGTCCATCCCCTGCTGTATTATCTTGCCGCCAAACTCTTCCTGGACGCTGTCCGACTCTTTGTCACACCCTCTCCAGAAACCTGTGTCGTCCTCCTGCGCCTGTTTTCCGTCCTCCCCATGTGTGTGCTGTCCCTGTTGGGCTATACCCACGTGAGGCGTTACATGGGGGAACGATGCGGCCTTTTGTTCACCCTCTTCGTGGGATTTGCTCCATCCACGTATTACCTGGGCCTCCAAATCCGCATGTACTCCTGGGCTGCCCTATGGGTCTTCTGCGCCTTTCTCTTTGCCTGGCGTCTGGCCACGGAGCAAAGACAAGGAAGCGGCGCCAAAAGCCGTTTTCTCTGGGCGGGACTGGCCGCTTTCAGCCTACTGGCGGCCTACACCCATTACTATGCCTTGGCAGCCGCCGTGTTCATTCAGCTGGGTCTCTTGATTTTTTTGCTTCACACCCAAAGAGGATCCAAAGCATCCGCGCTGGTTCCCTGGTTTCTCACTGTCCTGGGGCAGCTCTTGTTGTATCTGCCTGGTTTTTTTCTGTTTTATCGACAGGCATCTGCAGTTTCAGATGGGTATTGGATCCAGATCCAATACCCCGATATCCTTGAGGAGATTGCTTCCTTTTTTGTGGAAGGCGCGCTGCCGCGTTCCCTGGCCCTTCCAGCAGGAATCCTGCTGCTGACTGCCATATTTTTTCTGCTGGTTTTGCGCCTTCCCAGGGAAAGCACGCCGTTTCGGGCAGCTATTTTTTTGTGTCTTCTGCCTCCTGTCGGCGTGTGCGCTGCCGGTCTGGGAATTTCCCTGATTCGGCCCCTGTTCATTTCCCGCTATCTCTTCCCCATGAGCGGTCTGTTCTGGCTGCTGCCCGCCCTGCTTCTCTCGTCCCTCCGCCGACCTTGGCCAGCCACAGTCATGGCTGTCTTACTTTTGTCCCTGGGCCTGAAAAACGCGGCTGTCCGCCATGACACCATGACCGCCCCGGAAAATGACGGCTGGAAAGCAGCCATCGCCCACCAGTGGCAGGAGGGGGACGCCTTTTTCTTTTCGGACATGAATGTGGGATGCCAGCCTGCCGTATTTTTTCCCCGCGCTCCCCTCTATTTCCAGAACCAGTTCCACTGGAGCAATAAAAACGGCCTCATGGGTTTCTCTTCCATGACATTTGTGGAAGACGTGGGACAGCTGGATGCCCTCCTTCCATCCCGGAACCGTCTCTGGATCGTGGACAGCCAAAACAGCGATCTGGCAGCCGCACTTCCGGACAGCTTCTCCTGTCTGCATCCCAAGTCCTCCTATTTTCACCCCTACAGCGGGCAGTGGATCACCCTTTCTCTCTGGCTGAAAACATAACCAGGCGTTTTGTTCTCTCCTGTCTGGAACTTGTTCAGAGGTAAAAAAAGCAAATAAGAAAAGGAGTGTCCGCGCGCTGCTTTTTGCCGCGCAGACACTCCTCATGGAAATCTCCAGATCATCCTCCGCATCGTTCCAATTGCCGATGCGATCCAAAAATGTTTTTCTTTTTAATACTCGTCCCTTCCCGTGATCTTCTGATAGCACTCCTTATATGTCTTGGACGTGGCTTCCAACACATCGGCGGGCAGCTCCGGCGCGGGAGTCACTCCATCCAGATGGTTGGCAATGAGCCAATCCCGGACAAACTGCTTGTCATAAGACTTGGGGGACTCGCCCACCCGATACTGGGACGCATCCCAGAAACGGCTGGAATCCGGCGTAAAGATCTCGTCCGCCAGCACCAGATTGCCGTCCTCGTCATATCCCAGCTCAAACTTGGTATCCGCAATGAGAATACCTCTCTCCTTGGCATGCTCATAGCAGCGCTGATACAATTTCAGGCAGATATCGCGGATGGCATCCGCTTTCTCTTTTCCAATCTCGCTGTAAAGCTGATCCATGGGAATATACTCGTCATGCCCCTCCGTATTCTTGGAAGAAGGAGTCAAAATCGGCGTCTCCAGCTTCTGTGCCAGCTGATAGTCTCCTTGAATCTCATAGCCGCAGAACGCGGTCTTGTTCTGATATGCCTTCCACATATTGCCAAAAATGTATCCCCTTACCACAAACTCGTAGGGCAGCATCTTCAGCTTCTTCACCAGTACTGTACGCTTGTCATAGGCGGCGGCATCCTGGGAGAAGAACTCCGGCATATCCTTGATATCAGTGGAAACAATATGATTGGGAATGATATCCTTGGTGAAATCAAACCAGTAATTGGAAATCAAATTCAGCGCAATACCTTTTCCCTCCACCTGGGACTTTAAAATCACATCAAATGCCGAGATGCGGTCCGTGGTTACCACCGCCAGCTGCTGGTCATTGACCTCATACACATCGCGCACCTTGCCAGAAATAATTTTTTTCATATTTTTTCTCACTTTCCTTGTATTTTCGCCCTCCGACAGCCATGACGCCAGCTCATCGCCGCGCCGCATTCCTGAGCCGCTGAGCCGCGGAATACAGTCTGTTCCTGCCTTTGAGCCTTCCATGTTCAGTATATAGCAAATGCTGCAAATTGGCAATCCAATATCACAAAAAAAGGAATGACTAATAAGCGTACAGGCGTCTGCGTTGGCTCGCTGCCTGCGGAAATAAAAGAAAAAGGATGTCCCCCAAACTATAAATCCATTCATCCATAGTTTGGAGAACATCCTCCGCAACCTCACCCATACCATATCATTTGTCGGCGTCATCCAATGGTAATGTACTTATTCTCCTCCACCTTGGGTTTGCTCTCTTCTTTCAGCACAGTCAGCTTCAGCACGCCGTCCTCGAAGGCCGCAGTCACATCTTCCTGCGTAATGGTCTTTCCCACAAAGAAGCTTCTTCTGCACTGGCCTGTGTAGCGCTCTCTTCTGATATACCTTCCGCTGGAAACGTTCTCGCTGTCCTCTTCCTTTCTCTCGGCGGATACGGTCAGGTATCCCTCATGCAGCTCTGCGTGAATATCTTCTTTTTTGTATCCCGGCAGCTCAATGTCCAGCTGGTACTTATCACCCAGATCCTTCACATCTGTGCGCATTACCATGGCCGTCTTCTTGGACTGGCTGCCGCTCTCAGACGGGAATGTGAACATATCATCAAAAAAGTCATCCATAAACGTATTGGAAAAAATGCTTGGTCTCAACATGGTATCTTCCTCCTCAAACATCTCTGTTCTCTTTGTTATATGTGTAATATAGCACGAATTGTTAGCACTGTCAACAGGTGAGTGCTAATTCTTTTGTGAAAAAATTGTGAAGTCTCGATTTTCCTTGATTTTACGGGCTTCACAACCTGTCTTCTTCCTAATTCTTTGCTTTATTTTCCTGTTTGACACCATTTTTTTCTTTTCTGGTGTCAGAAGTTCACCACCATACCGTCCGGCTTCGCCACTTCCTTTTCAATCCTCGCCCGGTCTCCTAAGTGATTATACACTTCCATGGTCACATCGAAATGCGCGTGTCCCATGATGTACTGCACTACTCTCATATCAATCCCCTGTTTCGCCATTCTTAGTTTCCGTCTATCTGCGATAATAACATTGTGATCAAAACAATGGCGAAATTCTGATACATAATCTGTTTCTTTCTTCTGACAACACCAGCCACCTCATAAACCATCAAAATATCCTGTATTTACAAAACCGTATCCTATTCCCTATTCAAACTTGGTTGATCCATTGCATAGGCAGCCGACACCTCAAGATAATCAACCTTGTTCATCTTTTTTTCCTTTCAAATCCATTTTCACCAAACCAACTACTAACAATCCAATAAAAACTGCC
>CAJFUP010000020.1 GCA_904420225.1 uncultured Lachnospiraceae bacterium
GCCAGTGATCTGGCATCCTATGTCACCGGGGAAATACTCTCTGTGGACGGAGCATGCAGGGTATAGCCGGAAAAGCGGAAGAAAAGTAAAAAACGGAAGTGGGGCTGCCAATTTGGCAGTCTCTTTCCTGTCAATGGCCGTTTGGGAAAATCATTGCGCAAATAACGTTTTGCAGGGTAAGTCCATCACTTACCGCAATGGTCCACCCCACTGGGGACAGATTGGCTCACAATAGAATAAACAAAATTAGTTTACGCTGGGGTGAGCTTTGAGTGGGGGCATAATCCTGGACTCTCCAAGAGATCTGGAGGGAACTGAATAAATATGTATTTTAAAGAAATGATGGACAACATCAATTTCAGAAGATATATAGATGGAACTCGACATTTTAAAGGAATTCCGGATTATGTCTGTCCTATATGTTGGATTGGGACAATAAAATAACAGATAAGACGATTATATTACTTCCCAAAACAAAATAATGGAGTGATTGTTATGTTTAATGTGACGTTGAACGATATAAATGCCATACTAAGGGATTACTGTTTCCGTTCTCCGGCGACATCATTTTCCGAACTGCAGAGGTATCATTATGAGAAAAAGGACCCAGATTCCAAAGAGGTACGTTTAATCATAAAGGTGGAATTATGCGCTGATAAACCTGTTGTTATTCGGTTTAAAAATGAGTCGGATGTCACACTGGAGCTGATGGAAGAACAGAGTAAATTTGCTGTGATACTTCGACAAAATGGAATAGAAGTTCCAAAGCAGTATAAAACGGAAGATGGTTATGCAAGATGGTATTCAATAGATACTTATGAGGTTATTGTAACTGTTGAGCAGTTTGTGGAAGGCGAATTGCACTGTGTAGACGTAGAGACAGCCTTAGAAACAGGAAGACTTCTTGCAAAAATGCATAACATTGCGGAGCGCTTAGACGTGCACATAGAAAACGACGTCTTGTTTAACCCATTTTCGGAAAACGATCTCTTTGCTTTCTCTGCGTTCCGGGATAATTCACATGTCCTATCTGATGTGGATGCGCCTCTTTACGCGGATATCGTGAAAACATATGAAGAGTACATGAAAAGACTGTTGCCCCTCAATAAAGAACCCAAATATGCTGTTCAGGGAGATATCAGCGATTGCAATCTATACCGCACCTGCCAAGGCGGTATAGGTGTTTTTGACTTTAACAGAGCGGGAGATAACAATCTTTACTGTGACGCCGTGATGCAGGCCGTATTCGAGGCCCGCCTAATGGATTATCCCGACAGTTGTGCCGGTAGGTCTGAAGAATTGATTCTTCCAGCGTTTTTGAAGGGATATCATATGGAACGCCCGTTTACGGAAATCCAAAAAGAAAGCTATCCATATCTTTACGCAATCATTCATGCTTTTTGGAGCCAAGATATAAAATGGAATGATAACTCCCTGCTTCATGCCATTGAGAAAGGGCAAGTGGAAGATGTTCGCAGGTGGTTAAAGGAAATACACAGACGAATTCATCATATTCAACCTATTGCTTTATAAGGCGGTCCGCTGCTGCGCCCGGCCCAATGCCTTGCCGAGTATCCGTTACCGTGGTATACGCTCCGCCAGGATGCGAAGGAATTCAGAGATGATTATGTCAGCGAAAGCCGACTCGAATCCCGCGCTAAGGCTCGCGGTGAGTTTTGAAAAAGAGATGGAGGGTGTCGACATGGACTATCAATGGTATAAAAAAGGTTCTGCCTTACTGCAGGAAATTCAGGACACACAGCTGCCGGATGGGCTGCTTAGCCTTTGGTATATCGGCCAAATGGGCATGGTTGTGAAATGGAAAGGGCATATTCTCTGTCTGGACCCAGTGCTGGGTGCGATGCCAGGGCCGGATGGGGAGGACCGGCGAAACTATTCTGTGCCGTTTCGGTCCGAGGAATTGAAAGCTGAGTATGTGCTGTGCACCCACGCCCACGGGGATCATATGCACAGAGAAACGCTTGTGGGGATGGCACAGGCAAATCCACAACTTAAGGTGATTCTTCCCTGGTCTCTTGTGGAGACAGCGCGCGGTTTTGGCATTCCCCAGGTGCAGCTGCTCGGCGCCTGCCAGGATCAAGAACTCGTTTTGGGAGATGAAATCCGTATTACCCCCGTTGCCACTGCCCATGAGACATACCGGTGGGATGCGGAAGGACACAGCGAGACTCTTGGGTACTTGATCCGTCTGGGATGCCATTTGCTCTTTCACAGCGGGGACACCATCGTCACTCCCCGATTGGTGGCCGCGCTCAGGAAAGCCGGAGGGGTGGATGTGGCCATGCTGCCCATCAATGGCCGTGACCTTGCACGAAACCAGCGCAACATTGTGGGCAATATGAACGCCAGGGAGGCATGTTGGTTTGCCGAGGAGATCGGAGCAGACCTGACGGTGCCGTTGCACTATGATATGATCGACGGAAACCAGGAGGATCCGCTGATCTTTGCCGCCTACATGGAGCGGTATGCCCCGGCAAAAAAATATCATATCTTTCGTCTGGGGGAACGCTGTATCGTATCATGAGGCATGGGAAACCAGGTGTACTTTGCACCGCACCAGCCCCCAATGTTGGGAGGCTGAACTGACCGGAATTTGCATCATCTTCAAACCCGTACACCATAACTGTTTTCGTCGCTGGATTGATAACCCAGTACTCCCGTACCCCGGCAGTCGGATATTTAAACAGTTTAATTTGGTCATCCATGCGGTGACTGCTGGGAGAAACGATTTCAATGATCCAGTCGGGAGCGCCCTCACATCCACGGTCTGATAGCTTATTTTTGTCGCAAATTACGCTGATATCGGGTTCCACATAGTTTCTATCATCTTTATTCAAAAAAACTGCAAATGGGGCAGGATAAACCTCACAGGAGCCGCCTTTATCAGCGATATAGTTTCCAATAATCCGGTCAAACTGATGAACCAGTTTCTGATGGATTCGACTGGGTGGAGCCATCATATACATATCTCCGTCGATCAGTTCGGTACGCTGGCCGTCAGGGAGGTTATAAATATCCTGTATGGTATAGATATGTTTTTTTGGCAATGGCATAATAACACTATAATATAACATAGTTCGAATGAACAATCAAAAAAGTTAAATCTATTTCAGTTCTGTTTCTATCTATTTTTCCAAAAGAATGCTATAATGGAATAAAAAATACAAAAATTATCATAAGAAGGATGGAGCGTGAGAAAATGATAGAGACCTGCATGTTTATGGATCGTTTTTATATTCTGGACGATGGACGTGTCAGACAATTTCTCATGGTGGGAGGTGAAGAGGCCCTGCTGGTGGATACAGGATTTGAGGACAGCCACGTCATGGAGGCCGTTCGGACGGTGACGAGCCTGCCGGTTCAGGTGATCATGACCCATGGAGACAGGGATCATACCGGAGGCGTGAAGGCGTTTGGAGAATGTTTTATGCATCCAAAGGATTGGCATTTGGTTTCCGGCGATATCACGCTGCATCCGCTGAAGGAGGGGGATGTTTTTTCCTGCGGCGGATATCGGCTGGAAGTGATCGAGATACCCGGCCATACCTATGGCAGCGTGGCCTTTTTGGACAGGGAGAAAAAGCTGCTGCTGCCGGGAGATTCCGTGCAGAAGGACGGACCGATTTACATGTTCGGCAGCCA
>CAJFUP010000021.1 GCA_904420225.1 uncultured Lachnospiraceae bacterium
CGCGGCGGTGGTATCCAGGGTTTGTGACGGCGTGATATTTGTCTGTGCGGCGGGGGAAGTGAAGAGAAAAATTGCCCAGGATATTGTACGCCAGGTGACATCTGCGGGGTGCCGACTCTTGGGAGTGGTGCTCTCCAAGGCGGAAAATGGGGGGAAGGGGTATTATGGGAAATATTATGGCAAGTATTACGGGGAGTATGGAGTAGGAAAGTGACGGGAGATTTGTGGCGTGGGTTGCGGCTTTGTGCTTGAAAAATGGTGTCGGCTATGATAAAATCTAACAGATACCGTGGTTTTTTGCGGAAATGTTTTACAATAGAGGAAGAGACAGGATAAGGAGGAACGATCCATGTCACAGAATGTGTATGATGTGCTGGTGGAAAGAGGGTTCATTGAGCAGTGTACCCATCCGGAAGAAGTGCGTGAACTGCTGGGAAAGGAAAGCGTCACGTTTTATATCGGTTTTGATGCAACGGCGGATAGTCTGACGGCGGGCCATTTTTTGACGATCATGGCAATGATGCATATGCAGCGCGCTGGCCACAGGCCCATTGCCCTGCTGGGAGGGGGAACTACCATGATTGGGGATCCCAGCGGAAAGTCTGATATGCGCAAGATCATGACCAGAGAGACCATTGAGCATAATGCCAGACGTTTTTATGAGCAGCTGTCCCGATTCATCACCTTTGACAATGACAAGGCCATCATTGAAAATAATGCGGACTGGCTGTTGGATTTGAATTATGTGGATTTCTTGCGGGAAGTGGGCGCGGAGTTTTCCGTTAACCGCATGCTGACAGCAGAGTGCTATAAGCAGAGGATGGAGAGGGGACTGACGTTTTTTGAGTTCAACTATATGATCATGCAGTCCTATGACTTTTTGGTACTCAACAGAAAGCATAACTGCTGTCTCCAGATGGGAGGAAACGATCAGTGGTCCAACATCATCGGCGGAGTGGAACTGATCCGCAAGAAGGAGCAGAAACCGGCTTATGGTCTGACCTTTAAGCTGTTGACCACCAGCGAGGGTATTAAGATGGGCAAGACCATGAAGGGTGCTGTATGGTTGGATCCGGAAAAAACATCTCCCTATGAGTTCTATCAGTATTGGAGAAACATTGAGGATGTGAAGGTGGAAGAGTGTTTGGGGCTGCTGACATTCCTGCCCATGGAGGAAGTACGCCGCCTGGGCGCTCTGGAAGGAGCTGAGATCAATAAGGCTAAAGAGGTTCTGGCCTATGAGATCACAAAGATTGTTCACGGCGAGGAAGAGGCGAGAAAAGCGCAGGAGGCGGCCAGAGCCATTTTCGCGGCAGGGGCCAAGCATGACGACATGCCCACTACACAGATTGCTGCCCAGCGCTGGGAACAGGGCATAGATCTGATTTCCCTTCTGGTGGAGGGAAAGATGTGTCAGACACGTTCTGAGGCCAGACGCCAGATCCAGCAGGGCGGCGTGACTGTCAATGATGTCCGTGAGACAGCTGTAGACAGGGTGATTACAGACGCTGACAAGAAGGATGGTTCCGTGGTAATCCGGAAGGGAAAGAAGACATACCATCAGTTTAAGTAAGGGAATCCCGGATGGGAGGTGGCAGAATGCCATTTTTGGCTGAATTGGGGATGGAAGCAGTTCGCTTAATCGTTTTAGCTGCCGTGGCTGTGACAGCAGTGTTGGCTGGGAAACGATTCAGGGATTGCAGAGACGCAAAAAAGAATACGGAGGCGTAAGCTGTGAATAAGAAATATGGAGTCAATGAGCTGAGAAAGATGTTCTTGGCATTTTTTGAGGAAAAGGGTCATCTTTCCATGAAAAGTTTTTCGCTGGTGCCGCATAATGACAACAGCCTTCTGATCATCAATTCCGGTATGGCGCCGTTGAAACCTTATTTCACCGGGCAGGAGATTCCGCCGCGCAGGCGTGTGACCACCTGTCAGAAATGTGTCCGCACCGGTGACATTGAAAATGTGGGAAAAGACGGCCGCCATCTGACATTTTTTGAAATGCTGGGTAATTTTTCTTTCGGCGATTACTTTAAGAAAGAAGCCATTGCCTGGTCCTGGGAGTTTTTAACTGAGGTGGTGGGTCTGGATCCGGACCGTTTGTATCCCTCTGTTTATGTGGATGACGATGAGGCGTTTGAGATCTGGAATAAGCAGCAGCATATCCCGGCGGAGAGGATTTATCGCTTCGGAAAAGAAGATAATTTCTGGGAGCACGGGGCTGGTCCCTGCGGCCCCTGTTCGGAGATTTATTATGACAGAGGAGAAAAGTACGGATGTGGGAAAGATACCTGTACGGTGGGCTGCGACTGCGACCGCTATATTGAGGTTTGGAATAACGTATTTTCCCAGTTCAACAATGATGGAAAAGGCCATTACTCCGATTTGGCGCAAAAAAATATTGATACCGGCATGGGGCTGGAGCGTCTGGGCGTGGTGGTGCAGGATGTGGATTCCGTGTATGATATTGACACCATGAAGGCTCTTCGCGACCGGATCTGTCAGATTGCCGGTGTGACGTACCAGGAGGATGAGAAAAAGGATGTATCCATCCGCCTTATCACGGATCATATCCGTTCTGTGACATTTATGATATCCGATGGCATAATGCCTTCCAATGAGGGCCGCGGCTATGTGCTGCGCCGTCTGCTGCGCCGTGCCGCCCGCCATGGTAGACTTTTGGGGATCCAGGGAGAATTCCTGGCCGAGCTTTCCAAGACGGTCATTGCCACATCAAAGGACGGGTATCCGGAGCTGGGTGAAAAGCAGAATATGATTCTTCAGGTTATCACCCAGGAGGAAAATAAATTCAATAAAACCATCGATCAGGGTCTGGGTATTCTCGGCGACATGGAAGAGGAAATGACAGCCAAAGGTGAAACCGTACTGTCCGGGGAAAATGCCTTTAAGCTGTATGACACATATGGATTCCCCATGGATCTCACCAAGGAAATTCTGGAAGAAAAGAATTTCACCATAGATGAGGAAGGGTTTGCAAAGGCCATGGATCATCAGCGGCAGCAGGCCAGAGGGGCAAGGAAAACAACCAATTACATGGGGGCTGATGTGACAGTTTATCAGTCCATCGACCCCAGCCTCACCACCGAGTTTGACGGATATACGACACTGACAGAAAAAGCGGTTATCACGGCGCTGACCACGGAGGAGGAGCTGGTACAGGCGCTGACAGACGGACAAAATGGTACCATTATCACGAACCGCACACCCTTCTACGCCACCATGGGCGGCCAGCAGGGGGATATCGGCGTGATCGAGACGGACGGAGGCAGATTCCAGGTATTGGATACCATCAAACTGCAGGGCGGGAAAGTAGGCCATGTGGGTCATATGGTCAGCGGTATGCTGGCTGTGGGTGATGAGGTAACCATGAGAGTGGATGAGGGAAACCGTGTATCCACCTGTAAAAATCACAGCGCCACCCATCTGCTTCAGAAAGCGCTCCGCCAAGTACTGGGCGACCATGTGGAGCAGGCCGGTTCTCTGGTGACCAGAGATCGTCTCCGCTTTGACTTCACCCATTTCCAGGCGATGACACCGGAGGAAATCCGCCGGGTGGAAGAGCTGGTGAATGAGAAGATTGCTGAGAATCTGCCGGTGGTGACGGAAGTTATGAATATTGAGGAGGCCAGAAAGAAAGGAGCCATGGCCCTGTTCGGAGAGAAGTATGGAGAAACGGTGCGCGTGGTATCCATGGGCGATTTTTCCATGGAATTCTGCGGCGGAACCCATGTCAAGAACACAGGCGTCATCAATTCCTTCCGTATCATTTCTGAGGCGGGTATCGCCGCCGGAGTGCGTCGTATCGAAGCTCTCACAGGGGAGGCTTTATTGGCCCATTATAGGAGACTGGAAGAGATGCTCCATGAGGCGGCCTCCCTGGCCAAGGCTACGCCGGATGGATTGGCGGCCAAAATTGCAGCCATGCAGGAGGAGATCAAGCATCTCCACTGGGAAAATGAGAAGCTGAAGGATAAGTTGGCCAATGAATCCATGGGAGATGTGATGGATCAGGTTCAGGATGTGAAGGGTGTGAAGCTCCTGGCAGTCCGCCTCGGTGATGTGGATATGAACGGGCTTAGAAATCTGGGCGACCAGCTGAAGGAAAAGTTGGGAGAAGGCGTCATTGTCCTGGCCAGCGCATCGGGCGGCAAAGTCAGCCTTTTGACCATGGTCACCGATGGAGCCATGAAGGCGGGCGCTCATGCCGGTAATCTGATCAAGGGTATTGCGTCCTGTGTGGGAGGCGGCGGCGGCGGCCGTCCCAATATGGCCCAGGCCGGAGGAAAGAATCCCGACGGTATAGAAGAGGCGCTGAAGAAGGCGGCGCAGATTCTGGAAGGACAGATCCAATAGCCCATAAGCGAAAAAATGAAAAATTCGTGAAAAATCTGTAAAATAGTGATTGACGAATTTTTAGAATATGCTATAATATAAATCGTGCTATGGAAATACCCAAACAGTTGTTTTAAGTAACGTATTATGCACAATACACAACTGGAGGGAG
>CAJFUP010000022.1 GCA_904420225.1 uncultured Lachnospiraceae bacterium
GTGTGGGCTTTGATTATCGTCTGGCCATGGGTGTGCCGGATCTGTGGATTAAGATGCTGAAGGAAGTGCCTGATGAGAATTGGGATATGTGGAGGCTGTGGTATGAGCTGACCGGCAGAAGACCAAAAGAAAAGAATATTGGATATGCCGAGTCCCATGATCAGGCTTTGGTGGGTGATAAGACCATCATGTTCCGGTTGTGTGATCAGGAAATGTACTGGAGCATGGAGAAAAAGACCCAGAATATGATCATCGATCGGGGAATTGCTCTGCACAAGATGATTCGGCTCATCACGCTGACTTTGGCCGGAGAGGGATATCTGAACTTCATGGGAAATGAGTTTGGGCATCCTGAGTGGATCGATTTCCCCAGAGAGGGAAACAACTGGAGCTACCATTATTGTCGGCGCCAGTGGAGCCTGGTGGATAACCCTGATCTAAAATATGAATGGCTGAATAATTTTGATAAGGCCATGATAGCCATGACCAAGAAGGAAAAGACGCTGACCGCCGAGAATGTACATAATTTGTGGGTACATCAGGGCGATAAAGTTATGGTTTACGAAAAGGGAGACGATATTTATGTCATGAATTTTCACCCCAATCGCTCCTTCCGCGGTTATTTTATTCCCGTGACCGAAGAAGGGGAGTATAAGGTTATTTTGTCAACCGATGAAAAACAGTTTGGGGGACAGGATCGCGTATCCAAGACGTATGTATACAAGACGGAACAGATTCCCGATGGAAGGCATGGCTTCCTCATTTATACGCCCAGCAGAACGGCCATTGTCTTGAAACGGATTAAAAATAAAGAGGCATAAAATCGAGAGTGAGGCGCAGTCCCTTCAAGGGATCGCGTTGGGCATAATAAAAAGTGTCTGGGAAAAGGCTGCTGCAATCCCAGACGCTTTTTTATGCCCGTCGGCTGTTTTTTCGATATAAAATGTAAAGGCCTTTCAGAAGAAGATCTCGATCGTAGATGATATCATGGTGACAGTGAGGAATGATAAATCGCGCCAGACCACCGGTGGCCACCACAGTGGGCGTTCCTTCCAGCTCGCAGCTGATACGGTCTATCATGCCGTCAATGAGGGCGGCATGGCCAAATATGACGCCGCTTTTCATGCTGTCCACGGTATTGGTGCAGATCGCGTTTTTGGGGGCATCCAGACTGATTTTGGGGAGTTGAGATGTGTTCAGCGTCAATGACTCCAGAGCTACTTTTACGCCTGGCAGGATGACGCCGCCCAGATAGCTTCCCTCATGATCCATGGCGGAAATGGTGGTGGCTGTCCCCATATCAAATAGAATCAGGGGGGAGGGGTAATGGTGGAGTGCAGACACAGCATCCACCACACGGTCACAGCCCAGAGCCGATGGATTATCCACTTTGAGGTTGAGTCCGGTCTTCAGACCGGGACCCACTTGCAAAATTTCTTTTCCCAGAATTTTTTCCGCAGCCCGTTTTACGGTTCCGGATATGGGGGGAACCACAGAGGATAGAATACCGCCTTCCAGCTGTGATGGGGAAATGTGGTTGATATCCAGAATATTTTTAATGGAAATGGCGTATTCCACCTCAGTTTGACGGTGATTGGTGGACAGGCGCTCCTCGTGGAGAACTCGTTTGTGTTCCAGGATTCCAATGACGATGTTGGAATTGCCGATATCGATGGCTAAAATCATGTCCGATCTCCTTTCCGGCCGGTATTTCTATTCTTTTCATATATGGACAGGAGGCCCCGCAGCATCAGGCTGTCATCGTAAGTAATGGAGTGCCTACAGTAGGGGGAAATGAAGCGGGCCAGACGCCCAGTGGATACCACGGTGGCGGGCTCTCCCAGTTCTGCAGTAATTCGGTCAATCATGCCGTCCAGCATGGATGCGGTGCCGTATACAGCCCCGCTTTGCATACAGGAAACCGTGTTTTTTCCAATGGTGTGCTGAGGGGCTTCCAAGCTGATCTTGGGAAGCTGGGATGTGCGAATGGCCAGAAATTCCAGTGCGCTGTTCAGCCCGGGCATGATAACGCCCCCCACGTAGCAGCCCTTCTGATTGATGACAGAAATGGATGTGGCGGTGCCCATGTCAATGATGATGATGGGAAGCTGGTATGATTCCATGGCGCCCACGGCATCGACCACCATGTTACTGCCCAGCTGTGCCGGATTATCGATCTGAATATTCAGGCCGTTCTTCACACCGGGCCCCACCAGCTTCACATCCCGCCCGATGATTTTCATGGCAGATTGGCGGATGGTTTCTGACAAAGGCGGGACCACCGATGAAACGATGCCTCCCTCCACAAGGGAAGCGGATATCTGATACAGCTCCATGATATTTTTCAGAGTAATGGCGTATTCCAGCTCTGTCTTATTTAATTGGGTGGAGATCCGCTCCACAAAATAGGTTTGGGTTCGATCGATACACCCAACGGTTATATTTGTATTTCCCACGTTGATGGCCAAGATCATGAGAATACCTCCCTGTGCTTTTTCGCCGTTGTCTTGCAGGCGGCCAAATTTTCTTACGCCATTATACAATGGAAGAAATGAAAAAGCAATCTTTTAAGCAGCGGGACGCTGCGGGAATGGGTAGGAAATTGATTTACTTTCGGGGCAGAATGTAGTATGATGGGAGCAGTCCAACAGACGGGAAAGGAATCTGTTGTCTGTCCGGCAAAAGAAGGGGGGAAGCGCCTTTGGGAGACGCCCTTCCCGGAAATAATATGGAGGAAACATCATGCTTAGCGGAAAAA